>DFQF01000077.1:9401-33389 GCA_002377645.1 Nitrospinaceae bacterium UBA3496 | reverse complement strand
CATATGATTGAAACAATAAATAAATTGATACGTACATCCCGTTTGCTTGTGCAGAAATTAGGTCGTGAGCCATTTCCTGAAGAAATCTCAAAAGAAATGGATTTACCTCTTGATAAGGTAAGAAAGGTTCTCAAAATTGCAAAGGAACCTATCAGTCTAGAGACTCCAATTGGTGAAGAAGAAGATAGCAGTTTAGGCGATTTTATAGAAGATAGAAAAGCGGTTTCACCTCAAGAATCAGTTGTAAAGGTAAGTTTGAGTGAGCAGACTCAAGAGGTGTTGCAAACGCTGACTCCAAGAGAAGAGAAGGTTCTTCGTAAAAGATTTGGTATTGGAAAAGAAAATGAGCATACCTTAGAAGAGGTTGGTCATGATTTTAGTGTTACTCGCGAGAGAATTAGACAAATAGAGGCTAAAGCTCTTAGAAAACTGCGTCACCCTAATAGGAGTAAAAGACTAAAAAGTTTTACTGATGAAAATTAGAAAGTTTCTTTTTAAAAGAATTTAAATCAATCTTGTCCTTGCATCGAAGTATGCAAATATTGGGCCCATAGCTCAATGGTGGAGCGTCCGGCTCATAACCGGTTGGTTCTTGGTTCGAATCCAAGTGGGCCCACCATAATAAATTTTTGAGATTTGGAGGTTTTGCGTTGAAAAATTTAGAGTTGTCAGCTCTTGTTAACTTACAATCTATAGATTCTAAAATTTATAAATTGAATGAATTGATCAATCAAATTCCTGAACAAGTTGATGAACAGAATGAAACTTTGGTCGTGTTTGATAATAAGATGAAAGAAGTTCAAGAAGAGGTTTCAATTGCAGAAAAAGCTCAGAAAGATTTCGAAGGACAAATTCAAATGTTGAACGAAAAATTGAAAGAAGCCCGTTCGAAACAAGCGATGGTTAAAACTAATAATGAGTATAATGCTTTGAGTAATGAGATAGAGAATGACAAGAAAAAAATTGATTTAATAGAAGAGTCTTTACTTGAAAAGTTAGAGATTTTACCAGATTTGCAGGAAAAGATAAGAGACGTAGAAAGTGAATTGAAAGTTGAAGGTCAGAAGGTGAGCGTTAAAATAGAAGAACTTAATTCCAAGAAAAAAAGCTATGAAGAGGAGTTGAACAATCTTATTGAGGAGAAAAATAATCTATCTTCAACTATTTCTAAAAATTGGTTGAATTTATACGAAACACTTTTAGAAGGAAAAAGGAGTCTCGCTGTTTCGCCTATTGTTGAGAGGAATTGTCAAGGGTGTAAAATGTCTGAGACACTCCAAAGGTTTTTTGAAATTAGGGATTCTGAAGATTCTATTTTTACATGTAGCCATTGTGGAAGAATTCTATATTACAAGGAAACAGAAATAGAAGAAACTTCCATAAGTGCACAAGATGAGGTTCAAAGATAATAGATTTGATTCAAGAAGAGTTATGTATTTTTACTGATGGTGCATCAAGAGGTAATCCTGGTCCTTCAGGTGCTGCTGCACTGATATATGATAATAATGATGTTTTGATAGATAAAATCTCAAGTTTTTTAGGACAAGCCACAAATAATGTTGCTGAATATAGTGCATTGTTGCTAGCTCTAAATCGTTCAGTAGATTTAGGTGCGAAAAGAGTAAAAATTATAACTGATTCACAATTAATGGCTCGTCAATGGTCGGGCTTGTATAAGGTTAAAAATTTATCTATTAAGTGTCTTTATGACGAAGCAAAGGCTATTGCAGAAAAGTTAGAACATGTTCAAGTGGTTCATGTAAATCGAATTGAGAATAAAAAAGCAGATAAATTGGTAAATGAAGTGATTGACCGTAATATGTTTTAGATTTTTGTTAGTTAGAGTGGACTGTATGGTTGCTTGTGATTATCACAAGAGGAAAGTCCGGGCTCCAAAGAGCAGAGTGGTGGATAACTTCCACCGAAGGTGACTTCAGGGAAAGTGCAACAGAAAGTAAACCGCCTTTAAAAAGGTAAGGGTGAAACGGTGCGGTAAGAGCGCACCAGCGGTTTGGGTGACCAAATCGGCTCTGCAAACCCCACTCGGAGCAAGGCCAAATAGAGAGGTAAATAAAAGGCTGCTCGTCTAAACCTCTGGGTAGGCCGCTCGACACGGAAGGCAACTTTCGTGCTAGATAGATGACCATAGCCCATTTATGGGAAACAGAACCCGGCTTATAGGTCCACTCTAGCTTTTTATGTAAAATTGAGGTCTAAATGGTTTCTAAAAAAACTGATACTTTTAGTTTGTCTTCTATTTGTAGTGAGTCTTCCCTTGCTCTTGATGTTATAAGACCACATTTAAGAAAGACTCCGTGCAGATTGAGTGAAGACTTTTCAGAACAGCTTGGTTTTGATCTTTACCTTAAATTAGAGAATCTACAAAGAACTGGATCTTTCAAAACTAGAGGATCTATGTATGCCATTAGTAAGTTAGATCAGAATCAAAGGAAATCTGGTGTAGTTACTGCATCTGCAGGAAACCACGCTCAGGGTGTTGCCTTCGCAGCTAGGCAACTTGGCATATATTCCCTTGTCGTAATGCCTGAATACACACCAAATACTAAATTAGACGCAGTGAAGGCACTTGGTGCTGAAGTAGAACTATATGGGTCAACTTTTGATGACGCATATGCAAGAGCGAGCGAATATGAATCATCAAGAGGACTAGTTATGATTCATCCTTTTGATGATTCCGATGTTGTAGCTGGACAGGGAACTGTTGCCTTAGAAATTTTAGAACAAGTCCCTGATGTTGATACTATAATTGTTTCTGTTGGGGGTGGAGGATTAATTTCTGGAGTGATTTCGGTAGTAAAAACATTGAAGCCAGATACACAAGTCATAGGTGTCGTGGCTGATGGCGTCCCCTCTTTAAAAGAATCTATGAAAAAAGGTCATTCGGTTGAAGTTTCATCTATTTCTACTATAGCTGATGGTATTGCAGTAAAAAAAGTAGGAGAGAATTGTTTCCCAATTATTCAAGAGAATTCAGATCAGATTATTTCTGTTTCAGATGACTCGATGGCATCTGCTATTTTACGTTTGCTTGAAGAAGAAAGAATGTTAGCAGAAGCTGCTGGCGCCGCTCCTTTGGCTTCTTTGTTTGATGAGAAAGTTAAACCAACTGGAAAAACAGTTGCGTTAATTTGTGGTGGAAATTTAGATGTTAATCTTCTTTCTAGGATTATAGGTAAGGGTCTTGCACTGAATAATAGATACGCTAAGTTGCAAGTTCCTCTTCATGATGTTCCTGGTGCACTAACAAGACTTTCTCAAATTGTTTCTGAGGAGAGAGTTAATATTATACATATAGAGCATGATAGATTTTCAACTCAAGTGCCCATAAATCATACTCTATCACGTCTTTATTTAGAGGTTAGAGGAAATGATCATTTGGAGTTTCTGGTAAAGAGACTGATTTCTGAAAATTATGAAGTGATCAGGGAGAACAATTAAGATGTCCGATAAAAAGAGAGCAATCTTAAGCGTTAGTGACAAGAAGGGCATTGAGAAAATTGGGAAAGTTTTACAGAAAGCTGACTGGGAAATTATCTCTACAGGTGGAACTGCCAATATTCTAAAATCCTCTGGCGTTGAAGTAGTACAAGCTAGCGATTATACGGGTCAGCCTGAAATTCTTGATGGTAGAGTTAAAACATTACATCCAAAGATTTTAGGAGGGATTTTAGGAAGAGTTGATCAGAAAAGTGAATTGGAATCTAATAAGATTCCTTGTATTGATTTAGTAATTGTGAATTTATATCCATTTAGAGAAACTATTTCTAATCCAGAAGTGTCTTTGCAAGATGCTTTAGAGAAAATTGATATTGGCGGACCAACTATGGTTCGTGCTGCGGCTAAAAATCATGGCAGGGTGGCTGTTGTAGTAGAACCTGAAGACTACGATGAATTGGTTGGGTATATTGAATCAGGTGAAGACTTTGCTGATATTTTTTTAAAGAGACTTGCTTTTAAAGCATTTGATCATGTGTCTTCTTATGATTCTGCCATTGCTTCATTCCTATCAAAATCAACAAAAAATGAAGACGATTATTTTGCTCCGAAAATTGAGATGTCTTTAAAAAGAGAGAAAGTTCTACGATACGGAGAGAATCCTCATCAGAAAGGTTCTTTCTATAGTTTTCAGAGTGATGAAAATTTTTCTCTTTCTAAAACAGTTATTCTAGGTGGTAAAGAGTTGTCTTTTAATAATTATTTAGATATTTCTGCGGCGTGTGAACTAGTTTCTGATCTTAAAGGAAATGCATGCGCAATTCTAAAACATACTAACCCATGTGGTGTTGGAATTGAAGGAAAACAGGTTGATTCATACAAGCGTGCTTTAGCTTGCGACCCTATTTCAGCTTTTGGAAGTGTCATTGGTTTTAATAAAACCGTGTCTGAAGAAACTGCAGAGGAGATGAGGAGTCTTTTTGTAGAGGTTGTTGTTGCTCCTGAATTTGATGAAAAAGCTTTGCAGATTTTTCAGAAGAAGAAGAATCTGCGAATTTTGAAATGTCCTGGACTAGCTTCTTTCCCAATTACGGGAGTAGATGTTCGTGCTGTTCCAGGAGGACTTCTGGTGCAAGAGAGAGATTCTTTTTCTGATGAAGAATTTAGTGATTGGTCTGTAATGACACCTAGGTTGCCGACTCCATCTGAAGAGAAAGCACTTAAGATTGCATGGAGCATTGTTCGTCATGTGAAAAGCAATGCGATAGTTTTAGCAAATGAAACTGGCACTATTGGTGTAGGTGCAGGTCAAATGAGCCGAGTAGATTCAACTCAACTTGCTGTATCTCGTTCGGTCTTTCCTGTTGATGGATGTGCCCTTGCTTCTGATGCATTTTTCCCCTTTAGAGACGCAATAGATCAGGCTGCAGAATTTGGAGTTAAAGCTATAATCCAGCCGGGTGGTTCGGTCAAAGATGAAGAAATTATAGAGGCAGCAAAGGAAAAGGATATTGCAATGGTTTTTACTGGAAGAAGACATTTTAGACATTGATTCTCTACAGTATTTTGAAAGGCAAGGCAGTGTGAATAGTAAAGAAGTTATATGTTTTTTAGATAAATTTCTAAATAGTCTTT
Source organism: Nitrospinaceae bacterium UBA3496 (assembly GCA_002377645.1). Taxonomy (GTDB): domain Bacteria; phylum UBA8248; class UBA8248; order UBA8248; family UBA8248; genus UBA3496. Next base: position 28,298 of record DFQF01000077.1, on the reverse strand, counting down.
CCCTTTCGTCTAAAACAAACATCAAAGAAAAAAGAAGAACAGTTAATCAATCAAATCAAATTTTATTCCTTTTCGAAAGATTGGGGATTTCGATTGAGGATTTTGAATTTATTAACGTCGTTGGAACAAGCGGAAAAGGTTCTGTGACGATGATGTTATCCGAGTGTTTGTTCTCTGCAAGAGAATCTGTAGGGGCTTTTTTCTCACCTCATGTTTCGTCGATATCTGAGCGTTTTTGGTTTAATGGTAGTTTTGTTGAGCCAAAATTGGTTGCTAAAATTTATGACAGGTTTGTTTCCGTCATCAAAAATATTGTCGAAGATCCTAAGAGTGTCACTCCGACTTTTTTTGAATCTACTTTTGCGCTTTTTCTTCTTCTGGCAAAAGAATCAAATTGTAAAATTTTGGTTCTTGAGGCCGGAATTGGAGGTAAATATGATGTAACTTGTATTCCCTTTTGTCAAAAATTGAGCGTAATAACAAAGATTGCCCTAGATCATACGGAAATTCTTGGGAAAAATGTCAGCGAAATATCGAGGGATAAAGCAGGAATTATTGCAGAAAATGGTCAAGTTTTAGTGTCTAAGAATCATTACGTTGTTAGAGGAGAAATTTCTAAAATTGCAAAAAGTAAGTCTGCGAAATTTTACTCCGCTCCTGTTGTTCAATCGGTAAAATCAAAGAGTAATTCTACTTCTTTTAATTTAAATTTTTCAGATGGTTCTATGATGAAAAATTTATCTATTTCCATGCATGGAGAACATCAACTGGATAATGCTGCAGTTGTGGTAGGAGCATGTAAATTATTGGGATTAGATGAATTAAGTATAGTGAAGGGATTAGCTAAGTCGCGTTTGCCAGGTAGGATAGAAATCGTTTCTAAAAATCCTAGTGTTATTTTAGATATTGCCCATAATCCAAATAAGATTAAAGCTTTGATGAAATTCTTGAGAACAAGATCAGAAGAGAAGATTATTTTTATTATTGGTTTTCTTGAGGGGAAAGATTTTTCGGCTATGATAGAAGAATTTTCTGAGATTGGAGGAGTCTTCTTTTTTACTTCTCCTCCTACCTATGGTTCTAGGAGAAATATCTCATTAGACAAGTTAAATAATGTTTTGTTGGAAAAGAGAATTTCTGATTTCAAGAATTATATAGACCCTTGTCAGGCTTTAAAAGATGCTCTGAGATTATCTGGAAAAGATGATCTTATCGTAGTAACTGGATCGTCTTATTTAGTGGGGGAACTGAGGAAATTTTGGTTTCGTGATGATATTATTCTACAAACAGGGAATCCATTTATAAAAAAATAGGAAACTAGATGAATTGTTCTAAGAATAAAATGCATAAAGAAAGTTTGGCTATTTTATGCAGAGGAAGAGAACTAAAGTTTGATAATGTCAAAGTAATGGGAGTTTTAAATGCTACCCCAAATAGTTTTTCTGATGGCGGAAAATATTTAGAACCAAATCTCGCTATTGAACGCATAGATGAAATGACAAAAGAAGGTGCTGATATAATAGATATAGGCGGAGAGAGTACTCATCCAGATTCAGTTCCCGTCTCAGATATAGAGGAACTCAGAAGGATTATTCCGATACTTGAAAGGCTTGATTTTGATAGTGGCCCTCTAGTTTCAATAGATACAAGAAAACCGGATGTAGTGAAGGAGGTTTTGAAATCTGGAATCCATATAATTAATGATATTGATGGTTTTACAGATGAACAGATGACAAACTCCGTTTTGGGTACAGGTGTAGGGTTAATTGTGATGTGTCCTGGGAGAGTGAAGGAAATTTTTCCAAAGCCAGAATTTTCTCATATTGAACAAAGTGTATATTCTTTTTTTGAGTCGAAGCTATTCCAGCTTAGGAACAAAGGTTTAGAGTCTATTATTATTGATCCTGGAATAGGATTCGATAAATCTAAGAGTGAAAATTTGCAATTAATAAATAAACTTTTTAGGTTTGCAGATTTTAATGTTCCTATTGCTATTGGAATTTCTCGAAAGGGATTTGTTGGAAAAATTACGGATGTTGAACTCCCGCGTGATCGTATAATAGGTTCTGTTGTTGCAGAATCATTTGCTTCTATAAATGGTGCAAATATAATTCGTACTCATGATGTTAAACACACTTTGCAAGGATTACATATGATACATTCTTTGACGGATAATTATGAAGAGGATTCAAATTGTTAGAATATTTTTTTGAATTTTGGTGGATGTTTCCTGTTGCTTTTTGTGTATGTCTAATGGCTACAAGTTCAAGTGTAGAAGGAGCTGTTTTTTTTGCGCCAATTTTTATTATCTTCTTTCCTATGTTTGCGGGAGTAACGATTACTCCAATAGAAGGTATTTTCCTTGCTTTATCAATAGAAATTTTTGGATTTGGTAGTGCATTAACTGGGTACTTCAGAAGAGCCCTTGTTGACACATATATTGCGAAAAAAGTTTTGATCTTTTCGATTCCCACTTCAATTATATTTGGTTTCTTAGCTCATATAGTTCCATCTGGCATGATTATGATTTTTCTTGGTTCTTTGATGGTAATACTTTGCGGAATCATACTTTTAACATGTTTTAAAAGCTTTCCAGAAAGAAAAGATGCGAGGAAATTTGGCATTGAACTTAAGAGAGTGGATAAACTTGGTAGAGAATATAATTATTATTATTTTCATGGTTCCTTTGGTGCTTCGTGGTCAATTCTAGGAGGTATTCTGGTTGGATTGACTGGGATTGGGATTGGAGAATTAGCCTCTACAAGTCTCATTGTCCGAAATAAAATTCCAACTCGAGTTGCAATAGGCACTGGTATACTCATTGTTTTTGCAACAGTTTTGCCCGCAACACTTGTGCATGCATATGTTTTTTCAACTGGTCAAATTTCAGTTCATTGGAATATTTTATTTATGACTGTACCTGCAGTTTTAATTGGTGGTCAGGTCTCCCCTATTATTAATAGTCGGATTGATGGAGAAAAGGTAAAGTTTTTTCTCTCTTTTGTATTTTTGTTGGTTGGTTTTATTTTAATTTCTCGTGGGGTTAGTTTAAATTAAGTTTAAATCTGAAAATTTCAAATCAGTTCTGATTGTGGGTCCTGGTGCTGTAGGTTCGATGCTAGCAGCGAACTTATGGCTGGGATTAAATATGCAACCGTTTCCATTTAAAATTAGATTGGGTGGGGTTCAAAACCTTTCTCGTTTTAGTAAAGGGCACTTAAACAAAATTAAGTCTGATGGCTTACTTCTTAAAATGGATTTGAATAGGAATTTTCAAACTAATCCTATAGTCGATCTTATTCCATCTTCAGAAAAAGCTGATCTAGTCATCTTTTCTGTCAAAATATTTGATTTGTTGAGTGCTAGTCAAAATTTCCTTTCTTCTATTTCATCTTCTTCAGTTATTCTTGTTGTTTCAAATGGACTTAACGCTTTTGATAAAATTGATAAAAAAATTGACACAAAAAATATTTTTAGAGGTTTGATTGAAACAGGCTGTGAATTAAATAAAGCCGGCGAAATCTTACAGCATGGTGAAGCGAAAATTGAGCTAAGTAGAAATAGCTCTGATTTGAATTGTGAAAACAATCTTAACTTAGAGAAAATAAAATCGTTATTTCAATCGTCAGGGTTTGTAGTTTCCACCTCAAATGATTCGCGTCTTGCAGAGTGGAATAAATTTGTGGCAAATTGTTCAATTAATCCCCTAGCAACCCTTTTTGAGTGCAAAAATGGTAATATTGTTCTTGAACCAGTTTTAGATGTTTTTTGCAAACTTTGTTCAGAAATACAACAGTTGGTTGATAGTGAAAACCTACCGATAAAAGTAAAATCGAAAGTTATCAAGGTCGTTAAGAATACTTCTGCTAATGAAAACTCTATGCTCAAATCGTTTTTTAAAGGAAGTAAAAGTGAATTGCAAGAAATGACTGGAGAGGTTTTGCGTCTTGCTGAAAAAAGAAAACTTTATTTGCCATTGAATAATTTTTTATTTAGTGCATTAAGAATCATTGAAGATAAAAATAAAATGTAGTATGGTTTTTTCATTATCTTGCTCTAAACCTTTTGTTTAGGCGTTTACCTTTTATTGGAGGAAGCGACCGTGGAAAGCAGTTTTCTTAAGAAAAATATCTTTGAAGATTCATTGGAGTCAGTTGTATCAAGAAAGAAAATCACAACATCAAAAATCCGTAAGATGAAGTCTCGAGCAAAAATTGCTTCAGCTACCGCTTATGATCATTACACAGCAAAAATTATTGATGAAGCAGGGGTGGACGTGATTTTGGTTGGAGATAGCCTGGGAATGGTAATGCTGGGATACCCTAATACTACACACGTAACTCTAAGTGATATGTTGCATCATACCAAAGCTGTTTCTAGGGCAAATCCAAAAGCACTTTTGGTATCTGATCTTCCATTTCTTACTTATGGTATTGATATAAAGGAAACTTTAAAAAATGCAGGTTTATTGATGCAGGAAGGTGCAGCTGAAGCTGTTAAGTTAGAAGGTGGGGTTCGAGTTTTCGAACATGTTAAAGCTCTAGTAGACAGAGAGATCCCAGTGATGGGACACATAGGATTAACCCCTCAAAGTATACATTCTTTTGGTGGATATAAAATTCAAGGGAAAACCAAAGTAGTTGCAGATAAAATTCGAGAAGATGCGCTTTCACTTCAAGATGCGGGTGTTTTTTCTATGGTAATAGAAGGTGTTCCATCTGAATTAGGAGCTCAGATAACTGAAGAAATTGAAGTTCCTACAATCGGTATCGGTGCGGGGCCATTTTGTGATGGGCAAATTTTAGTTACCCAAGACATGTTAGGACTTTTCAGTGATTTCACACCAAAATTTGTTAAAGTCTACTCCGATCTGGGAACAAACGGTAGAAATGCCGTGGAAACTTTCTGTAATGAAGTTCGTTCTGGTGATTTCCCGACTGAAGAGCATAGTTTTTAATCCTTATTTGTAATGCATTTCAGATTTTCTCTCTAGTTTATCTGCGTAAAACAAGTATATCTATTTCTTACCACATTCTCCCACAAATATAAGTTATTGTAATAAAACGTATTATAGTAAAAAATATTTAAATATTGACATATTTGAATTAAATAGGTATAAATATTACATTTAGTGGGTAAAAGTGGGTAATCGTGGGGGGAAATGATGCTCATTAGTTCGCATACTGTTTCTGTTGATGAAAAAGGTCGGGTAAGTATACCTGCTCGATTCCGTGAATATCTTTATTCAAAATTTGGCGATCAACTTGTTTTATTAGATATGGACGGTTGTATCTTTGCATATCCTTTAGAAGAATGGCGAAGAAGATTCAGCGACAAATTTAGTCAATTGCCAACACATAGAGATGACGTAAGGAGATATGTTCGAAGTATGTATGGTAGAGCAACTGAGTGTGTTCTTGATAGACAAGGTCGTCTTTTATTGCCATTGCGACTTCGTGATTCCGCACAAATTGGAAAAGATGCAGTAATCATTGGATTAGAGAATAAATTTGAAATTTGGAGTAGTGAGAACTGGAAAAAAGAATTATCTGAAACTTCTGTTGTAATTGAGGAAGAAGGAAAAGAAACATTTATAGAACTTGAATTTTAATGCTTTTTTTTGAGAATGCTGATGCGATTAACTTACAAAGAAAAAAAAACTCAAAAGAAAGTAGATGATATCGATTTCGTAGCATCTCATACCCCGGTTATGGTTCAAGAGGTTTTGAATTTCTTGTCACCTTTTTCCGGTGCTGTGTTCTTAGATACTACCTTGGGCGGAGGGGGACACAGTGAACTGATTTTGGATGCGATTCAGCCTTCGGGTGTGCTGGTCGGCTGTGATCGGGATAGAGATGCTATTAACATTTGCAAAGATAAGCTTAAAGATTATGGGAATGCTATACGTATCCATCATTCGAATTTCACTAATATTAAAAAAATCCTCAAAAATGAAAAAATAGATTATGTAGATGGAATAATCTTTGACTTGGGATTTTCTTCCATTCAAATGGATAACCCCAAAAGAGGGTTTAGTGTAAGATCAGAAGATTTCTTGGATATGAGAATGGATGTAACTTCTTCGCTAAAAGCTTCAGAGATAGTAAATAAAATGTCAGAAAATGAAATAGCAGATATTATTTTTGAGTATGGAGAAGAAAAAAAATCTCGTCGTATAGCTAGAGAAATAGTGAAGTACCGCTCAAAAAAAGAGATTGTAACTTGCGAAGAGCTTTCTAATATTGTTCTAAGAGCTATAAAAAGGGATTCCAACACATTTTTCCGAATACATCCGGCGACAAAAACTTTTCAGGCATTACGGATCTTTGTTAATAATGAATTAGAATCATTGAAAATTGCACTTTCTGAAGCAGTTGACGTTTTGCGTCCTGGTGGCCGAATAGTCGTCATAAGTTTTCACTCTCTTGAAGATAGAATAGTGAAGAATTACTTTCGTTCTGAGTCAAAAAAAGAAACTCCTTTGTTGAAGGTTCTTACTAAAAAAGTTATTCGTCCAGCGCATAAAGAAGTTCAAATAAATCCCAGGGCTAGGAGTTCCCGTCTTAGAGTTTCTGAGCGTTTAGGAAGAGTATAAAGTTAATTCAGGTTTAGTTTTGAATTTTATAATATATGAGTCTTAAGTGGAAAATAATAGAGGTTTTGCTTTTTTGATAATGTGTTTCTTTGGATTCTCTATTGCAGTCACAACGCTACTTTGGTCGCATCTTGAAACTGTTAAGGTAGGATATGAGATTTCAAGACTTGAAAAAAAAATAAACTTTTTAGACGAAGAACGTAAGGCGCTAGAGATAGAAAAAATAAGTTTAAGTAATCTTAAGAGAATAGAAAAAATTTCACGAGAAAAATTAAAAATGATTTTTCCTCAAATGGAGAAAATATTGTTTGTTATTATTAGCAAGAATTAAAAAATATCAAAACGCCTATTAAGGAAAAGAATTTGTGCTAAGTATTTTTAAAAGAAGACTAATTGTATGCACATTCTTAGTTTCTATAGGTTTTTTATCAGTAGGAATAAAACTAGTTAAGATTCAATTCTTTGAACGTGAAAAATTAGAATCCTTAGGTAATAGGCAGTTAGATAAAACGATTACTATAAGAGCTAGAAGAGGAAGTATTTATGACAGCAGTGGAGAAATTTTAGCAATAAACCTAAAATCCCCATCTCTCTATGCAGATACCTCAAAAATAATAGACAAACTTCCTACATCTGAAAAATTATCTCCAATCTTACAAGTGCCTGAGTCAATTTTACAAAAAAAATTATCAAGAACAAATAAATATGTTTTACTCGGAAGAAAGTTGAATCCTGAGCAAGAAGAAAAGATAAAAAAGTTGAAAATAACAGGATTGAATTTTGAGATAGAGAGTAAAAGGTTTTATCCAAGAAAAAAAATTGCATCTTCACTTTTAGGTTTTGTGGGGGTAGATAATGTTGGTCTATACGGAGTCGAGCAATCGATGAATAGATATTTAGAAGGTTCAACTCGTAAAATACTAATTCAAAGAGATGCAAAGAGGAGAAGAATTAATTCCAATCCTTCCCGAATTAATTTTGATTTCAAGTCTGATAGTAATAAAAAGCTTGCTGATAAAACAAGAGATGGATTTAATGTAACTTTAACTATAGATCCGAATATTCAATACTTTATAGAAGAAGAACTAATAAGACAATTTAGGAAAGTTAAATCAAAAAAAGCAATAGGAATTATGGTTGAGGTGAAAACGGGAGCGGTGATAGGACTAGCATCAATCCCAAGATTTAATCCTAATGTTTATAGTCGATCAAAACCAGAAAATTGGCGGGAACCTGCCATTCAAGATATATTTGAGCCAGGGTCAACTTTTAAAATAATAACTGCGGTTGCGTACCTCGAGAATGGAGGGGAAAAAGAAGCAATATTCGATACAGAGAACGGAAAGCATAAAATTGAAGGAACTTCAAAAACACTCAGAGATCATAAGAAATTTGGAAAATTATCTATGCAAGACGTAATAATTAATTCTTCTAATATTGGTACTTATAAGATTGCAAAAAAAATAGGTCCGAAACAATTATTTGATACTGTTAGGCGTTTTGGATTTGGGAATCGAACAGGAGTAGATTTTCCTAGTGAAGCTTTTGGAATCTTGAGAACTCCATCAAAATGGTCAAAACTCTCCTTAGCTTCTATCTCAATTGGTCAGGAAATTGGTGTTAGTCCTTTGCAAATGTTAATGCCTGTGGCGGCTTTAGCAAATAAAGGGATAATGTGCAGTCCTAAAATTGTTAGATCTATCAAAAAATTCGAGGTAAAAATTAAAGAAAATATTATTTGTGATGGGAAAAGAGTTGTATCAGAAGAAACTGCAACCGAACTTGTAAGAATTATGGGAAAAGTTGTTTCTAGAGGAACAGGGAAAAATGCAGGATTAAAATCATATGAAACCGGAGGAAAAACTGGAACAGCTCAGAAGATGATAGCAGGACAAAAAAATTATAGTGATAAGGACTTTGTTATGTCATTTGTAGGTTTTGCTCCTCTCCAAAATCCGAAGATTGCTTTAATAATAATTTTTGACGGTGGAAATCTAAATAATGAATCTTGGGGCAGTACTATTGCTGCACCAGTATGGAGAAGAGTAGTTCTAAGGACTTTAAGATACCTACGAGTTCCACCTGATAATGCAAAGATTATGAAAACAAAATTTAGGAAAGAATTTTAGGTAATTTCTTTTATGGAACTTTTTAATTATGAAAAGAGAAGCAAGCTATATGAATCTAGAAGATATATCTGATGAACTTTCATTTAAAGAATTTTTTGGTAAAAAAAATATCAATGTCTCAGGAATTTCTTACGATTCTAGGACTGTAAAGCCGGGAGATATTTTTGTTGCAATTAAAGGGTTAAAGGAAGATGGCCATAAATATGTAAAGCAGGCAATTGCTTCAGGTGCATCTACAATCATTTTAGAAAGAATGATTCCTAGTCTAGAGGGTTTTGACGCATGTTTTGTTGTTGAATCGGGGAGAAGAGCGTTAGCAGAAGTTAGTTCGACTTTTTATGGTCGTCCTTCAAATAAATTCAATTTGTTTGGTGTTACAGGTACGAATGGAAAAACAACGACAGTTTTTTTGTTGGACTGGATTTTAAATAGTGTCGGCAGAAAGTCTGCAATTTTAGGTACAATTTTTTGTCGGTTTGGAGAAAAAATTATTGACAATGACAGAACTACACCAGAATCCTCTGATTTGCAAAACCTTTTTGGGATGATGGTAAAAGATCGAATAAGTGATGTTTGTATGGAGGTTTCAAGTCACAGTTTGGACTTAGACAGAGTTCATGGATGTAGTTTTGATGCAGCAATTTTTACGAATTTGTCACAAGATCATCTCGATTTTCACGGTGATATGTATTCATATTTTAACAGTAAAATGAAACTTTTTAACGATTGTAATCCCAAAAAAATAATCGTGAATATAGATGATAAATATGGAAAGCAGATTTATGAACGGTCCAAACTTGATAAATTTTCATATGGTCTATCTAAGATGGCAGACGTTTGTGCGGAAAATATCTGCAATACAAATACTGGTTTAAAGTTTGATTTAAAATTACCTGATGATTCTATAGAAATTCAATGCCCTTTGATTGGAGAACATAATTTGATGAATATTCTTGGGGCTGCAGCGACAGGGATCTCAAGTGGGATATCTATCGAAGAAATAGCAACAGCTATGAAGAAATTTGAGTCTGTCCCTGGAAGATTTGAGGAGATTAAAATGGGGCAGCCATTCTTGGTAGTCGTAGATTATGCACATACTCAAGATGCTTTATCTAGAGTAATTCAATTTTCACGTCCTATCACGCAAGGTCGAATTTTGACTTTAATGGGATGTGGGGGAGATAGAGATCGGACAAAAAGACCACTTATGTGTGCAGAAGCTTTAAAACATAGTGATATCGTTGTAATAACCACAGATAATCCCCGCAATGAAATTCCTGAAGAGATTATTCGTGAAGTCAATAATGGCACAAAATTAGTTCCTGGTTCCGAAGATAGATGTTTTTCAATTGTAGATAGAAAAGAAGCGATTAAGTTCATTATTTCTTTTGCTAAGGAAGGTGACACAATTTTAATAACAGGGAAGGGACATGAAACATATCAGATGGTGGGTAATGAAAAGATTCCTTTTGATGATCGAAATCATGCACGTATTGTGCTTAGTTCCATGGGGTATACATCTTGAACTCAAAATGTCCAATATTTAATGTTGAAGAAATTGTCTCCGCAATAGATGGAAAGATTTTGATGGGAGAGAGTTTAACTGAAGTCTATGGAGTATGTACGGATACTAGAAAAATAAGTCCAGGAGATCTTTTCATAGCTTTGAAAGGAGAAAATTTCGATGGAAATTTTTTCCTGAGAGAAGCAGAACAAAAAGGTGCAAAAGCTTTAATTACGAGTAATGATTATTGTTCTTCAGAAGAATTTAAAATTGCCGTTATTTATGTTGATGACTGTCTTAAAGCGCTAGGAGATCTTGCTAAATTTCACCGTCTTAAATTCGACCTTCCTGTAGTTTGTGTTACTGGCAGTAACGGGAAAACGTCGACCAAAGAAATGTTGTTTTCGATTTTGAGTCAGAACAATAAAACTTTAAAAACTGAAGGAAATTTAAACAACTTGATTGGTCTGCCTTTGCAACTCTTGAATATTACAAAAGAGCATGAGAAAGCTGTTTTCGAAATTGGGATGAATAGATTCGGAGAAATCGAACGTCTTGCAGAAATGGCAGTTCCACACGTTGGAGTGATAACAAATATTGCTCGAGCTCACTTGGAGAATTTGCATACTTTAGAATCTGTTCGAGATGCAAAGGGGGAAATTATTCATAGAGTATCGAAAAATGGTTTTATGGTTTTTTCTGGTGATCACGATTATGGTTCTTTTTACAAACAGAAATCCCAAGAAAGAGGTTTGCAAGTTCAAACGTTTGGTTCTTCGGATCGCAATAGTCTCTTTTTCGAAGATGTTTGTTTTCCTTATGAAAATGGCACAAAGTTTAGCCTTTTTTATAATGGTGAAAAAAGAGAGGCATGGATTCCGCAGTTTGGTTGTCATAGCGTTTTAAATGCGGTTGCTGCAGCTACAGTAGCTACCTGTTTGAGTGTGTCTATGGAAGAAATAGTCCGAGGTTTGAGAGATTCATCAAGTTTGCCAATGCGTATGAAAATAAAGCCAATGCCTGATTATGAAAATTCGTTTTTAATTGACGATTCTTATAACGCTAATCCTGATTCTATGCTTTCTTCATTTAAAACCGCAATAATATTGAAAAGAGAGTCAAAATTATTTGTTGTCTTGGGAGATATGAGTGAGTTGGGAGAACTTAAATCTGAACTTCACAAGGATTTAATTCTTAATCTTTTGAAAATGAGTACTAAAAAAAATTGTGTTTTTATCCTTGTTGGCTTGTTAATGACCGAAGCAGCAGAGGAAATTAAGAAAGATTTTAATTTTGTAAATTTTAAAGCTTTTGAATTCCTTGACGATGCCTTGTCTTGGTTTTATGAGAATTTTGCAAAAGGAGACTGGGTTTTAGTAAAAGGTTCTCGTGTTAGTCGTATGGAACGTTTCTCAGAGGAGATATTAAATTAATGTTATACAAATCTTTTCTTTTATTAAGTAATGATTATGCATTTCTGAACGTTTTTAGATATATAACTTTTAGAACGGCTATTGCAGTTTTTTTTGGTTTTTTGTTCTCGTTTTTTCTAGCGCCTCCTTTTATTCGTTTTTTGAAACGAAGGCAAATAGGGGAAGAAATTAGAGAAGACGGACCGCAGTCTCATTTCTCTAAGCGTGGCACTCCGACCATGGGTGGATTTATTATCCTCCTATCTATCTTAATTTCAACATTACTTTTAAACGATTTGTCGAATAGGTATGTCCTTCTTTCACTTTTTGTTCTGGTGACTTTTGGTTTATTGGGTTTATTTGATGATTATAAAAAAGTAGTAAAGAAAAACAGAAAAGGTCTTACTGCGGGGAAAAAGTTTTTTTTCCAATTTGTAATTGGTCTGATAGTAGGATTTCTGCTTTATAAAGGATTTGTATCGAAAGAATTTAAAACGGTAGTTATGTTCCCGTTCTTTAAGGATTTTTTGCCTCAGCTTGGAATATTATTTATTCCCTATGCCGCGATTGTAATTGTAGCAACTAGTAATGCAGTTAATCTCACTGATGGTCTTGATGGATTGGCTATTGGTCCATTGTTAATTGCGGCAGTAGCATATCTTATTTTCAGTTACGTAGCCGGACATTCAGAAATTTCTAAGTATTTACTAGTCCAGCATGTTAGAGGTGCTGGTGAGTTAACTATTCTTTGTGGAACTATTTTTGGTGCTGGATTAGGTTTTCTCTGGTTTAATGCCTATCCAGCACAAATTTTTATGGGAGACGTAGGTTCATTATCCCTAGGTTCTATCTTGGCTGTTATAGCTCTGAGTATCAAACAAGAAATTCTGCTTTTTTCTGTATGTGGTCTATTTGTAATAGAAGTTTTATCTGTCCTGATTCAAGTTGTTTCTTTCAAGATTACAGGAAAACGGGTCTTCAGGATGGCTCCTCTACACCATCATTTTGAGGAAATGAATTGGCCCGAATCAAGGATTACAATTCGTTTTTGGATTGTAGCTCTTATATTAGCGCTTTTAAGCGTTGCTACCCTTAAATTGAGATAGAGTTATGGGATTAGAAAATATTAATTTTTCGCAGAAGTTGAAATCAAAGACGGTTGTTGTTATGGGAATGGGAAAGACTGGTATTGCACTTTCAAATTTCCTCATAGGAAAATGTAGAGAATTAATTGTTACAGATAGTCATAACGTAAATGATCTGAATAGCAATATTTTAAGCAATGTAAGAACTGAGTTTGGAGGTCATAAAAAAGAAACTTTTCAGAAATGTGATCTTCTTATTGTTAGTCCAGGAGTTCCTGAAGATAATTATTTTGTTCAAATTGCTTTCGCGTCTGGAGTAGAAGTTGTTAGCGAAATAGAATTTGCTTGGAGACTTTCAAATATACCTCTGGTGTCAATTACAGGGACTAATGGTAAAACAACTACATTAACAATGTTGTCAGAAATTTTGGAAAATAGTGGTTTTCGAATTTCTGTAGGTGGAAATATTGGAAGGCCATTAATAGATGTTGTTGAGAATGAAACTGATGATTTAGATTTTATTTTAAGTGAGATCAGTAGTTTTCAGCTTGAGCTCTCCTCAAGTCTCCGTCCTTATCTTGCAATGATTACAAACGTTACAGAAGATCATATTGGCAGACACAAATCTATTGAAGATTATCTTTCAGTTAAGGCAAAGTTATTATGTAATCAGAAAAAAGATGATGTAAAAATAATAAATTTTGATGATCCTATTACTAGACATCTTGAGTTTGAAGGCGAACAACGAACTCTTACTTTTAGTAGAAAAGAAGCAGTAAAAAACGGTGCTTTTGTCAAAAATGACAAAGTATACATAATTGCAGATGATGACATTCAAGAAGTATGTGATATTGCAGAGATCTATTTGCCAGGTCTTCATAATCTAGAAAACTTTTTAGGGGCTTGTGCAGCAGGTTCTTTTCTTGGGGCCGATATTATTGCAATGAAGAGAACGGCAATAAACTATAAAGGTCTTCCGCATCGTATGGAAATAGTTTCAAAAAAAGATGGGATTACTTGGATAAATGATTCTAAAGCTACGAATGTAGGTTCCACAAAAATGAGTATTTTAAGTCTTCAAGACGATGTGATTCTTATAGCTGGAGGTTTCGATAAAAACAGTGATCTAGAATACATCTTACCTGCCATAAAATCTAAAGTTATAAAGATATTTCTTATCGGAGATTCTGCGAAAAGGTTTCATGAATTTTTTCAGAATGAGGTTGAAACTGAAATAGTTTTCAACTTGGAAGATGCGGTTTCGGCCATCTCAAAAAGAGTAATTTCTGGACAAACTGTTCTGTTTTCACCTGCTTGTTCAAGTTTTGATCAATTCGATGATTATATTCAACGAGGAAATACTTTTCGAGAGTTAGTTAATGAAAGATATGAGAATTAATTAATGAAAAGAAAAAATATAGATAAAACGATTCTTTATTCAGTATTATTTCTTAATGCTATTGGTTTCGTCATGATTTTTAGTGCAAGCAATATTCTGGCATACGAAGATTATGGAGATTCTTATTATTTTATTAAACGACATGGATTATGGATGCTTTGTGGATTTTTATCTATGTTCTTATTCTTTATGCTTGAAATAGATAGATTTAGAAAAGTATCTTTTCCCTTGATTTGTTTGATGTGGATTTTTTTAGCTCTAATTTTCCTTCCTGGTTTTGGTCGAACTGTCGGAGGTGCGACTAGATGGATAGGAGTTGGCGCTTTTACTTTTCAGCCGGCTGAGTTCTCAAAGCTTATACTTATCTTTCATTTAGCAAATCTACTCAGTGAAAAGAAAAGAATCACAAATGAACCCAGTACTATTTTTCTTCATTTTATAATAGTAGTTGGCGTTACGGTTGGTTTTATACTTTTCCAACCGGATCTAGGAACCGTACTTCTCATTTTAATTGTTGCTGGAATCTTATTGTATTTAGCTGAGATTAAATGTTATTATGTAATTGCTTATACGTTTTGTACTGTTTTTTTATGTTCTTTAATGGTTTTTCTGGTTCCTTGGCGTTTTAAGCGCGTACTTGCTTTTATGGATCCTTTTTCAGATCCGCTTGGGATGGGTTATCAACTTATCCAGTCTCTTTTAGCTATCGCCCGTGGTGGGATTACAGGTTTGGGTATCGGTGATAGCAAACAAAAACTCTTTTATCTTCCAGAACCACACACGGATTTCGTTTTTTCAGTGCTTGGCGAAGAACTAGGTTTAATAGGATGTTTCCTGGTTTTATTACTCTTTTCTCTTATTCTTCTTCGTGGATTCAAAATTGCCTATAACTGTTCAAGTAATTTTCAGTCTCTCCTTGCATTTGGAACTACGCTCTTAATTTCAGTTCAAGGTCTTTTAAATATGTCAGTAGCAACTGGTTTAGTGCCTACTACAGGGATACCCCTTCCTATGATTAGTTTAGGCGGTTCATCCCTTTTAATTACGCATTCTTCAATTGGAATTTTAATGAATATTAGCGCAAAAAATTCTTTAAAATCTGATTATGAATCATTCGGAAAGTCGAAAAGAGTTCAACGAGTCAAAAATTTTAAAAAGATTAGAATGAGAAATTTAAGGGGACAAAATTGAGATTAATGATAGCAGGCGGTGGAACAGGTGGCCATGTATATCCTGGTGTTGCCGTAGCTCGAACCTGGTTAGCAGATTCCTCAAATAATGAAGTTTTGTTTGTGGGACCAAAAAAAGGATTGCTTGCTAAAATTCTTGAACGTGAAGGACTTCCGATAAAGAGTATAAAAGCATCTGGATTTGTTGGGGTTAGGATAGGAAAGAAAATTCTGTCAATCTTTCAATTAATTAGTGGTCTGTTTCAGTCTTTAGAAATTATCAAAACTTTTAATCCCCATGTAGTTTTAGGAGTAGGTGGTTACGCAAGTGTTTCTCCAATAATTGCAGCATGGTTAAGGAGAAAACCAATCGTTTTAATTGAGCAAAATGCAGTGCCTGGTGTTGCTAATAGAATTTTATCTCCATTTGCGTCTAAGATTGCATTAGGAATGCCATTGAAGAAGAATTTCTTTCGAAAGAAAAAGATAATTGATAGTGGTCTCCCTCTAAGGCCTGAATTTGATTCTGGGTTTAATAGAGAAAATTCGTTTTGGCAAGGTCCATTAAAGATTTTAGTATTTGGTGGTAGTCAAGGAGCTACTGCAATTAATGATATCGTAGTTAGAACTTTGCCTCTACTTCATTCGTTGCGTGCAGAATTGAAATTTGTTCATCAGACGGGAGATAGGGACATTGACTGGGTTTCTCGTGCATACGAGAAAGAAAATATGGATTCTGATGTTAAGAGTTTTCTGTTTGATATTGTTGATAAATATAGGTGGGCGCACTTTGTTATAGCAAGGTCAGGGGCAGTTACAATTGCAGAGATTACTGCTATGGGCTTACCAGCGCTTTTAGTTCCTTTCCCTGAGTCGACACATAGCCATCAAGAAGAAAATGCCAAATTCCTATCGGATAAAGGAGCTGGAATTTTAGTGAGACAGGAAGATTTTGAGCCTGAAGTACTTTTTTCAATTCTTTCTAAATTCGTTGATGATAGAAAGGCTTTGCAGGAGATGTCTATTAAGGCTGAAGAATTTAACGACTCTTGTAGTAGGTTCTCAGTAGCAAAAATATGTAAAGAAGTTGTTGTCTATTAGTTGGTAGGGGATTTAATGATTAATGTCAAGAATGCTAATAGCACCAAGTTTCTTCATTCCATCAAAATTCATTTTGTCGGAATAGGAGGAACAGGGATGTGTGGAATTGCAGAATTATTAATCAATCTAGATTATTCAGTCAGTGGGTCTGATATTGCAATTAATGATGCGATAATTCGCTTAGAAGAATTAGGTGTTAAGTTTACTGAAGGACATAACAAGGAAAATGTTACGAGTGCGAACGTTGTAGTTTATAGTTCTGCTATTAAGCCTGATAATGAAGAATTAGTTGAAGCGAGAAAGCAAAAGATTCCTGCTATACCAAGAGCTGAAATGCTAAGCGAACTAATGAGAATGAAATACAGTATTGCGATTGCTGGTTCACATGGAAAAACTACCACTACATCATTAGTTGCTTCGATTTTATACAAGGATTCACTTGATCCAACTTTTGTTATTGGAGGAAGATTAAATGCCTTTGGTTCCAATGCAAGATTAGGAGCAGGAGATTTTCTTGTTGCAGAAGCGGATGAAAGTGATGGGACCTTTCTTGATCTTTCTCCAACAGTTGGTCTCGTTACTAATATTGACGAAGAACATCTTGATTTTTATGAAGATTACCAGAGTATAAAGGATGCTTTTCTTGAATTTGTAAATAAGATTCCTTTTTATGGTTTTTCTGTACTTTGTAATGACAATCCTGCTATTAGAGAAATCATTCCCAAAATTGAAAAAAGATTTTTCACTTATGGATTTGATATTACTTCTGACTATCAAGGGAAAAATTTTCGTTATATTGGGGGAAAGAGTTTTTTCGATGTTTGTCGTTTTGGAAAAAAGCTAGGAGAAATTCAGGTGCCTATGCCCGGCATGCATAATGCATTAAACGCTTTAGGTGCTATTGCTTTAGCTATGGAGATAAATATACCTTTTGATTCAGTGAAATTGGGATTAGAAGAATTTCAAGGTATTAGTAGAAGGATGGATCTTATAGGAGAAGTATCTGATATCTTGCTATATGATGATTATGGTCATCATCCCGAAGAGATTAAAGCTACGCTTAAAGCATTAAAAGAGTCTTGTCCGGATAGAAGAATCGTTGTTGTTTTTCAACCACACAGATTTTCACGCACACACCATTTAATGAAATCTTTTTTTTCCTCCTTTAATGATGCAGATATTCTTTTTGTGGCTCCTATTTATTCTGCAGGAGAGATGCCTATTGAAGGCGTAAATTCGTCTAAATTACTTGAAGGAATTCGTGCACATGGCAAGAATAATTGTTTTGAAGTTGAAAACTCTACTGATGGAATAGAAAAACTTTTAAATACGCTGAGAGCAAATGATTTATTTGTTACCTTGGGTGCTGGAGATATATGGAAACTAGGAACATTGCTAAAAGAAAAATTGAAGTACGAATTAAATGTTAAGGGATAAGTTTTTTTATGTGTTGAGGAAAGAATGGATTTAAAAACTGAATTTTCTAGGATGCCTTTTGAAGTTTTGTTTGATGAACTTCTTGCACCTTACACAACTTTGCAAATTGGAGGTCAGGCAGATTTTTTAGCTTTTCCAGAACACGAAAAGGATTTATTTCCTCTTTTGAAAATTTCTCAAAATTTCAATTTACCAATAACTGTTCTTGGTGGAGGTGCGAATACACTAATTTTAGATGGTGGAGTAAGAGGCTTAGTTATTAGTTTGTCAAAAAATTTTAAGGGTTTAGAGGTTTTGCTGGAAAATAAAGATGAAGTTCTTGTTGCTGTTGGAGCATTTGAAAAAATTCCTTCTCTAGTTCGGTTTGGGATTTCAAATGGACTTTCAGGTGTCGAAAGATTAATGGGAATTCCAGGTACTTTTGGAGGTGCGTTAATGATGAATGCTGGAACTGCCACTCAATATGTAGAGGATTTGATTGAGAGTGTTCTTTGGTTACCGTTTGGAGAAAGGAAAATGAAGACACTCAGTAAAGAAGAAATTGAATTTTCTTATAGAGCAACTAAATTGCCTGCTCCCGGGGTAGTCATTTCTTCAATTCTTAGATTAAAGCGGGGAAGTAAAGAAAAATTAGAAGATTTATATGAACAAAATTTAAGCAGTAGAAAGAAAAAACAGCCTTGGGGAAGACCATGTGCAGGTTCAATTTTTAAAAATCCTCTAAATGATAAAGCTGGAAGATTAATAGAAGAATGTGGTCTCAAGAAACTAAGTATTGGTTCAGCTATGGTTAGTGAAGTACATGCAAATTTTTTAGTAAATACTGGTGGGGCAAAATCATCGGATATGCTTGCCCTTATTGATGAAATTCAACGGACAGTGAAGAAACAAAAAAATATTGATTTGAATTTAGAACTTAACATAATTGGAGAAGAAGAAAGTCCAACACGGATTTGTTCCCATGCTTGATTGTTATAAGAGGAGATATGGTGTTTAGATTGAGAGAAAATTCAATTTCTTTAGAGAAAAATCGCCAAGTTTCACTTAAAAAATGTATACACGCGTT
>DFQF01000077.1:0-9021 GCA_002377645.1 Nitrospinaceae bacterium UBA3496 | reverse complement strand
AATCATTATCGATTAAAAAAAATAATTATTGATGGGTCGCATTATACTAGCCCTGAAAAAATTATTAACTCTATGAATTTTTCGCAGGACGCAAATATTTTTATTATAAATTTAGAGTCTATTGGTAAGATTTTAGAAAGAAATATTTGGATAGAGTCTTCAAATGTGAAAATAAAATATCCAGGCGTTCTAGATATTTCTATTAATGAAAGAGAACCTGTTGCTTTAATTAAAGGAAAAAATGAAAACGCAATAGATTCGGAGGGAATGGTACTTGGGAATATGCCTTTATTAAAAAAACCATGTTTGCCAAGAGTAGATGGTTTTTCAGAAAAAGAGATAGGTACTTCTTTTGAAAATGATGATATGAGCAAGATTCTTTTCATACTTCAGGTTTTACAAAAATTAACATGGTTCAATAATAAATGTTTTTCTATAAAAAAGACGGAAGATGGATTTTTCTTATTGAGATTTATGAAGCAATCTTTCGACATCAAAATATCACACGAGAAATTAATTTCTCAAATAGCACGTCTGATTTCTATATTTGAACTGTTCCCGGATAGAATTCGAGTTGCAGGTAACCGCCTTTTCTTTGACCTTACATTTCCTTCTCGTGTAATCATGAGGCCAATATTGGAATATGGGGGATAAAGGGATGAGTAAGAGTAATGAAATGTTTGTTGGGTTGGATATAGGTACTTCAAAAATTTGTGCAGTTGTTGCTGAATTTAATGATGAAGGTACTTTAGAGATAGTAGGGCTGGGAAAGCATCCATCAAAAGGATTAAATAAGGGTTCCGTAGTCAATATTGATCAAACTGTAGAATCTATTTGTGCCGCAGTCGAGGAAGCTGAATTTATTAGCGGTTTTCAGATCAAACACGCGAATATAGGAATTTCAGGTCCCCACATTAAAAGTTTAGATACAAATGGAATTGTTGCGATAAAAAACAAAATAGTCTCAAAAGAAGATGTGCAGAGAGTTATTGAACAGGCAAGAGCTATTACAATGCCTACTGATCATCAAATTATACATGTGTTGCCGCAAGAATATGTTGTAGACGAACAAGAAAGTATTACGGAACCTGTCGGCATGGCCGGTGTTCGTTTAGAATGTAAAGTTCATATAGTTACAGGCTCTGTTCCCTCTATTCAAAATATAGTTAGAAGTGTTGAAAGAGCCGGTTTAATGGTCGAACGTCTTGTTTTACAACCCCTTGCTTCCTCTTTAGCTGCTCTTAGTGAAGACGAACGAGATCTTGGAGTTGCAGTAGTTGATATTGGAAGTGGAACCTCAGATGTTGCTGTTATAAGTTCTGGCGTGATGAGATACGCTCAAGTTATTCCAGTAGGGGGAAGTCATATTACTCGTGATATTGCAATAGGACTTAGAACCCCGGATTATCAGGCAGAAAGAATTAAAAAAGAACATGGGTATGCCCTAGCTTCACGTTTGACTGGACAACAAAATATAGAGGTTCCTAGCGTTGGTGGAAGAGAGCCAAGAATTCTAAGTCGTCAAATACTTGCAGAAATTATTCAACCTCGTTTAGAAGAGATTCTCACATATATTAGAAGGTCCATCCAAAAAAGTGGAATGGAGGATTTGCTTCCTGCAGGTGTAGTTTTAACTGGTGGGGCAAGTATTATTGATGGAATAGAAGATTTAGCGGAGACTGTTCTTCAACTCCCTGTAAGAAGAGGTTCTCCAAGTGGTATAGGTGGACTGGTTGATATGGTCAATCAACCTTTATATTCAACAGCAGTAGGTTTGGTAATGTATGCTTCAGAGAATGGAGAAAAAGAACAAAAGAATTGGTTTCCAAATGGGTTAATGAATGGAAATAGTGGAGGAATAACTTTAAAAATCAAGGATGCTTTAAATAGTATCTTTAAATAATTTAAAAAGGTTTCCCAACGTCCAAGGAAAAAGGGAGTGAGTAATGAGTAATTTTTTTGAACTTGATGAAGAAGTTTCATGTCGCGCCAGAATTGCAGTAATTGGTGTAGGAGGAGGAGGAGGAAATGCAGTTAATACAATGATTTCCTCTGGAATGGAAGGAGTGGAATTTGCAGTTGCAAATACGGACGCTCAGGTGTTGGAGCAATCATTAGCAAAGGAAAAAATTCAGATAGGGACAGAAGTAACGAAGGGATTAGGTGCAGGTGGAAACCCAGATATTGGACGTAAATCTGCTATGGAAGATACTGAAAGGTTGACAAGTTTAATGAGAGATTTGGATATGGTGTTTGTAACTGCGGGAATGGGTGGAGGAACAGGTACTGGAGCGGCCCCCGTAATTGCTAGAATTGCAAAAGAAGCAGGAATACTCACCGTAGGAGTTGTAACTAGACCGTTCGATTTTGAGGGCCCTAAAAGGCAATCCCAGGCAGAATCAGGAATTGCAGAACTAAGAGATTCGGTAAATACATTAATTACAATTCCTAATCAACGTCTTTTGGGTATGGTTGATAAATCGACTCCTATGCTTGATGCATTCGATAAAGCAAATGACATTTTATTGCAAGCATGTAAGGGAATAGCTGACTTAATAACTACTCCTGGTCTTATAAATCTTGACTTTGCAGATGTAAGAACAATTATGAGAGATATGGGTGGTATGGCTCTTATGGGAAGTGGAGTTAGTGCAGGTGAGAATAGAGCTATTAATGCCGCGCAGAAGGCGATTAGTAGTCCTCTACTTGAAGAGGCAACTATACAGGGTGCAAGAGGAGTTTTGATAAACATTTCTGGAGGAGAGACTCTTGCACTACATGAAGTGAATGAGGCTTGTACTCTTATATATGAAACTGCTCATGAAGATGCAAACGTAATTTTTGGTTCTGTAATTGATTCGTCAATTGGAGATTCTGTGCGAGTAACAGTAATAGCTACTGGTTTTCACGATGCTGTTTCACCTGAAGTTTCAATTGTTGAAGAGACTACTATTGAAGCAACTGGAACTGATGGTGCAGATATCTCTGTTCCTGCTTATGTCAGAATGAAAAATAATAAAACGAACTTGGGTTTTCAGTTTGAGGAAGATGATTTAGATGTCCCTACTTTCTTAAGGAGACAAGCAGATTAAGAGTTTTTCTTTCTAGAGAGTTTAGAATTTGAATGAACTATGCGAGTACAATCTTGGGGATATGACTTTTTTTACATCTCCAT
Organism: Nitrospinaceae bacterium UBA3496; assembly: GCA_002377645.1. Taxonomy (GTDB): domain Bacteria; phylum UBA8248; class UBA8248; order UBA8248; family UBA8248; genus UBA3496. Next base: position 5,846 of record DFQF01000077.1, on the reverse strand, counting down.
TATTAGATTCTTTGGATTTTGTTGCGCATGGATTTGGCACAAGAGACTTATGTCCTAAAAATGATGTGCAAAATTTTTTCGCGAAAAAAATCCAGAATTCAAACTTGTTAGAAATGTTGTTTAAAGGTGAAGAATTAAATTCCGATTTTTTTGACAAGTATCTTAGTTCATTTGTTCATCTTAAGCAGGTGCATAGTTCTAGGGTCATTAGTACTGAAGAAATCAAAAATGGAAGTTCAAACACTGCAGATGCGGTTGTGTCAAATGAATCTGGCTTGATTCTTACTATTGAAACTGCCGATTGTTTGCCTGTCCTTATAGTTGACAAACATTTAAGAGCAATAGCAGCGGTGCATGCGGGTAGAAAAGGAATTTTAAAAGGTATTATTGAAGAAACGGTAAAAAAGTTGAAACTTGAATATGGTTGTAAACCATCTAATTTATTAGTGGCGATTGGACCAGGTATTTGTGGAAGTTCCTACGAAGTTAGCTATGAATGTATTATTCCTTTCAATCAGACTATTCCTGAAGCAAAAAACGCAGTTTTTCAAAAAGAAAATGGAAAATGGCATATTGATTTACCAAAAATTGTTTTCGAACAGTTTTTAAATTTAGGGATAAAAAGAGAAAGAATAGGAAGTCCTGGACCTTGTACATTTAGAAACAAAAATAATTTCTTCTCGTATAGAAGAGAAGGTAAAGGAGTAGGAAGACAAACTTCTTTAATTCTTTTAATTTGAAAAGGAATTCTGTAAAAATTATGGAAAATTCTCGGATTTACAGCAATCTTGAAAGTGTTAAACAAAGGATAAAAGAATCTGCAGAACGTGTGAATCGTTCGTCGAAAGAAGTGAAACTGGTGTCAGTTACAAAGACACAGAGTGTAGAAAAGATAGAAGAAATTTTTCATGCAGGGAGTTTCATAATAGGAGAAAATCGTGTCCAAGAGGCTAGAGATAAACGGTTAGATATGGATCCAAATATTGCTAATGGACTAGAATGGCGTTTGATTGGAAAACTACAAAAAAATAAGGTAAAAATAGTTCCGGGTTTATTTGATATTGTAGAATCAGTAGATTCTGTTTCTTTGGCTAAGGAAATTTCACGGTTTGCAGAAAAAATAATTCGTAAGCCATTAAATATCTATATACAAGTGAATACTGGAGAGGAATCTCAAAAAAATGGAGTATTTTTTAAAGATGTTCTTAATTTGATTAAATTGATTCGTACAGTACCTTATGTTTATGTGAAAGGTCTAATGTGTATTCCTCCTTTTTCGAAAAATCCTGAAGATAGTAGGATTCACTTTCGAAAACTTTGTTCTTTAAGAGATGAAATTCAAGAGAATGGTTTTGAAGGTGTCACTGATCTATCAATGGGAATGTCAAATGATTTTGAAGTAGCTATTGAGGAAGGGGCAACACATGTTAGGGTTGGGTCTGCAATTTTTGGTGAAAGAAGATAGATTATGTTTACATGCCTGATATTAAGTGAGTGTATAAAATGACTGATCATAAAATTACAGTTGTAGGTGGCGGTAGGATGGGAGAAGCTCTTTGTCTTGGTATTATAAAGACAAAATTTGCAAAACTTCAGAATATTAATGTGATAGAACCGCTAAAAGAGAGAGCGGATTATCTTAGAGAAGAGCATACTCTTAATGTTTTTTCGGAATACGGAGAATTTATTTTAGATTCTGATATTTTGCTTATTGCAGTTAAACCACAAGTTATAGATGGAGTTTTATCTTCTATAGTGAATTTTTATAAAGGTCAAATAGTTATTTCTATCGCTGCAGGAATTCCTATTTCAAGGTTCCTGGAGAATTTTGGTGAAAATGCAAAGATTGTTAGAGTGATGCCAAATACCCCTTGTTTAATTGGTTCAGGTGCTTCAGCACTGTGTTCATCAAAAGAAACAAAAGAAGATGACATGTCACTTGCCTTGGAGCTTTTTAGTTCAGTAGGTATTGTAGAAGAAGTTCCTGAAATTCTAATGGATGCTGTTACAGGACTTTCAGGCAGTGGTCCTGCTTATGTTTTTCAATTTATTGAAGCACTTTCTGATGCGGGAGTTAGAGTTGGATTAACTAGAGAACAGTCATTAAAATTGGCTGCTCAAACAGTTTATGGTTCATCTAAGCTTCTTCTTGAAACTAAAGAGCATCCTGGAAAACTCAAAGATATGGTTACCTCTCCCGGGGGCACAACTATTGCAGGGTTACACGCTCTTGAAAAGGGAGGTATTCGCTCTTCAGTCATAGATGCTGTCATTGCGGCTACAAATAGAAGTAACGAGTTAGGGAAAAAATAAATTTAAAAGTTGGGAGAAGAATACTGTTTATTTTTTTTAATCTTATAAATGCTATTGCTATTATTGTAGGTTATGTTCTTTGGATTTATGTATTTATTTTACTTGCTCGAGTTCTCATTTCTTGGGTGGAAGCTGATCCTTATAATCCATTTGTTCAATTCCTTTATCGTGTAACAGAGCCAATTTTGGCACCCATAAGATATAGAATGCCTGACCTTGGTGGTTTTGATTTAAGCCCAATAGTTGTTTATCTTATAATTCTTTTTTTACAAGAATTTCTCGTAAAGAGTCTTTTTCAAGTTGCTGCTCTTTTTAGATAATTTTATTTTATTTCTATGAGGATTTTTTGGAGATAGAAGGTAATTTCAAGACAATTTCTTTTGATGGAGAGACACTTCTTCTACTTGATCAGAGAAAACTTCCAAATGAAGAAGTATATGTTAAGTGTGAGAATGAATTTGAAGTTGCTGATGCTATTTCTCATATGATTGTAAGGGGTGCACCTGCGATTGGTGTTACTGCTGCATATGGCATGGCACTTTCTGCAAAAAGAACCGTAGGTATGGGTTTAGATAAGCAAATTAATTCGCTTAATGATGCATCCAGAATTTTAGGTCAGACTCGTCCCACAGCTGTAAATTTGTACTGGGCTATAGAAAAGTGTCTTAAACTTATAAAAAATATAAATACCCCCGAAGAAATTATGAGAAAACTTGTAGATTTTGCTATTTCCGTTCATATCGAAGATATTGAGATATGTAAAAAAATTGGAGATCTTGGTTCTTCTCTATTACCAAAAAATGCACATGTATTGACTCATTGTAATGCAGGCGCTCTTGCGACAGCAGGATATGGTACTGCAGGGGGAGTTATAAGAAGTGGATTTCGAGATAATCGAGTAAAAGATGTCTATGTTGACGAGACAAGGCCTTTTTTACAGGGTGCAAGGTTAACTGCTTGGGAATTGAATAAAGATAGTATTCCTGTAGTACTAATTTCGGATAATATGGCTGGCTATTGCATGAAACTTGGAAAAATTAATGTGATTGTAGTTGGTGCAGATAGGATTGCTGCTAATGGAGATGTTGCAAACAAAATTGGGACATATTCACTTTCTGTCTTAGCTAAGAAACATAATATTCCTTTTTTCGTTGCTGCTCCTACAAGTACGATCGATTTGAATTCAGAATCTGGAGAAAAAATCCCAATTGAAGAAAGGCCTGGAGATGAAATTAGGACATTTGCAGGAAAAAAAATCACTCCAGATGGAGTAAATGTTTTCAATCCTGCATTTGATGTGACTCCTTTTGAACTTGTAGATGCTTTAATTACAGAGAAAGGAATTGTGCGTCTGGCATCTGGTGAAAATATTAATTCTTTGGAATGATAAATGAGTTTATTGTTTTTTAAAAAATTGCATGCTACTTTTCTTATTTGACTTCAAAGGGTTCACACGATATAAGTCCGTTTTTAAACTTTGTGGAGGGGCTGTAGCGAAGTTGGTTATCGCGCTGGCCTGTCAAGCCAGAGATCGCGGGTTCGAGTCCCGTCAGCCCCGCCATAAGTCTTCTCTTGTAGTTGTTTTCAAAAACGAAACCTTTTAATTTATCTTGTTTTCTGATAGCATCACTCAATAATTCATAGAAAAAATCTTTTTATTGTGTAGTTTTGTTTTTGTGCTCTTTCTTATAAGGGCCATATTCTTTTAATTGGAGGATGTTTTAAAATGAAGCGTATTATCACTTTTGTTTTTGCTTTAGTTGTTGGTGTAGCTATGTTAGGTCTAAGTGTACCTACAGAAGCTGCTAAGCTTCGTATTGGTGCGCACAGAGCAATTATGGGTTCATTCGAAGTTGTTGCCCATAAAGGCGGATTTTGGAAGAAAGAAGGTTTGGATTACACATTTACTTCTTTCAAACAAGGGAAATTAATGAGGAATGCTATCATTCAGAATAATCTGGATACTGGCACAACTGGTTTCTCTCCTTTTAGTACTGCTATTTCTAGAGGTGCTAAAGTAACTGCAATTGGCGTAACTGCGAATATTTGTGGAACAAGTCACGTTATAGTTGCAAAAAATTCAAAATGGAAAAACCTTGGTCAATTAAAAGGGAAAACCTTTGTAACTAAAAAAGGTACTAGTGTAGATTTTGCTTTAAAATCTTACATTCTTCCTGCATATGGTCTAGGCGTTGGTGATTTTACGTGGTTAAGTACTTATACAACTGAGCGTGTAGCAAACGTTGCATCTGGAAAAGCTGATGTTGGAATCGTTGGTGATCCACAGTATGAAATCGCAGCACAAAAAGGAATGATTAGAAGTATCGAAACATATTGCAAATATGATGCTACTCGAATGATGCACGTAGGTAACCCACAAACTATTAAATCGAATCGTGATCTTTATGTAAAATATTTTAGAGGATGGTTGAAAGCTCATATGCTTTTAAGAAGTAATCCAACAAAATATGGAGACATCTATTTTAGTGCTTTAAAAGAAATTGGTACTAAAACAAAAAGATCTGTTATCCAGAATGTTGTAAGAAGACTGAAATCTGCTCCTTACATTACTGGTGAAGTAAAAGCATATCTAAATGATATGAATGCTAAGCAAGTAAAATTGAAATGGATTAAAAAAGGAACAAACTTCTTCACTAAGGATACTTTTGATGATTCCATGTTAGGTGAAGCGGCTATTCAAGTAGGTTATAGATAGTATCTACTTAATTTAAAATAAAAACCCCGGAGTTTTTCTCCGGGGTTTTTTTATGTCTGTCAGACTTGGTGATATACGAATTATACTTTCTTGTCTTGACCACCCATCTCTTCCATCATTCCCCATTTAATAACTGTTCTGGTTTCCAATGGCTGGAAGATAACTTTTTCAAGTAAATACCCGAAGATTCCAAGTACGGCAATTGCTACCATCATAAATGCAATATCTAAGTATTCTTGAGCATCAAAAATTCCAGCTGATAGTCCCCATTTCACTCCTCCGAAAGCCTCTGCGCCAACACCTGCTCTCCAAGCTCTAGCCAAACCGATACGCATTCCGCTAAGAATCATAGGAAGAGAACCTGGAAGAACGACAGTTTTAAAGATAGTCATCTTATCTGCATTCATTGATTGAGCAGCTCTAATCCAAACAGGATTTACAGTTTTAACTCCAGTCCACACAGCCATTGCTATAGGGAGGAATGAAGCGAAAGCCGTTATCATGATGATTGTTTGGTTTCCAAGACCAAACCAAATAATAGCAATAGGAGTCCATGCAAGTGCAGGAATTGGTAAAAGAACAGAAAGAAGAGGAACAAAAAATGATTCCCAGAAAGCAAACCGGCCCATTAAGATTCCAACAATGACTCCAACTATAGCAGCTATAAAGAATGCCAAAGGCAATCTCCATGCAGTATGAAAAACATGCCAGATAATAGGACCTTCTGTTAGATAATGTAGAGTATCTCCAATTCCGTTAACCTTATTTTCTTGTAATGCCTCAACTAGTGGGTCAGTTAATAGTTCATAAGCCCTTA
>DFQF01000026.1:892-5072 GCA_002377645.1 Nitrospinaceae bacterium UBA3496 | reverse complement strand
TGAAATGAAATCGGCTATCTTGTCCGGATGTCCTGGAGAAACCGTTTCAGCGGTTCTAATTTTATTCAATTTCTTCACTCCTTGTTTCTATTGTAGCTTTAACCATATTGGTTAAGCTTTCCTTTACTTCATCCCAGCCTCTGGTTTTCAGACCACAGTCAGGGTTAATCCATATATACTTCTCTCCTAAGTTGCTATTCAACTGATTTATTCTTTTTTTTGCATCTTTATATTCTAAAACTAGAGGTGAATGAATATCATATACTCCGGGACCAATTGCTCCCGAATATTTTTTTGATAGACTATTATTTACTAAATCCATACCAGATCTAGATGCTTCAATAGACAAAACGTCAACATCTAATGAGTTTATAGCATCTAATATTTCGTCAAATTCTGAATAACACATGTGGGAATGTATTTGTGTTTCGGGCATAACTCCTGAACTGCATAGTTTAAATGAATTAACAGCCCAAAAAAGATAATCGTTTTTGTCTTCTTGAATAAGAGGGAGGCCTTCTCGTATAGCTGGTTCATCAATCTGAATTATCTTTATTCCACTACTCTCTAAATCTTTTACTTCGTCTCGTAGGGCTAAGGCTATTTGGTACGCGACCTCTCTGTTTGATATGTCGTCTCTCACAAAACTCCACTTCAGTATTGTAACTGGTCCAGTGAGCATCCCTTTCATAGGTTTGCTTGTCAAACTTTGAGCGTATGTAGACCAATCTACGGTCATTTTTGATTCTCTGAACACATCTCCATAAATAATTGGAGGCTTTACACATCTACTACCATAGCTTTGAACCCAGCCATTACTAGTAAATGCGAAGCCATTTAAAAGCTCTCCGAAGTATTCAACCATGTCGTTCCTTTCCGCTTCACCATGAACTAGTACATCTAGGCCTAGACTCTCCTGTATCTCTACGGTTTCTTTGATTATCTCCTTTATCCCTTTAACATATTTATCTATATCTATCTCTCCAGATTTAAGCTGCTTTCTAAGAACCCTGGTTTCAGCAGTTTGAGGAAAAGAACCTATAGTAGTAGTTGGAAGATTAGGTATCCCAATTTTTTCTATTTGCAAATCTAGCCTTTCTTCTCTATCTGTGCCCCTAGTAAACATATTGTCAGTTAAATTATCCACTCTTTCTCGAACTTCTTTTACTATCCTGCCTTCAAGATCTTGATTTGCCTTAGTCAAATTATCTGTATATTGGTCTAAACCATTAGAGGTATCTGTCGAGGATAGGGATTCCTTGAGAAGAAAAATTTCGTTTAATTTTTCATCCCCAAAAGACAATATCGACTTTAAGTTTCTGTCGAGACCCTCTTCTTTCTCAAGAGAATATGGCAAGTGCATAAGTGAACATGAAGTTGAAATTTCAAAACAGTCTATTTTATTTTTTAATTTATCTAGGTAGGTATATGTTTCCTTAAGGTTGTTTCTCCATATTGATCTACCGTTAACAATTCCTATTGATATTTTTTTCTTTCTAGATATTTCAATTATTTCATCGAGTATAAAATTTCCATCAATTATATCCAGGTGTAAAGTGCTAATTTCAGAATTAAGCAAATCATTAAGAAATCCTTTATAGGACCCGAAGTAGCCATTAATTCGGACATCTAAGCTGGATGAATTTATAACATCTATTAAAGATTCAAAGTGGCTGTTTTTAACAAAATGTTTCCCAACTGCAACCGCTCCTTCGTCTAGCATTATTTCAGAAACTCCTATTTCTTTTATTTGATTAATTAGGTCTAAATATGCATTTACTATCTTTGACCCCTGCTCTTTACTAAATTCTTCTTCTTTAGATAAAGTAGCCAATGTCGCGGGACCTAGAATCTTTGCTATAACATTAGTTTTATTTTTAGTAGCTAAGTTATATTCATGAATAAACCTAGAGATATCGGGTTCGAACGGTTTCTCCCAATCAATCTCAGGAACTAAGTAGTGGTAATTGGTGTTAAACCATTTCGTCATTTCTAATGGTTGCTCCTTTTTCCCATTAACATTTCCTCCTCTAGCAGCACTAAAGTATGTGTCTAAATTATTGATAGAAACATGGCCGAAACGTTTTAGTGGAATCCCTAAGTGAGCGATTGCGTCAAGGACTTGATCATAAAAAGAAAAATCGCCAATTAACTGTTTGTCTATGGAAAAACTTTGTTGCTTTAACCAGCTATCTAAAATTTGATTGTCTACAATCTCAAGTAAATCTTCCTCGGAGAGCTCCCCTCTCCAGAACTTTTCCACAGCCCATTTATATTCTCTATTTTGGCCTACCCTAGGAAATCCTGATACAAAAGAAGAAATACTCATTTGCTTAGGTCGCTAGTATTCGAGAAATTTGACATTTTCATTCTACTTTCTATTTCAATAAATGGTCTTGACCGATTTAATGTATAGAAATGTAGCCCATCTGCATCATTTTCAATCAACGAATCACATAAGTCTGATATATAGCTTAAACCAAAATCTCTTTCTTCTTCTTTACTTTTACAATCTAAGAACCCTTCTCGAAGTTTTGAAGGTAGTTCTGTATCACAGACTTCTGCAAACCTCTCTGCCTGAATTAGGCTAACTAATGGCATAATCCCTGCATATATTGGAGTTGTAGCGTCAAATTGTCTTATTTCTTTATAAAGATTTTTATATTCTTCTATATCAAAAAATATCTGAGTTGCTGAAAATGATCCTCCGGCTTCAACTTTTTTCTTAAATGTACTCAATGTCTGTTCTCTATTCTTGTCTTCAGGGTGGCCAGAAGGAAAAGCTCCAAACCCTATTCTTTTTATATTCTTTGTATTTATATATTCTATTAGATCACTTGAGTGCTTAAATTCTGTATTTATTTGATTTTCTAGCTCATCAAGATCAATTAAAAATTCATTAGTGGGGCAGTCTCCTCTAATAATCAAAAAAGAATTGATGCTTTCCTCTAGGTAAGCATTAATTATCTTATCAACATCTACCTTTTGTTTATCACAACTAGTTATGTGTGCAACTACCTCCGTATCTAAATGTTGCCTTACTATTTTTACTGCATCAATTATGTCTCTATTCTTTGAGCCACCTGCACCATCAGTAAACGAAATAAAGTTTGGAGAATAAGGAGCTAGCGAAATACAGGATTCTTCAAGTAGGTCAAACTCTTTACTATTCCTAGGTGGAAAAAATTCAAATGAGAGAACTTGTTCTTTTCCAAATGTCATAAGTTATCCTTCCAGACATTCAGAGTATTGGCTATTTTTGCTTAAAGCCGCATTTGCTATAGCACCTTGGTAGCCTTCCAGGTTGCCGAGGTTTTTAACCTTCTCTTAATGCCTGTAGTAAATACTAATACCGTTGGTTGATTAATCAAATAGTGTAAGCTGAAATAATGCTTAAAGAACTATCAAAAATATTTAGCCTACTTTTAGCTATTATTTTTTCAACTACAGGATACCTTGCTTCCTTAACAGTAACGGCGTTGGTGGCGAGTGAGGTAATGCCAAGCCAACTGTTTGTTGGAGTTCCAAATGCAATTACTGTTGGTGGTGCCCTGATTGGAGCTAAAATGATTGGGTATCTAAGTTCTAAGATATCAATGTTAACTTCCCTTATAGGAGCTTATCTTGTTGGAGGTTTTGGTGGATTCTTATTGTTTCAAAGTATCCTTTATGATTCTTCAATTTTAATCCTTCTAGGGGCTCTAATTTTGGGAGTAGGTCAAGCAGCAACACTGCAGACAAGATATTTTGCCTCATTTATTGTTAATAATAATTATAAAAACATGGCTCTCTCTACTGCTGTATGGTTTTCTGCTTTTGGTTCAGTTTTTGGACCGACAGCCGTAGGACTTTTTTCACCATTTTTTTTAGATATTTATAGTTCTGATTTGATTGTTGGGTATATATTGGCATTTACAGGGATGATTAGTGCAGGAACAGTTCTTTTTATTTTTACTGACAGAAAATCTGGATTGAGAGAAAAAAATAAAATTAAAACAAAAAGCGAAACAAAAAAAAGAATTTCGGGTGAAATTAATCTATCGATTATCTTGGTCATAAATCATGCAATTATGGTTTTAATTATGTCAGCCACGCCCTTACACCTAAGAGATATTGGTGAGAGTATTGGGGCAGTGGGAAATATCATTAGCGTACATACTTTAGGAATGTTTTTCTTTGC
>DFQF01000026.1:0-858 GCA_002377645.1 Nitrospinaceae bacterium UBA3496 | reverse complement strand
TATATATTGGCATTTACAGGGATGATTAGTGCAGGAACAGTTCTTTTTATTTTTACTGACAGAAAATCTGGATTGAGAGAAAAAAATATAATTAAAAGAAAAAGCGAAACAAAAAAAAGAGTTTCGGGTGAAATTAATCTATCAATGATCTTGGTTATTAATCATGCAATTATGGTTTTGATTATGTCGGCCACACCCTTGCACCTAAGAGATATTGGTGAAAGTATTGGGGCAGTGGGAAATATCATTAGCGTACATACTTTAGGAATGTTTTTCTTTGCGCCGATCATTGGAAAAATAGTTGATGTAGTTGGAGTACAAAAAACTGCAGTAGCAGGAAGCCTTCTTGTTCTACTTAGTTGTATTCTTACGCTCTTTTACACAAGTATTTTCTTTCTTGGATTGGGTCTTTTCTTGCTTGGTCTTGGATGGAATTTTACATTTATATCAGTAAGCTCGGCGATATCTTTCTTTTCAACAAAATATTCTTCTGACCTAAATATTAAAAGCGATATGTATGTATTTGCAGGCAGTGGATTAACTCATCTTATGTTGGGTGTTTCTTACTTTAACCTAGGGTATAGAACAATTGCATCTTTGGGCATACTTATAACATTGTGGTTAATATTCAAAACACAAAGATTAAACCACTCTATTGACTCTAGTTAAGACCTAGTTCAATTCATTTACTGAGACTAGCATCTCTGATTTAGGGAAAGGTATTGGTACAGTACTGATCTCAACATCTTCTACTTCGCGTTCAAATTCAATTTCTTTAACGAAATTTCCAACTATATTCTTAAACATATAGCTTGCAAAAAATTTTCCCAAACAGGTATGGGCCCCTCCTGCAAAAGG
>DFQF01000025.1:21474-39455 GCA_002377645.1 Nitrospinaceae bacterium UBA3496 | reverse complement strand
AATTGCTTCTTGCGTTATAGTTTATCGCTCAACCACGGGCATTAAATTGAATACATTTACTTTAATTTTCTTTCCTTTTTTTATAGCTTTTCTTGTTCCTTTCCTTACGAGAACAAACAAGAAAATTGTCTTCTGGTATGCGATCGCAGTTCCTGCCATTAGCATGTTGAATTTATTTTATATTTACAGGGATTGGACATTAGCAGGGCACAAAATCCTAAAATATGAGATCCCTTGGGTACCAGATGCAGGTATAAACATAAGTTTTATTGTAGATGGTTTGAGTGTTTTTTGGGCATTTCTCATCATTATAATGTCTTTCCTTGTTATCCTGTATTCAAATTGGTACCTATCAAAGAAGGAAGACTTATCTCGATATTATTCACTCCTTATTGCGTTTATGGGTTCTATGATTGGAGTAGTCTTCTCAAATCATTTGATTTCCTTATTTGTTTTTTGGGAACTTACAAGCATAACTTCATTTTTTCTTATTGGATTCTGGTTTCAAAAACCAGAATCCAATTATGGGGCTACAAAAGCAATTCTAATTACTGGAAGCGGTGGTATTTTAATGTTAGGTGGTTTCCTCCTCCTCGCAAATTCAACTGGAGAATGGGAAATTTCAAACCTGATTTCAAATGCAAATTCTTTACATGTAGGTTCTTTTGCTACTTTATTAATCATATTAGGCGCGGTAACCAAAAGTGCTCAGTGGCCATTTCATATTTGGTTACCTAATGCGATGGAAGCTCCTACTCCAATTAGTGCTTTTTTACATTCTGCAACAATGGTCAAGGCAGGTATTTTTTTGCTTTCTAGATTTTACCCTATTTTGTCCGGAGAATTCCTTTGGTTTTACTTGGTACCCTCTTTAGGAATAATGACTATGATTTCGGGAGGATTACTGTCTCTCCGCTCCAACGATCTTAAAGGCATTCTGGCTTATGGTACAATAAGCCAATTAGGAATGTTAACTACTTTTATTGGATTAGGCGGAATCGAGAGTATTACAGGAAGTACTCTGCATCTTTATAATCATGCGGCAGCAAAAGCAGGTATGTTTATGGTTATAGGTATTATTGACCATGAATGTGGAACAAGAGATGTTAGAAAACTAAGCAATCTCAAAGAATCAATGCCAATTTGTCATATTCTTCTTCTTGTCTGTGCCCTGAGTTTAATGGGAACACCTCCGACAGGCGGATTTATAACAAAGGAGATGCTTTACACCGTAAGCTTAAAATTTGGCACTAACAATTTCTCTTCTTTCGGACTCCCTTTACTAATTTTAGTTGGAGGAATAATCACGGTTCTTTATCACCTGAGACTTGTAGGTGAAGTTTTCTGGAAAAAGAAAAACGTGAAACCTCCGAAGAATCCACATGACCCAAGTTTTGGTTTTCTAATTGCACCTATCATTTTAACTTTTTTTGTTCTGATTTTTGGTATTTTCCCTGGGTTGTTTGAAAATGAAACATTTCATCTTGCTATAATATCGACAATGGGTAAAGGAATCACAAACCATATACATTTTAAACTTTGGCATGGATTCAATTTAGAATTGCTTATGTCTACCATTGCACTTAGTCTCGGAATTCTTTGTTATGTAAAATTCGACAAAATCAATTTTTTCCAAAATCTATTAAGTAAAAAAATTCATATATTTGGCCCTGATCGAATCTATAATGCTTTCATCAATCATGTTGAAAAAGGAACGTGGAAATATCTTCTCTTGATACAAAGCGGCAATTTAAAGAAGTATCTTCGTTGGATGTGGATTGCTCCTATTCTTACGATTTTTTATGTTTGTCTCAATTTAAATTGGAACAAAATTATAATTTCTGCTCATACTATCGAAATCAATTTTTCCCTAGCCTTATGTTTGCTTATATCGATTAGTGCACTTGGAACTGGATTAATCAGCAAAAGAATACCTGCAATTTTAACCTTAGGAATAACCGGATATGCTATCGCGGGACTTTTCCTGATTCTGAAAGCTCCTGATCTTGCACTTACTATGATTATGATTGAAACCGCTTCAGTAGCACTTTTTCTTCTTGTCTTTTACCACATGCCAGACTCTTCCCCGGAAAAAAATACGACTTCGAAAAAAATGAGAGATTGGGGAATCTCTATTTCTATTGGTGCAACCGTATGTATTGGAATGTTCTTGAGTATGACTTCTAAAGAATTCAGTACCATCTCTACCTATTTTTTAGAAACCAGCAAACCTCTAGCAGGTTTTAAAAATGTAGTAAACGCAATCATAGTAGACTATAGGGGATACGATACATTAGGTGAAATAACGGTTCTAGTTATTGCAGGAATTGCAATCTCTGCAATCGTTCAAATCATGAGGAAATTTAATTGCGATCACTAATTCTTCAAACAACAGCGCCTATTGTGCTTCATTTGACGATGATTTTTTCACTCTACATCCTTCTTTACGGTCATGATCAGCCTGGCGGTGGATTTATCGCTGGAATAATGACCTCAATAGGTATTGTACTACAATGGGTCGCATTTGGAACAAAAGAAGCACTAAAAAGATTTAACTGGAAATGGGATAATGTATTTATGGTAGGTCTGCTTATATCAACACTGACAGGTCTCTATGGTTACTTTTCCAATGGGTTTCTAAAAAGTTCGATCTACAAGATAAACTTAGTGTTGATAGGTGAAATAAAGATTTTTACTGCTTTTATTTTTGATGTTGGTGTCTATTTAGTGGTAGTTGGTGTTTTGATGTTTATTTTTACAAATTTTTGCTCCGAAAAACCATAAAAGAAGAAGGAAAATGTTTCTAATACTTCCCCTAACTATAGGTATTCTGGTCGCAGTTAGTGTGTACTTAATTATACAGAGAAGATTAATTAAATTAGTATTAGGTTTTGCGATGTTATCACATGCGACTAATTTAATGATCATGGCATCTGGTTGGGTACAGGATGGAAAACCACCAATTCTCCCTGTAGAAAAAATTTCAGTACAGGCCCAGATGTACGTTGACCCACTTCCTCAAGCAATGGTTTTAACTGCAATAGTTATTAGTCTCGCGGTTATTGCTTTTTTATTGACCGTTGCACTAAATATGCAGAGAAATTTTAAAACAGACAACATAGATGAATATAGAAGGCTTAAGGGATGAATAATTTACTTCCCATTTTCGTTGTATTACCCCTAATCACAGGCATTGTGACCTATTTGCTTGTCGGCAAATTGAGAATACAGGAAAAAATCAGCTTTGCATCCTTATTCATAAATTTTATGCTATCAGCTATCTTATTTTTTGACATAATGAAAGGAAACATCTATACCCATCAAATGGGTCTCTGGCCATTTCCTTATGGCATTATCCTCATAGCTGATAAACTCTCATCTACTATGCTTTGTATTTCCTCTTCAATTATTGGTATCTGCGTTTTATATTCCAAAAGTTATTTTACTAAAGAAAACAATTTAAAAATTTTTCAACCACTTATCCATTTTCTTCTTATGGGTATTCAGGGATGTTTTCTTACTGGAGATCTGTTCAATCTATTCGTTTTCTTTGAAGTATTACTTATTTCAACATACGCTTTGTTAGCCTGCTACCACTCCCTTGAACAATTAGAAATGTCTTTCAAGTTCACATGTATCAATTTAGTAGCATCTGCATTTTTCTTGGCAGGAATTTCTTTTATATATGCACAAGTTGGGACAGTAAATATGGCTGACTTATCAATAAAACTATCGACACTAGATTATAATCCAATGATTATAATTACTGCTTTAATTTTTGTATTAGTCTTTAGTGTTAAAGGAGCTATCTTCCCAATGCACCTTTGGCTCCCATCTGCTCACTCTACTGCACATACCCCAGTCAGTGCTATTCTTGCAGGAGTCCTAGTAAAGGTAGGCATTTATGCCATTATTCGATGTCAAACATTAATCTTCATAAAACAATTTTTTTACTTCCAACATGTTCTTTTGTTTTTTGCGATTCTCACTATCTTTATCGGTGCCTTCGGGACTCTTCCCCAAAAAAACTTAAAACGTATTCTTGCATACAGTACGATCAATCAGCTTGGATTTATCAGTCTAGGAATTGCATTTCTCTCGCCTCCTGCATTAACAGCAACGATTTTTTTCATAGTTGTGCACTCTTACCTTAAAAGCTCAGTTTTACTGGCTGCGGGTATTAACTATAAAATTACAGGAACAGAGAACCTAGATGAAATGGGAGGTTTAATGAAAAAAACCCCCTTTCTTAGTATCTTAATGCTTATTAGTTTTCTGTCTTTAGCAGGCATTCCACCCTTAAATGGTTTTTTTGCAAAAATATTTATTTTTCAAGCAGGCTTTTCTTCTGGATTTACTTTAATAACTTCTTTAGCTTTAATTTTAGGTATTATCTCTCTTTTTTATAATTTTAAAACTTATCAAAGGATGGCATGGGGAGAAGGAAAAAATAACCTTAAAAAAGCCCCTCCGACAATGTATATATGCGTTACTATTCTTACTTTTTTCGCGGTCGTTTTTGGAATCGGTGCAACTTGGCTTTATGATTGGGCCAGTATGGTTTCTGAACAAATTTCCAACCCTCAATTTTATATTAATGCTATGAAAACACTTACTTAGGAGTAAAGCTTTGCCTATAGCAACTTTAACAATATCGATAGCCGCTATTTGGATTTTAATGCGAGGCACAGGAAATTTGAGTGACTTTTTTACAGGTATTATTATTGCAATTCTTATCATACTCTTTTTATGGAAGAGTTATGAACACAAGAAAAGATTGATAAGGAGAAATGAAAAAAAAGAAAAAAATATCTTACGTTTGATTTACACATTAAGATTCGTTTTTAGTTTTTTGTGGGAATTAATAATAGCCAATTTGCAAGTTATGATTATTGTTATAAAGCCGAATCTTTCTATACAGCCAGGAATTTTTGCTTTCAAAACTCGTTGCAAATCACCTTTAGGAATAACTTCACTAGCTAACTCTATCACCTTAACTCCTGGAACACTTAGCATAGATGTTTCAGACGAATCTAAAATAATTTATGTACACACTCTTGATTCAAAAGATCTAAAAGAAATGAAAATTAGAATCCAAAAAAGGCTTGAAGATCCTATTTTAGGAGCATTTGAATGATCGAAGTAACGATTCAGGTTTCAATGATTATGTTAGTCATATCTGTCTTTATAGCTCTATATCGCTTTTTCAAAGGTCCAACAACCGCAGATAAAGTTATTGCAGCTGATACTATAGTGACAAACGGAAAAGGAATTATTGCTCTTTATGCTATTTACTCTGGAAATAAAATATTTGTGATTGTTGTTCTCACCCTTACAATTTTAAGCTTTGTTGGAACAACCTTATATGCGAAATTTCACGACCGGGGGAAAATAATTGATTGAAATTCTAACAGCTACAGTTATGTTTATCGGTGCATTTTTTATGTTAGTCGCAAGCGTAGGTTTGATTCGTCTTCCAGACGTATATTCCAGGATGCATGCGGCAACAAAAGCAACTACGTTGGGTTTAGGAGGCATACTTCTTTCTACCATCTTATCTTTTCAAACATTAGACGTTACTACTCAGGCCCTCTTAGCAATATTCTTTCTTTTCATAACAGCTCCTGTTGCAGCACACCTGATCTCTCGTTCAGCATATCATAGAGGCCCCGATTTATTTGATGAAACAACATTGGACGAATACAAAAGTCACATAGAAAAAATAAGGAAATTGGAAGATAATCAAGACAAAAAAGTAGAGAAAAAATAATTTAAGAATAACATTCCACCCCAAAACAAGTGTACATTCAAATACAAAATTGGAGAAACTATTGAAATGACAGAAGAATTCTTTTTAGAAAGAGATGGGATAAAACTACACGGAATAGATCATGGCGGTGACAAAAAACCTATTCTTTTATTAGTTCATGGAGCAGCAGCTCATGCAAAATGGTGGGATTTCGTTGCACCGCATTATATGGACAAATTTAGACCAGTAGCAATGGATCTTCGAGGACATGGCAACAGTGACTGGGCAGAAGAATACTCCTATGATGATTTTGCAAAAGATTTAGAATTTTGGATAGATTGGGCCTACAAAGAAACGAACAAGAAACCTTTCCTTCTAGCTCATTCAATGGGCGGAGGAATTTCTTTACGATTAACAGCTACAAACTCTCCCAATATTACTTCCATGATTGTAGTAGATTCTCCATTTCATATTAACGAAAGGATTCTTAAAGAGATGAACGCCTTCGGGAGTAGACCAAGTCGTCCTTGGGCTACCCTAGAATTATTTATAGAAAAATTCAGAATGATTCCTGCTTCTGGTAAAGCTAAAGAAGAACACTTAGAACATATAGCCAAGCATAGCGTTCGACAGTTGAAAGATGGAACATGGTTATTAAAAGCAGATCGTTCTTTTCATTCTAAGCGTGGGGGATCCGACTTAGTAAAAGGTTGGCTAAATTTAAAAGTACCTGGATTACTGGTAATTGGCGAACTTTCAGACAGGATTACAACGGAGGACATTGAATGGGCAAAACAAAACTTGAAAAATGTACAAATCAAGATCATTAAAGGTGCACATCATCATGTATATATTGATGAACCAGACGAATTTGTTAGGGTAACAAAAGAATTCTTAAATTCAATTCTTTCTTTAAATTAAAAATTTCATCCTAAACATTTAAACAATTGCAACAGGTCGTACTGGAGAGCCTGTTCCACCTCTTAATTTTAAGGGCAAACAAACAAACAAAAATTCATAGGTTCTTGTTTGCGACAATTCTTCAAGCATTAAAATCTCAATTAGATGTATCCCATGCTCTACTAGCATATGACAGTGCACAGGAATTGAAGGATTGGGCATAACCTCCACCCCAAAATTATCTGAACCTACCATTGCAATTCCTTGCTCACTAAGCCATTTTGCTGCCTCAAGATTAATACCTGGCACACCTCCTGTCTGAGTATAAAATTCTTTGTTAGGCCAGATTTGCATATGTCCTGTTCTTATAAGAACAACATCCCCTGATTTTATCTCAGTTCCTTGAGAAGCACTTGCTTTCAAAAGATCATCTCTTCCAATCGCTCTTCCTGGTTCTAAGATTTCTTTGTCAAAATGTCTTGCCACATCAATTAAAACTCCCCTTCTACAAATAGGGGCAACTGTTTCTATTCCATATTCTGAAAAACCATTTATTTTGTTTTGTACTTTAGTTGCATCTACACCATTATACAGTTGCATATCTTTCGAGATATGACATATCGCATCAATATGCGTACCTGTGTGTCCACTACAAAAAAAAACATCCACAGAGGCACAAGCACCGTCTTCAAACATTGAGTCTCCATGTTCACGTATTAAAGAACAAGAATAAGGAGCATGGAGCGGAACATGAGGCATTCCTGGAAACATTTCTACACCTAGGTCAAAAACGGTACAACTTTTAGCTAAACTCTCAATATCTTCTAGGTGCACAATCTTTCCTCCTCAAGAATTAGAGATAAATTTGCTATTTAAGTTTTTTATAACATACCCTAGAATGCATTGAAATATATTTAGGAATCTAAGTAAATGATATGGTTAACTGTTTATTTCCACCCGATAATACAAATCACAACATTACTTTTGGGTTTCTACGTCCTAAAACTTGGACTTACATTAAGAAAGAACAGACTTACAAGAACAACCTTTCCAAGAGCAGTTCTTCTTGAACGACATATACGTTTAGCCAGAATTTTTGTCATACTATTCACTATTGGATACTTTCTTGGTTTATTAGAAATGCAATTCGTTTTAAAAAAACCTTTATTTAATACTTTCCATAGTTTTCTAGGAACGCTTACATTAATTTTTTTATACTTAACAGCATTTTTAGGCAGATCAATCCGAAGAAAACAAAATGAAAAATTTAGAGAACTTCACAGATTTTGTGCTTTTATTGGAATGTTCTTAGCATTGACAACCGGATTTGCTGGTATAGGTTTATTGCCATAAGACAATTTATTGAACCATTCCTCTAGCTGAAATTGGCAATATAACTTCTAAAAAACCTTTCTCCATACCTCCTCTAATGCCATAAAAATAATCGAAGAGATTTATCGTAGTATCACAATGACTTGGCTGAAAAAGTAAAGAATCACCTAACTTTGGCATTGGACCCAACGAATCCACTGTAATTATTCCATGTTCATCACTAGCTGAAATATAGGTAGCCTCTTCGATGTCGTAACAGGATGCAAAACCACTGTCAGACGAAAGACTTTTATGTCCTGCATCAATGATAAATTTTTTATCTTCAGGAAAACTAATGATTGTAGATAGCACGAATAAACTCGCTTGAAAATCTTCGTAAAATTGTTCTTGTCTTCCTCCAATACTCCTATAATGTGAATCCATAAATAAGTAACTTCCTGCTTGAACTTCATTTAAAATTTCAGAATCTAAGTCCCAATTCCATGTTCCAGTTCCTCCACCAGTTCTAACATCAAAATTCAATCCATTTTTTTTAAATTCATAAACACTCTCTTCCATCATAGTGATTGAATTTCTATATTTCTTCTCTCTTTCATTAAATCCTTCAATATGTTGCGCCTTGCCGTTATAAGCTTGGAACCCACGCAAATTTATTGAAGGCAATTCATCAATTTTTTTTGCTAGAGAAACTGCTTCATCAACTGTTCTAACCCCACAACGACCTTGTCCAACATCAATATCAACAAGTACTCCAATGTCGCTTTCATTTTTTTCCATTATTTTAGAAAGTAATTCAGCTCCCTGAATATGATCAACAACTAACATCAAATCACAATTCTTTGATAAAAAGGAAACACGTTCTATCTTTGCAGGAGAGACAATTTCACTGCTTAAGAGGATATTCTCTATCCCATCCTCTTGCATAACTTCTGCCTCACTTACTTTTTGACAACAAATACCTATTGCTCCCATTTCTATCTGTTTTTTAGCAATCAGCGGACTTTTATGTGTTTTCGAATGAGGACGTAAATTGATCAAACTATTTTGAAAATTTGAAGCCATTTTTTTCAGATTTTCTTCCATTACATCAAGATCAATCAACAAAACCGGAGTCTGCAAATCTCGAACAGGAGTCCCTATTTGTTCACTCAAGAAAATACCTCTAAAATTTATAAAGTTTTAATATAGTTATTTAATTTTATATACTTGCTCAAAAAAAAACCATAAAGCATTATTATACGAAAAATATTATTAAAAGAGGAATACAAATGAGAACTGAAGCTGATGAATTATTAGAGGGTTCAATTGATCTTCACGCTCATATTTTCCCTCAAGTTTTTTTAGAAGAACCAGGTAGAGTTAGAGATCACGAATGGGCAGAACTTGCTATACAATCTGGAATGAAAGGTTTTGTCATGAAAAGCCACCTATGGCCTACTATGGCACAAGCAAGTTTAATTAACCAAGTATATAAAAATTTCAATGCAATGGGCGCTATAGTTCTAAATTCAAATGTAGGTGGAATTTCCCCATTCGCAGCAGAGAGTGCAACAAGACTTGGAGCTAAGATTATCTGGATGCCAACTTATACGACAAAAAATGATATTAAAAAAGGGGCCTACAGCAAACAAATTGAGACTGCATATAAACAACCGCCTCCAAAAAAAAATTTAAGTATTTTCGATAAAGACGGAGAAATAGCGCAAGAAGTTAATCTTGTTCTAGAAATTGCAAGAGATGCAAATATAGCTATCGCTACTGGACATTTGTCTGCTGAAGAAGGAGTAGCACTGGCAAAACGAGCGAGTAAAATTGGATTGAAAAAATTTATTTTCACACATCCAATTATTTCTGTTGTCGGAGCAACCGAAGAACAATTAATGGAAGTTTCAAACTTAGGTTATTTTATTGAGTTTACTTGGATTTCTGCATTTCCTATGTGGCAAGGACTTGATCCAAATTTAATTGCAAAATTCGCAAAAAAAATTGGCCCACACAGATGTCTAATGACAACAGATGCTCAACTAGACTGGAATCCACCACCACCTGAAATGTTGCGCATGTTTATCGCATCTATGCTTAGAATAGGTTTGAAGAGTCAAGAAATACGATTAATGGTACAAGAAAATCCTTCTAGATTAGTAGACCTTTATTAAGAAAATTGAAACCTAAAAGGCAAAAAAATAATTTATCCCCTTGATTTAATATTCAACGCTCTGCTAGCATCAACCACATTGTTTTTTGAATTTTTAAGATTACCGCCATTGATTTTCAAGGAGATGATACATGACTTTTGTTATCGGCGAAAAATGTCTTGGGGAACGCTATGCAACATGTGTAGATGTGTGCCCTGTAGATTGCATTCATCCTGGAGATTATCAAGACCAAGTTTTCATGATTATAGACCCAGAGGAATGTATCGATTGTGGTGTATGTCTTCCAGAGTGTCCAATTGATGCTATTTTAGAAACGGAAGATGATGATCCAGAATGGACACAGATAAATGCTGATCTAGCTCCTGACTTTAGCAGTAACGAACCAGTAGAACCTAGAGCAGCTAATGACCCACCCAAAAGACCAGAAAACAAATTGCGTTAAAGGTCAAACTTTTTAGAAAAACCGTGATTCGCATTGAATCACGGTTTTTTTTATCCATTTTGAGAATTACTTTTGATGATTTAAGCTGTTAGCTTGAAAATACATTCAGTTAATTTAAGGAAATCATTTTGAAAAAAAACAACTACAAACATAAAGTCGCTGTCGTTGGTGCTAGATTTGGTGCTTTAACTGTAGAAAATGAAATTCTAAATCCAATAGGCTGCAAAATAGTCGAAGGATTAGGCAAAACTGAATCAGAACTTATTAAATTATGTGATGGTGCAGATGCTGTTATAGTAGGTTCTATATGTGATCTAACAGAACCAGTTATAAATTCCTTGAATAACTGCCAAATCATTTCTAGAGCTGGTGTAGGAACTGATAATATTGATAAAAGGACAGCAAAGAAGATGGGGATCATAGTCACTTATGTTCCCGATTATTGCATAGATGAAGTTTCAGATCATGCGATGTCATTCATTTTGTATTATGCAAGAAAACTTCAAGAAGCTAAAGAAGAAGTTTTGTCTGGAAACTGGGGAATTTCAAATCTCAGACCAATATATCCTTTAAAAGAATCTATTTTAGGTATTCTTGGTATTGGGAGAATTGGGGCTTCTCTCGCAAAAAAAGCCTCTACTTTTGGAATGAAATTGATTGCCTTCGATCCATTCGCAGATGACTCAGTTTTCAAGAAATTAAAAGCACAAAAAGTGACTTTACAACAGTTACTAAAAAAATCAGATTATTTATCCCTTCATGCTCCTTATACAAAAAAAACTAAAGAAATTATCCAAAAAAAAACACTATCTTTAATGAATAAAAACGCAGTCATAATAAATGTTGCAAGGGGAGAACTAATCAATGAAACAGATCTGTATAGTTCTCTTAAAAAAGGAAGTATTCGTGCTGCTGCTCTTGATGTACTTACCGAAGAACCACCTAAAAAAACAAATAAACTGCTTACGCTAGAAAATTGTATTATCACTCCACATAGTGCATGGTACAGTACAAACGCACAAAACGAGCTTCGTCAAAAAGCTGCTGAAGAAGTAAAAAGAGTATTATCAAAAAGAAAACCAAGAAATCAGATTAACTAAGTAAAATTAATTTCATAGGATTATTTCTCTATAGGAAATCCAACTATACTGCCCCACTCTGTCCATGAACCATCATAAACCTGCACGTTTGAATACCCTAGAATAAACACCATTGCAAACCATACCAATGTAGCTCTATGACTGAGTCTGCAGTAAACAACAATCTCTTTATCACTATCAGTGGAACCACAAATCGGTTCTATAACACTACGTAATTCGTTATTTTCTTTAAAAGTACCGTCCTCATTAATCAATTGACCATAAAAGAGATGCGTTGCTCCCGGAATTCTCCCGGTTCTTTCAGCACCATGATCGAACCCAGGTGGTGGCATTACACGCTCACCATTATATTCTTCGAAAGATCTTACATCTAACAACAAACGAACTGAGGATCTTAAGTTCTGCAAAACATTTTCTCTTCCAACAGAAAAAGAACTCAACTCATCAAAAGAAGAATTTCTTTTCTGTTCAAATGTCGATTGGATATCGGTAAGATCTCTACCCTCTGCTTTCCATTTTTTTAATCCTCCATCAAGAACGCAAACTTTCTGATGACCACACATTCTTAGAACCCAATACGCATAAGTTCCAAATTGTACAGGATCACCATATAAGACTACTGTGGTCTCTGAATCAATCCCAAAAGTTCCTAAACGTATAGCTAAATCTTCCGGGGAAGGAAAAGACCTGTCAGTCTCATGCCAAAGAACTGATTTCCAATACCACCAAACGGAACCTTGGATATGCTCTTTTTTAAACTCTAAATCGTCATTCGTAAATGAAACTTGCACTACTTTGATACTAGGATCATTTAAGTTTTCATCTAACCATTCAGTAGAAACTATTTCTGAAAAAATTGGACTCTCCATTTTCATCCTTTTTTTATCTAGTCCTTCCAGTGGTAGTATCAAGTGGATGTACATCCGTAACTAGTCTTTCATCATATGGGTAAGGGGTATATACATCAGGTTCCCCTTCTGTAACTACCAAATTATTCTCTAATCTAAATCCACCAATACCAGGTTTTCCCGCATATGGCTCTAAATTATAAGTCATTCCAACTTCAAGTGGCATAGGATCTTCATACGCAGCTGGACTAAAATAAGGGAGTTCCCAAGGATTGGTACCTGAACCATGTCCAAGACTATCAAGAACATAAGGCTCTGCAGCCTGATATACATCTAAAGTAGTATTGCCAAGTTTTGATGCAGCACATGAATCCCAAACTGCATTATAACATTTCATATGTAAATCTATTTGTTCCTCAGTTGGCATTATATCCCCACACACCCAAGTTCTAGTAAAATCTCCCCAATAACCGTTGAAACATCCTCCCACATCCATTATGACCATATCTCCTTTTCTGATAATACGGTCAGAAGTAAGCCTTCTATAAGGAGCTGTATAAGGACCTGAACAAATAATGTTTGCACATTGAGTCCACTCACTACCCAAAGCAGTCATTCTATGCCACATAACTGCGAGAACTTCGCATTCACGTACTCCGGGTCTTAAATAATCAATTCCATCTTCAAAAGCCGCTTCGGTTATAAATGTAGCTGCTTTAAGACAAGAAATCTCGTCTACGGTCTTAGTTATCTTTGCTTTCATTAAGACTTCGTAACCATCTATGAATTTTGATTTGGGAAAAGCTTCGCGAAGCCTCTCTTCAATAGCTGGCGACCATAAATCGACACCAATTGTTTTCCCATCAAGATTATCTCCGATTAATCCCTTTACTCTCTCTGCCCATTCTTTAACAGCTGAGATATCTCGAAGATTTGCACGAGGCTGGATCTGTTCTTCATCAAGCCATTTCATTCTTAAGTGTGCATGATCATTGTCCATACTAAACAGATAAGGATCGCCGCCTTTTGCAAGTACACAAGCAGCCATTCCTAGAGATGCAGTAGGATGTAAATGAGATCGAAATCCTGTCAAATATCTACAATCTTCTGTTCGAAAAACAAACAAAACGTCTGCTTCTGAAGAAGCAAGTGCGTCTTTAGCTTTTTGTAAACGCTCTTTACGCAAACGATCGTAATCAATTCTCTGTTCCCAATCCACTCCCATCAATCCCCAATCACCCATCACGACTCTCCTGTTTGTATTAACAAAATTTAATAAAATTCTGACAAAGTTTTTTATACATCGATATTAGACATAGAACCCATTTTTTTCAATTAATGAACACAAAATTAAATAACTGGTATTATTATTATAACTAATCAATTCCTAAGAACCTTATCATGAAAGAAAAATTGATTCTTCGATAAACTAAATTTTATTTATGCTAATCTGGCTATTTTGAGATTGAAATCAAGAGGAGGAGCTGACCGAACAAGACCGCTTGTCGAAATATAATCAACCCCAGTTGAAGCAACTTCTGAAAAACCTAAATCTCCAATTCCTGACGCTTCAAGAATATAAGGCTTTTTTGTTACAGACGCTTTTCCTACTTGACGAATTCGGTCGACAGCATCTTTCAAATTACTCAAATTCATATTGTCGAGTAGAAGCATATGTACACGACCATCTTCCAAAACTTGATCTAATTGTTCGAAAGATTGCACTTCTATCTGAATATCAGTCATATAACGAGAATCAAATTTCTGATCTATAGCAGCCGTAATAGAACCGGCAGTAACTATATCATTATCCTTTATCATATCCCCGTCAAAAAAACCGAGACGATGATTCTTTCCTCCACCTATTCTGACCGCATACTTTTCAAAATAACGTAATCCGGGCCTGTTCTTCCTCGTATCAAGAATGCCCTTAAATGTCTCAGGAAAATCATGTGTCGAAGAAAGTATTTTTTTTGTATGGGTAGAAATTTCCGACATATGAGAAAGTAAATTTAAAACTGTACGTTCGGCTTTTAAAATTGTCTGGCTACAACCATAAATTTTAGCGATCAAATCACCATTACTCACTGAATCACCCTCTTGCTTTAACCATTCAATAACTGGCTTTTCAGACACACCAAAACCCAACAATTCTTGGGTGATATCAAAAATATCTTGAATAAAAATTGAACCAGAAATAACCGCATTGGATTTAGAACGAAGCTCAGCCTCGCAGAAAGGCTCTTTGCTTATATCAAAATGCAACTGTGCCTCTCCAAAGTCTTCTAGAAGCCAGTCACGAATCTTTGAGCGAATATTTATTTTTTCACCCTATTTTACTGAATTAGACGATCTCTAACATACGTTCTATAGGAATTCTTGCGCGTTTTGCCAATTCTGCATCTACATTTATCTCGTACTTTAAATCTCTAAGACATTCATACAAATTTTTAAGTGTATTCTGTTTCATATAAGAACAAAGCGCTTCCTTACTTGCAGGAATTAATGTCTTTTCAGGAACTGCTTTCGACATGGGATGCAAATTGCCAACTTCAGTAGCTACAATTACTTCATTCTGAGGAACCTCAGAAACAAGCTTAATCATACCCTGAGTAGAACGAAACTGAAGAAGATCTTCGGGTACAACACCCTCATTGACTTGTCGCATACACGCACTTGTACAACCACATTCCGGATGCACAACAGTAATTGCATTAGGATAAGAATTTTGCTGTTCCATAACATGATGTGGGCGGATACGTTCATGAACATGACAAGCACCCATCATCAAATGTAACCGATCAAGAGAATGTCCTTCACTTTCTAAAAGTTTTGCTGCATAGAATCCCAAAAAAACATCGGGTAGAAATAAAATTGGCTGTTCTGGATTTGTATTCTTAAGAACATGTAAGGTTACTTTGCCAGCATTAGCAGAAGCACAGCAAAAATCACTTTCAGCTTTTACTTCTAAATAAGTATTTACATAACTGATGACTACACCATTAGTATGTTGTTCTTTCCATTTTTTAATTTTAGAAACATCTGCATGCGCAGCAAGAGAACAAAGCGCACCTAAATCAGGAGCTAGTACTGTTTGATGCGGTTTCTTTAAAGCAGCTAACATTTGATTCATAAATAACACCGTTGCTTCTATTAGATAATCAGCGTCTGAATCCGCTCCTTGCTGAGCCAAAAACAAGGAATCTCCGACTACATCAGATAATTCTTGAATATCCGAGGGAACATAATTATGTGAAAGGACGAGGGCATTTCTTTCCTCTTTGAGCCTTTTTATCTCATTCCTGTAAAACTCTTTTTCATCTTCCGGTATATTTTCAGAAAAAGCTTCTTTAGGAATAGGAGGAACATCTATATTTGGACCAAGATCAACTTGATCCATTATTTCAATAGCTTCCTTTGCAGGAAGAATATCACCAGCCTCCACATCTAAAACCATCTAAATCTCCATCTAGACTAAATTTGAAAAGAAAAAAACGACAATGTTGAGGACAATTATAAAGGAAAAAAAAAAAATAACACCCCCAAAGACAAATCTTCACTCATTTATACTTATAAAATAGATGGGTTCCAAATTTCTCAAGAAACAAAATATTTTTATCCGAAGCCCATCTAGGAATGACATAATCAGCATGATAATGGGTTGCACCATTTGTGAAATCTACAAATTCGGATCTAATAAAATAAAGACTTCGAGAAATCTTAAAACAACTTTCCCAAGCTTTCTTCTCTTTGGGATTAGCTAACTGAATTTCATCGGATTTCCCGTCACAATACCAAGAAAATTGGCATTTGTGTCTTCGAGGAAGACTCTTTTTATAAGCATATACAGGTCCTTCCCTAACAACTTTGCAAATTGTAGATGGGAATTCTGGCAATCTCATTCTGTTTAATGTTGTAAGAGCTACAGCTACCTTAGCTTTAAGACCCTGATTCCTTGCTTCGAAATACACATTTGTAGCAAGGCATGTGATTTGTTTTTTTTGATTTTGAGTAAGTTTTATCTTAGACTTTTTCAATAAATGTTCTAACGAAATCTTTTCTTTTACTCTTCTAATTTTATTTTCATTAGATCTAAAAAGATAAAAAACACACAAAAAAACCAACAATGAAATGAAAAAAACAAAAATTTTATTGCTATTTTGCATTTGATACTTCCTTGCAGAACGAAATTAGTCAAAAGAAATTATGTTTGTAACAGCTTAGTTACAATTCTATCAAATGCGGATGAAAATTTTTGCAAATCTTTTTCATTTAAAGGAGGTGGTCCTCCCCCAACCAATCCTGAAGTCCTTAACTCACTCATCAAATTTCTTGTTGAAATTTTTTCTCCTATATTATCTTCTGTAAACTCTTCTCCTCTAGGACTTATGACATGAGATTTCTTCTTTAAAACCTCAGAAGCCATCGGAATATCAGCTGTAATAACAAGATCTTCTTTCTTTGTATTCTGAATAATATATTTATCTGCTGCATCCGGATCTTTTGGCACATTGATGATTTCTAGAAAGTTAGAAGGTGGTATATATATTGGACTATTGCTCACAAAGATGGCATTTACACTAAGTCTTTCGCTGGCTCGATAAATAAGTTCTTTAACGGATTTTGGACATGCATCTGCATCAACCCAAATTTGCATAGGAATCACTCCAAAAACGTTTCTGAACTCTTCAAAACTAACAACTCAATCTCCCACCATCAAGCAAAATAACTGCACCATTCATGTAATCTGCTTCGTCAGATACCATAAATGCGGCACAGGATGCTACCTCATGCGGATTGCCAAAACGTCCTGAAGGAATAGTACTCATTAGCCGTTTTGCCTTTTCTGGATCGTTATCTAATCTTCCCCCTACGCCTTCGCTTAAGATTGTTCCTGGCGCTAGCACATTAACTCGAATTCCTTTTGATCCAAGTTCGACTGCCATAGCCTTCGTCATAAGATGCATAGCACCTTTCGTAGCACAATAGAGCGAATTGTCAGCAACCCCAGCCTCTCCGGAAGTAGAGCCTATATTAAGAATCTGACCCCGTATTTTCTCTTCTAACATATAATCAACAGCTATACTACTTAAAGCAAACGCACTCATAACATTGATTTTAAATATAGTTTCCACATCCTCTATTGTTACGTGATGTACTGATTTGTTACATCTTAATCCAGCACAATTTACCAAGATATCTATTCCCTCTAAAAAATCCATCGCTTTTGACATCAGTTTAGGAACTACAGAAAGGTCAGAAAGATCAGAACACTCCCCCTGTACTTGGACATTAGATTTTTTGCAAATTTCAATTGTCTCATTTAGAGCTTTTTCATTTTGTCCGCCCAAAAGGTAAAGATTTGCACCTTCTTTAGCAAACCGTTCTGCTATCGCGCTACCAATTCCTACAGATGCCCCAGTTATTAAAATTTTTTTCTTTTTTAACCACATT
>DFQF01000025.1:5659-21160 GCA_002377645.1 Nitrospinaceae bacterium UBA3496 | reverse complement strand
ACATTAAATTTCTCCCAGAATCTAAATAGATTTAAAAATAGAACTAGTTACTTAATTACTACCTATTACATTATTTAAATTGTTTTGCTTTAAGGAAGTTTCAAATTAGTGTAATTTATTACAATAAAATACATCGTGTAAATTATTTTAATCCTTTTTTTTTATTCAAAGGAGTTTCCTCTATGGATTATACAAAAACAGAAGCAAAAGCATACTGCAAAGAAAATATGAAGGGTGTATGGGCCGCACTCACAACTCCTTTCGACGAATCTGGACAACTTGATGAGAACGGATTAAGAAAAAACGTCAGACATTGTATTGATAATCTTAAGATTGACGGATTTTTTTGTAATGGGCTTATGGGTGAATATTGGTCTTTGACTTCTGATGAAAGGAAACGTATTCAACACATAGTTTGTGAAGAAAGCAGAGGAAGTGCTCAAGTCATACCTCACACTGCTCACATTAATATTAATGAAGCAATCGAACTTACTAAACACGCAGAAGAAGTTGGTGCAGATTACGCCATTTTAATCAATCCGGTTTACGGTGCATATGAAGACGACGAGATACTTTTATATTTCAAAACATTATGCGATCAAGTCGATATCGGAATTTCTTTATTTAATCAACCAAAATCTGGAACCACTTTAAGTCCTGAATTAATCGAAAGACTATGTGAAATAGACAATATTTGCTGTGTGAAAAACGCAGTTCCTAGCATGGCTCACCAAAATGAAGTCAGGAGAAGAGTAGGAGATAAAATTGTTATTTGCGACCCAGATGAAGAAAATTTCCTCGTAAGTCTTCTACATTTAGATATGCAAGTTCATATGTCTTCCCCAACTCCTTTTCTGTATCAAGTGAAGGGCTACACACCAATAAGAGAATACTATGATTCTGCAATGAATGGTGACCTAGAAAATGCATGGCAAAAAAACTACTCTCTAGAACCAATAAGAAAAGTAAGGAAAAAGTATTTCACAACTGGCCCTGACGGGAAAACTACCGCATATATGAAAGAATGGACAAATCAACTTGGTATGCCATCAGGGAATCCTCGTCCACCTGTAGTTTCCCTGACAAAAGAAGAAAAAGATGCTTTTCGGAAAGATTTAGAATCAACAGGCATCTTAGATAAAATATAAAAATCTAGAGACCCAAGGAGTAAGTGAATGGATTTTAAGTTAACGGAAGAACAAAAGGCTCTGCAGTCTTTGGCGCGTGATTTTGCAACTCAAAGAGTTCGTCCGATCGCGCAAGAATTTGATCAAAAACAAGACCCATCCGAATGTATTCCTATGGACGTAGTAGAAGAAGGATCAAAAATTGGACTGAGAACACTGGCTGTATCAGAAGAAAATGGTGGCGGCGGGGCTGATATGCTTACACTATCAATAGTTGGCGAAGAATTAGGTGCAGGAGATTTAGGCGTCGCTGCTACTTTTGATCAAACATGGAAATTCAGTCCCATTATTGAAAATTGGACTAACGATGAACAAAAGGAAAGGCTTATTCCAAAACTTATCAATGACCATAGATTTCTTTTGGCAACCTGTATGACAGAACCTAATGCTGGGACAGACCATGTTCTTCCTTATCCAGAACCAGGTGCAGGTGTACAAATGTCTGCCGTAAAAAAAGGTAATAGTTATGAGTTAAACGGCACTAAACAATATATAAGCAACGGAGGAACCGCAAAACTCTATGTCACTTATGCCAGGACAAACAAATCGCAAGGAGGGCTAAAAGGGATTACTGCTTTTTTAGTACCGCATGACACTCCAGGTTTAGAAATCGGAAGAATCCATGACAAAATGGGAAGGAGACTCCTAAGTAATGGAACTCTTGTCTTCAATAATGCTCAAGTACCTGAAGAAAATCTTCTAGGAGAAGAAAACGGTGCAGAATCTCTCAGAGTATCCAGAATAGCTAGAGGAAGAGGTGGTTATGGTGCAACAGTCCTTGGAACAGGCAGAGCCGCTTTCGAAGAAGCTGTAAAATTTTCACAAGAGAGAATTCAAGGCGGGAAACCAATAGCTCAACATCAAGCAGTAGCACAAATGATTGGAGAAATGTATACACGAATCGAATCTGCACGTTCTGTTCTTTGGCGTGCTTCTTGGAATGTTGACTACGCAGAAGTATATGATCCCAAATTTGCTTGGCTAGCAAAAGTCTTCTGTTCTGAAGCTTCCTATGAAGTGTGCAAACTCGCAATAGAAGTACATGGAGGTATGGGTTACATGAAAGAGTGTCCTGTTGAAAAATATTTAAGGGATGTCATTTCTTTTCTCCATGGAGCAGGAAACAATCATATTTTCAGAATAAAAATGAGTTCGAATATAACCGGACTCCTCACTAATTAGAATTTTCTGAGGGTAAAATGAAAACTTTTTTATTGAGAATTTTTGTTTCATCATTTTTATTTTTATCACTTATTACTTTTACTAGTTTAGTTGACGCAAGTTATAAAGAAGGTCAAAGAGAAATTTCTCGTGGAAACTTCAAATCAGCATTTAACAAATTCCTTGAAGGTGCTTCCAAAGGCGACCCAAAATCACAAAATGCACTCGGAGAACTATATCTTAATGGAAAGGGTACTTCTAAAAATCCTAAAAAAGCTCTAATTTGGTTTAAATTTTCTGCTAACGCTGGAAACAAAAAAGCATACAAGAATTTATCCTTCATGTATGCAAAAGGAATTGGAGTAGATAAAAACCCTTTAGAATCCTCAAAATGGTTTAAAAAATATCAAGATGCAGAATCAACAATAAGGCAAGAAACTCTTGCTATTGATTCCGCTAGGAGGAATCTAAAAAGAAAAAATATCAAAACTCAAAATACACAAAAAAACAGGATTCAAAACTGGCTTGATGCATATAATAAAATCGCAATATATGACGCAAAAATTTACGGACAAAAAATACTTAAGGCATCTGCCGATTGTGAGGCGTTGATTTTAAAATATGAGAAAGGAAGCTGGGGAAGTAAGAATTGGTCATCAAAATGTTATGATAGTTTTTGGGATATTGCTGATGTTTCAAAAGACGGCAAACTTTCAAAAGCAGAAATTACTAGATCATATCGCCTTGCTATAAAATGGTTTTTACTTGAAATTTCAGAAAAAAAATTGCTAGGGAAAAAAGGCATTCCAAAATCTGTAATGCCTTCTATAGATGGGATTTTGCAGATATTTATGCCCCTAGCAACTGAATTTGTATTCTTAAACTACGATTTTAATGGAAATCGTTCTTTAGACAAGTCTGAAGCAACCTATGATTTAAAATCAAAAGAACAAATACTCCTTGCTCGCAACCTGATTAAACTAATAAAAGACTATAAAAGCTTAACTCCTTCAGAATTGGCACCTCTGATGAAAGAATTTAAAGAATTACAAAAATTCTTTGAGATGTTAGAAAAACTGAAATAGTCACTTCATTGTAATTTTTGAACGACACAGGGAGTGCTTTAAAAAAGTTGGGGCTATCTTGAAATCTATACTTCTGTTCGTGGCATTTATATCTAGCATTCTGTTTTCTTACTCCACTTCGTTTGCCCACCATGAAGAAGAAGTCTATATGTTCCTCTATTTTGCACAGGAACCAGGAGTTCTTAAAATATCCACTTTCATATTGGGTAGTTTCCTAATTTTGTGTGGAATTTATATATCTTATAAAGCTTCATTAGAAGTAAAAAAAAATAGCAAATCAAAGAAAAAAATGTTTGGTCCGGGTGTTGTAACGGTCGTTATTGGGATGGTTATGATTTTATCCTCTATTTTTATTTTGTCAGAAAATCCAAGAATAAAATATGAACAAAAAAACCCAATCAGTGCACCTTCCAAAATCAAAAAAGTTCACTAAAGCAAGGAATTAGTGAATTTCTGTCATCCATTTAGAATTGCACGCCAATTGATAGTCATCTCCAGGATATCCCATATACTGAATACCTACAGGCAAACTATCTACTTCAAGGAATGGAAGTGAAAACGCTGGAGCTCCAAGAGTCGATGAAACGTCACCATACACTGGATCACCTATATATGGATAATCAGGAGGAGGATCGCAGGAACATAAAAGTAAAAATGAACCTGCAATTCCTTTTAGAGATACTTGAATATCACGTAGTTGTTGACGTTGTTTGAGAATCGACCGATAGTCCTCAACAGAAACAGACAAACCTAACTCTAACGAATCCAACATTTTTTGGCTAAGTGATTCAGGATGAGATAATTGATAATCTTGTAAAGGCCAACGGGATTCATAACCAAGCATGCGAAATAAAAATTCTGGAATCTCACGCAAGGCCTCTTCAAATCTTTTTATCCTATCATCATCCTTTCTTGAAATAATTTCTACGCCTCTATCAATCAGTTTCTCCAAAAAAACTTCAAAAGCCTCTTTGGTTGAATCAGTTGTCGTATCCCATCCAAGAGAATCGAGACGAATAATAGTACCCGGATTTTTTGATTCTGAAATCGTTGGATTTCCATATAAGCCAGGACAACCCGCGTCTCCTCCTGCATGAGAAGATATGTAAAAAGCTGTAGACCAACAGTCTTCAAGCGAACCAGCATGTACACCTAGAACGCTTTGACTAGGAGCCAATGAGTGCCCGCCTCCCCTATTAATCGCACCAAAAGTTGGTTTCAAAGCAAAATTTGCACAATATCCTGCCGGTCGAACTATAGAACCTCTAACTTGACTTCCAGAAGCAGCAGGAATCATTGACGCTCCCACAGCCGCGGAACTTCCGCTTGAAGAACCACCAGCAGTTTTATTGTAATTATAAGGATTTCTCGTTGGAGGTGGAGTAGCCATACCAAATTCTGTGGTTGAAGTTTTACCAAGAATAATAGCACCACCCTGTCTTAGCGAAAATGCATGGGCACTGTCTCTAATACCGTGCCAATCCTTATAAACAGGACTATTCATTTGGGTCTTCATATCTATTGTTTCATATAGATCCTTAACTCCAAAGGGCATACCGTCTACAACCGAGAGGGGCTTCCCGGCTTGATACCTTTGAGTGGATGCATCTGCAGTTTTTCTAGCTGAATCTATATTCATAACGACAAAAGCTTTAACTTTAGGCTCCAAAAGTTCAATTTGAGCAAGACATCTTTCAAGATACTCTCTGGGATTGTCAGTTCCATTAAGAAAACGAGGAATATAATCATGAAATGTAAGCAGAGAATTTTCTAGAGGACGATACTTTTCCAAGGTCATATAAGTCTCCTATAATAATTTTTTAAGAAGATTCTTGCCAGTCTGGAGTCCATTCAATACGACCTTCTGGTGGTTCTAAATCATTCTGAAATCCATCCTGCAAACGATTCCAGGCATTAAACAAACAGGTAAATAAAGTGAGTTCTACAATATCTTGTTCATTAAAATGTTTTTTCAATTCTGAAAATGCGTTATCGTCATCTCGAGCAGTATTTTCCGTTAAAGACTCAGCCCATCCAATAACCGCTTTTTCTCGATCGTCATATAATTCACTATCACTCCAATTTCCAACAAGTTCGTTGAAATGTTTTTCTTCTAATCCAGCAGCTTGACCAAGCTCCTGATTATGAGTTGTTCATATTAAACACTGATTCATCATTGAAGGTTTCACAATTGCGAGTTGCATGAGTCTGAGTCTTTCAGGGTCTTCTCTCCACCTCTTTCTAAGTTCATAAGAAAGTTCCATAATATGATGAAGAGCTTTAGGGGAATGTGCGAGAGTCCTGTAAAAATTAGGAACACTGCCCCAACGTTTTCGAGAAACCTTGAAACTATCTTCATGACCCCCTTTTGCTTCATCGTTTAAAGCACTTATTCTCCCCATTTTCCCTCCCTTTCAAAAAATTGAGCAAACAAAAATTAGATTTATATTTTAAATTGTGTAAAAAAAATTTAATACAAGATATCATGTAAAAAAAAAAAAATCTTCGAAACTAAAAATTGGAGTTTATATGAAAAATCAAAATCAAAGATGTAAAGAATCCTTTCACTTCATCTCAAATTTTCTTATGTACATAAAAGAGTGGAAACCAAAACAGAAATTAAAAAGATTTCCAATACTGGCCTTACATGGTTCTAGAATGCAATCTGGAATGTGGAATTCTACAGCAGAAAAACTGAAAGAATGGCATTTTATTTGTCCCGATCAGAGGGGATATGGTTTTAGTGACGCTGGTTCACCAAGGCATCCATTTTCTTCAAAGTCCTTTGCAAAGGACGCTCTTAATTTAGCTAATAAACTTAAATTAGACCGCTTCGCCTTGTTTGGACACTCCTTTGGAGCTGCACATGTTCTTCATCTTGCAACAATGATTCCCAAAAGAATTAGTTGTGTAGTATTAGTAGACGTCCCTTCAAGACCTTTAGAAGTAAGAGCTAAAGGTCTAAAAGAAAACTACGAACAACCAAACTCATTCAAAAATTTAAAAAGTGCCATTGAATATTTTTCAAAATCGGAGAACGGTGACTGGCCAAAAAAAGAATCCTTACAATTCGTAAAAGATCTTCTTCTTTATAATGATTTAAATGGACCTTGTAGAATGCCATTTGATAAAAACTGGTTTTTTAAATTGCGAACTTTCCAAGCATCAAAAAAAAGCGATTATGATCCTTTCCCAATTGCTCCATTAGTACGATGTCCAGTTCTAATTTTAAGAGGTGGCAAGACCAAAAGAAATACTCCACAGGAAGTAAGAAAACTCAAAGCATTACTTCCAAAGGGCTCTGTCATAAAAACACTAAAGAAGAGTGGTCACTTCCCTATGGTTGCAGATTCAAAGAAATACGAAGAGATTTTAGATAAATTTCTGAATAGATATGCATTATAAAAATTAATTTGCTGTCTCTTTTGGGAGGCAAAAAGCAAGAAATAGAGCCAGAATAAGCGCGAGTGGCAAGAACCAAAATGCATTCATAAGACCTATACTTTCTGCTATGTTGGTA
Organism: Nitrospinaceae bacterium UBA3496; assembly: GCA_002377645.1. Lineage (GTDB taxonomy): Bacteria > UBA8248 > UBA8248 > UBA8248 > UBA8248 > UBA3496. Next base: position 14,207 of record DFQF01000025.1, on the reverse strand, counting down.
ATAGGAATGACAGAAAAACTAGCGAAACCCCATGAAACACCCAATGTTAAAGAACTTGCAAATCCTCTGTGTTCGGGGAGGAATTCTTGTGCATATGCCATACTAACACCCATCGGCATATACATTCCTAGTCCAAGAATTGAAAGAAAAATCAGAGCAATTATAGGGGAAGACATCAGGAAACCAACCAAACCTATAAGAGCAGTTAACATTCCAGTAATAATAAGTTTCTTTTTCCCTAGTAAATCAGCTAAAACACCCCCTAGGATTACTCCAAACATTCCAAAAAATAGCAGAACTGAATTCGCTATTCCCCCTTGCCAAAGACCAATTCCTCTTTCAACGTAAAGTGTGGGAAGCAAGCCTTGCAAATTCACTGTGACTATACTTCTAGAAACAGTCACACCCAAAAGTATTACAAGTGGGAGACCGGCCGAAAAGAGTGCCTTTCCTAATCCCATAAGAATCGTACTATCTTTATTTTGAATAGCAGATGTCTTGGGTAATCCTTTCATTATTCCATAAACTAGAATGATATTTATTAAAACATAAATCCAAAGAAACTCCATTCCTAATGAATCAACTATAAATAACGCTATAATTGGACCTATTGAAAATCCTAGTCTTCCGCCAGAAACATATACACTAACTGCTAGAGTTCGATGATCGTCACTCAGGGAACCTGCTCTCGATCCCATATCAGGATGTGCAAGACCAGCTAAGAAGCCACCTAAAGGAATTGAGATAACTACAGCCGAGTATAAGGGAAGCCATCCCATCGCAGTTATAAAAAAAGAACTGCCTATCAAACCAATAGCAAGCCAAGGCAAATGAGGAAATCTGTCCGTTATCAGGGCAGTCAAAGGTTGACTTGCCGTAACGCAAAAGGCTTGAATACTAATCAAAATACCAGCCGTAGCGAGGCTGATTTGAAACTTTTCTCTAAGATACGGAAGAAGAGGCGCAAGAAAACTTACCTGACTATCCACAACAAAATGTGCAAGGAATAAAAGAGACATCGCTGTCCATGGTGCATTTTCCATTGACTTACTTATCTTCATCTCTACCTTTACCTTTTAGAAACAAACTTCTGACAAAAAAGAATCAACGTATATGAAGCAAGGCATCTGATATGCTAGAACTTTAAATGGAAGCGAACATGAGTGTACTAAATTAAATTCAAATTGAGAATTCAGATCATTTTTTTTTCGCAGAAATGAAACTATAAAGTACAGGGGTTAGATAATGTCATATAACTTAGATGGAAAAGTAGTAATTATAACTGGAGGAACCAGTGGAATTGGACTAGAAACAGCACGACTCTTCTCGAAAGAATCTTCAAAAATAATGATAACAGGACGTAATATAGAAAAAATGGAAAAAGCAAAGGAAGTACTTGAAGAGGATGGTGGTAAAATTGAAACTATAAGTGCAGATCTTTCTAACTTAGAAGATATGGATAAAATCATAGAAAAAACAGAGAAAAATTTAGGGCCCATCGATATATTGATTAATAATGCAGGGAGAAGTTATCCTGGGGATTTTTTCACAACTGAACCAAAACTCTGGGAAGAAATTCTAAAAAATCGAATCACATCACCACTTTATCTTACTCAAAAAGTACTCAGCAAAATGATAAGAAGAAAAACTGGAACCGTAATTTTTATGGGAGCAGTGATTTACAAGGAACCAATTCCTGAAAATGTAATGGCAGCAACCGCAGGTGGCGGAATTTTAAGTGCAACTAAAGCACTTGCAAGACTTGTTGCATCAAATGGAATACGTGTAAACGCAATTTTACTTGGTCAATTTGATACCCCAATGGTTAGAAAAGGTCTCAAAACATACGCAGACCTTCATTCTATTTCAGAAGAAGAAGCCGCTAATTTAAGAGCATCGCAAAATCCAACTGGCAGATTTGGAGATCCAAAAGAAGCAGCACAACTCGCTCTTTTTCTAGCGAGTGAATCAGCTTCTTATATCAATGGGTCCTTAATTCCTGTGGATGGAGGCAGAAGTTGGTCTATATAAATCGCAAAAAAAACGTTTAATAAGGATACAATATTGACACAAAATTTATACTTAGAAGTTGAAGAAAATCAAAATTGCACATATATGCCTGGTCACTTATATGAGATAAAAAAAGAGCCCATTCTTATTAACTATATCCGTTTGGAATTGCCTGATTATCCGAATGGAATATATGAGATCACAGGATGGTCTAGCAAAGAAGATGGCTCTACTTGTTCCGCCCTCTACACTCCTGTTTCAGATTCTGGACAAGGAAGTTCTCATCTAATTTATGGCGGAGACTGGGGAGTTCGTTTCAAACTTAAAACAGATCAATCAAATTGGGGTATTTCAGAAAAAGGACAATATGGAGAACCATATCTTATCCTTCTTAACGAAGAAGATATTTTATTATAGAAAACCTTTTCTTGATCACTTCTTCATTTGCTATAAAAATTTCATAAAAAAGGTTAGATAAATTGTTAATTGTTGACTTAGCATTTTTATTTGCTCTTTGCGCATCTTTTTCTTACGCCCTTTGTGATATGGCAATTCGTTCCGGTCTTCAGCATACAAATGCTTTTATAGGTTCTACTATTGTTTTGGCAAGTACTTTATTCATCCTGATTGGATTTGTTGTTTTCTCTCAACCTTCATTTCCAAGTCTTGGAATACATTATCTATGGATAATTTTTGCAGGTGCATGTAACCCAGGTCTTTTCTTCATATTTTACCTGACAGGAATTTCTAAAATAGGTGTCGCTCGTGCCGCTCCAATCAAAGGAAGTTCTCCAATTCTTGGAACTCTCCTAGGAATCTTAATTTTATCAGAGGAACCAACCTGGAAAAATTTAGTCGGCATCGCATTTGTTTTTTCTGGTATTACTCTTATCACTTTCGAGAAAACTGACGGAGCATGGAAAAAGAAACAAATTGTTTGGCCAATTGCCGCAGCAATTGTATCTTCATTCGCTGCAGTATTTTGGAGAAAAGGTCTCCAAGCATTCCCAGATAGTACGATTGGAACTATAATCGGCACCATCATTGGCCTTTCAATCGTAGGAATTTATACTATTCTCACTACTAAAAAATTTTCGGAAGCGAATATTAAAAAAAGTTTTCGACCTTTTTTGCTCGCGGGATTATTAATGGCATGTGGTTTTTATTGTTATACGAAAGCAATGCAACTTGGGGAAGTATATCGTATGCTTCCTATCATTCAAACCTCTCCTATTTTCACCGTAGCAATGGCATTTCTTATAGTAAAGAAATTTGAGAAACTGACTTGGAAAATACCTATAGGATGCCTAATGACCGTTGGAGGAGCATTATTAGTTAATCTGAAATGGTAATGTGGATTACTGATTGATAAATTATTACTTTTGCAGAAATTGAATTCCTACTTTTTCTATAAAATCTATTTCCGAATTTTCAAGTACAAAATCTAGAGCAATATCTTCTTCCATATGCAAAATTTTAGTCGTACCTGTAAGAGGAACTATCCCAATGTAAATTGCAAATCGAAAAATAATCTGAGCAGGAGTTTTATTTATCCTTTGAGAGATTTCTCTCAGAGTAGGCAAGACAAAAGGATTGGCCGTAAGTAATGAAAATCCCTGATACGAAATTTGATTTTCTCTACAAAATTTCCTTACTTCCCAGTCCCATCCCATTTGCGCAAAACAACGATTTTGTACAAATCTCGGTTTTATTTCAGATTTTTCATATAAAAGTTTTAGTTGTTCAATGTTGACATTACTTATCCCTAAACTTCTCGTTAATCCCTCTTTAAAAATAGATTCCATTTCAGTCCATACCATCCAATCAGATTCGTTAAGACCAGAACGTTGGGAGGGACCATGTAAAAGATAAGAGTCAACAAAAGTTGTTTGTAAGTGTTCTAAAGAACTTTCGAATGATTGTCGAACCTGAACATTATAATCTGCATTTAAATCGTAGGGAAGTCTTTCGTCCTGACCTGCAGGAAAAGTATATTTGGTTTGCAGAAAGAATTCTTCTCTCTCTAAACCATTTTTGTATGCTTGCGAAAGAGCATCACCAACAGCAACTTCAACATAATGTCTTCTCTGATTTGCAGTATCAAAATTACGATATCCTGTTTTAATTGCAGATAAGACAAGTTCTTCTGTAGCCTCTTCCTTCCATGCAGTCCCATAAATCAAATGTGGAATCTTTAACATAATGAATCCCAAATATACAAAATGAAGAAATCAAAAAAACTTAGTGACCCTCAAAACTAATCTGTTATTCCTTCCAAATCTAGTTTTTCTCCATTCAATTCAATAGTGCTTGTTAGTGGCACCGACTGCACTATTAGCCCTTCTGCAAAACAACCATTTTTTGCATTTCGAATTAGATGTGCAATTTTATCTTTGGGGGCATTTGACTCTACTTTTAAATGCGTATCTACTCCTTCCCACTTATTAAAAACTGTACCCTTTAATACCGAACCTCCTAACAATTTACGAAACCTAACCTTCACGCTTGCCTTCTCAATTTCAATTTTCATCATATGCGCGTACCGCGCAACCTGAGTTAGAAGTCAAAAACCCGTTCCCATTGCCATATATGACATCGGGGATGGATATTTATCTGTTCCACCAATTCTTTCTTGTTCATCACAAAATACTTCAAAATGCCTAACGGTCCCTCTTTTAAGTTGCATCTGACCTTCAACTACCTCGGTATAGACTTCGGAATCTGTAGCTAAACCTTGTGCGGGAAGTTCTGGTTGATCAATAACACGTTTTCCAATCTCACTAGACGTTTCAAATCCATCAATAGGTTTTTCCATTCTAATCTCCATTAAAAAATTATTTCAACTTAGTTTGTAACCAATCAAAAATATAACTAGTCCCTAATATCATATTATCTAATTGACAGTGCTCTGCACCACCTTCCTTTTCAGAAAAAATTCGTAATGTTTTATCTGTAGATCCTACTGCCCTAAAATGTTCTAGAGCCTCTCTCATCGGAACCATGTTATCGTTTGCTCCATGAGTAAGAAGAAAAGGGCACTTCATTTTATCAACAATCCCTTTTAGGGAAAATTTCTCGAATTCTTCTTGCATTTCTTCTTCAGTTTCTACATTCATAATCTCCATATAAGAGTGAGCAGGAACTCCTCTTGTTTTCCAAGTTTTTTGATACTCCCAATTCGCACCCCAAGCTACACAAGCCTTATATCGATGCTCAAAACTCGCTACCCTAGAGGCATAAAATCCTCCAAGACTTATTCCAAGCACACCAACTTTTTTTGTATTGACATCTTTCCTTGTTGTCAGATAATCAAAAGCAGCACTTCCGGCTAATTCATAATCATGACGTAAATAAAGCTTTCTAAAGCGGACTGATTCTCCAGTTCCAGGACCATCGAGTACTAGACAATTCATGCCTCTTCGAACCATATCTTTTACACCACAGATAAATTGGATCTCTTTCGTTACATCCCTTCCATCAAAAAAAACTACTGTAGGACATTTGGATTTCTTCGTATTTTCTGCATGTACAAAATATGCAGGTAGTTTTTTTCTGTTTAACGGCACCTCTACCTTTTCTATAAGAGGACGATCAATTAATTTATAATATTTTTTGAAGGAATCTATAGATTTTTTGTAAATTGACATAGATTTTTCAGTTTTAGGAGAAACTAATCTTTCTCCCATTTGGAAATAGTAACAGGCTCTAAGATAGTGTGCAGCCGCAGTAAGAAAATGACCTTTATTTTCCTCACTTTTTCCAAGAACAAAAATTTTTTCTCCCATTCTTGACCATTCACGTAACCAATGAGAATCATTCCCAATTTTTTTTGATAAACGACGGCAAACTTGGTCTACTTCTCCAATCTCCGAACCTCCCCATCTAGCGCAAGAAATCATCCAGCAAATTGAACGTGACCATCGTAGATCCGAAGGAAAATATGTATACCAACTTGTCTTTTTATTCAAAATTTAACTCCAAGATAACGCATTAAAAAAACCCAAAATTAATCCTATGACAATTCAAAACTATGATATCCAGTTAGGGTTTCTCTATCGCATTTTTCTTTATACATAGGGAATCCGCCCACATAAGGCATAAAAACTCTAGGTTTTCCAGGAATGTTCACACCGAGATACCAAGAAGTACATTTGTAACGAAGTGTTTCTGAAGCCAATGTATTACAATGTTCAACCCAGTTATCTTCGATTTCTTTTTTTGGTTCAATCATATTTATTTCTTGTTCCCTTAGGAAGACAAGACAATCACATATCCAATCAATATGTTGCTCTATACTAGTCAACATATTGGTTAAAACTGATGGACTTTGAGGTCCAGTAATCATAAAAAAATTAGGAAATCCTTCAGTCATTAAACCAAGAAATGTTTTAGGACCTTCACTCCATTTTTCTTGTATAGATTTTTCACCTCTTCCACGAATATCAATCTTTAGAATTGCTCCAGTCATTGCATCAAAGCCTGTAGCTAAAACAAGCAAATCAATTTCATACAATTGGCCAGAAACTATAATCCCTCTTTCAGCAATCTTATCAATTGGACTCTCTTTGATATCAATTAAAGAAACGTTCTCACGATTAAAAGTTGCATAATAATCGGTATCTACACATAACCTCTTACAACCTATAACAGTTTGAGGCGATAATTTTTCAGCTTTAATAGGATCCTTTACTATTTCCCTGATCTTGGAACGCACAAACTCTGCAGCAGTTTCATTCGCATTTTCATCAAATGCTAAATCAGTAAATGCTCCAAAAAAAGGCAACCCTCCATGTTCCCAACGTCTCTCGTATTCTTCATTTCTTTCCTCTTCAGATACCTCTAGGGCAGATTTGTCATTATATGTTTGGTAAAAACCAGCGTATAACTCTTTTGCTTTTTGTCTAATCTCGGGATAGTTACTCTTCACATGATTTGTTCTTTCCTCAGGTATAGGTCCATTATGAGCAGGAATTGCGAAATTCGCAGTCCTCTGAAAAACATAAACATGACCTGCATTTTTTGACATAACTGGGATAGATTGGATTGCTGAAGAACCTGTACCTATAACTCCTATCTTCTTTCCTTCAAATTCAACATTACTGTGCGGCCAACGTCCAGTATGATGGATAGACCCCTGAAAATCTTCAAGACCTGTTATTTCTGGATAAAAAGGGGAAGAGAGACATCCGGTTGCCATAACCAGAAAATTCGACTTGATTTGAAGATCCTGATCCGTTTCAATAAACCACTGGTTCAATTGTTCTTTAAAAGATGCTGTTGTAACTCTAGTACTAAAAGAAATATCTTTTCGTAAATCAAAACGTGAAGTTACATGATTGATATAATCTAAGATTTCTGGCTGAGTTGCATATCTTTCAGACCAATTCCATTCTTGTTGTAGTTCATTTGAAAAACTATAGGAATACTGCATACTTTCAGTATCACATCTTGCCCCTGGATATCTATTCCAATACCAAGTACCACCAACATCTTTAGCGATCTCTACTACTCTCGCCGAAAATCCTCTTTCTCTTAAATGGTATAGAAGAGACAAACCTGAAAAACCAGCTCCAACAATGGCAACATCAAAACTAAGACAAACATTTTTTTTATGCAACAGAACTCGTCCTTGTTTTATATAGAAATTCAGTTTATCAAATTTTTGTTATTTTAGCAGAATCTTTCACTCCAGGTGCAGGTGCTGGACCTGAACTAGGTTCAGAATTTGAAGAATCAATATTCGATTTAAAACCTTCTGCATAAAATCCAGTCTTGCCAATTCCTTCTATTTGAATTTCTAAAAAATCTCCATCAACTATTGGCTTCCTGCCTTCATGGTATGTTCCTGTAGCGATGACATCACCAGTTCGTAATTCAACAAAACGGCTTGCCCATGCAACTAAATCTGGAATCTTATGCGCCATATGCTCAGTACTATAATCCTGAGCGATTTGACCATTGACCCAAGATTTCACATTCAATTTATGTGGATTAGAAATCTCATCTTTAGTAACAATCCAAGGCCCACAAGGCCCGTGTGAAGCCTGTCCTTTTGTCAAAAATCGGGTGTAACGTGTAATTCCTCGCACTGAAATATCAAAAAAAGGAACGTATCCAAATACATAATCCATCGCATCTTTTACATTTACATCTTTAGCGTTTTTCTTCATAACAAATGCCAATTCAGCTTCAGGTTGAAATTCGGAAACCTCGGGAATATCCACTAATTTTATAGTTCCACCTGGTCCAAGCAAAGCATTGTCTTTATAGAAAAATTCTAATGGAAGCATCTCAACTGTTCTACCTAAATCCAGATAGTTTAGAAAAGCACCTATACATTTACTCGGTCTAGGAACTGGGACAAGAATATCTATTTCATTAAGAGGTCTTCCTTCTTTCTTATTTACAAGACTCTCAATTTCTTCCCGTAGATTATCATAATTAGAAATCACTTCTTCTATAACAGCTTGAGATCCTTTAATTTCACGATCTTGAATTATTTCACTAACATCAACAACAAAATTTTCATTCTTGATAA
>DFQF01000025.1:0-5284 GCA_002377645.1 Nitrospinaceae bacterium UBA3496 | reverse complement strand
AAAAAAACAATAATAATCCTTTAACCAGAATTTATAATGAAAGAAAAATTCCTTTATAGTAGGTAGTTTTATAAAGTGCTTACAAGTAATATATATAACACTTACTACTTTTCAAAACATAAATGTCTTTTGAATAGCGTTGCAAGTATGCGATTATTTAAAAAGTAAAATTCATCGAAAGGAAAGTAATGGAACAGAAGAAAATGCATGCAGGACAAGCAGTTGTTCACGCTTTGATTCAAGAAAATGTAGAAAAAATATTTTGTTTGCCTGGTTCGCATGTTCTTAATTTTTATGACGGCCTGCGTGAAGCTCCTTCTATAGAAGTTATTACCTGTAAAATGGAACCTAACGTCACACTTATGGCTGATGCTTATGGAAGACTTACAGGGGAACCCGGAGTATGCTTACTTACCGCAGGTCCTGGTGTTTGTAATTCTATAGCAGGTCTTGCACAAGCTTATGGTGCTGCCTCTCCAGTTATTCACATAACAGGAGCAGTACCGCTAAATGCTTCCAGAGAGGCTTTCCATGGAGTAGACAAACCAGAATTCACTGTAGAAATGTGCGAAAACGTTACTAAATGGAGTGTTCGTGTCGAAAAATTGGAGGATATTCCTGAAATCATGGCTAAAGCCTTTCAAGTCAGTAAAAGTGGAAGGCCTGGACCCGTACACGTTGAGTTTCCGAGACTTTCTGATTACTCGCCACATATACTTCAAGAAAAACCTATTTCCTTCCCTACTTACAAACAAAAACCTGTAGAAGTTATCGAACCTTCTAATGAAGATATAGAACAAATCGCAATTCGTCTTTTAAATGCAAAATTTCCGATTATTGCGGCTGGAAAAGGAGTCATAAGAAAAAAAGCAACAAAAGAATTAGAAGAAATATCGAATATTTTATCTGCACCTATAGTTTATCCTCAAGATTCAATGGGCGTTGTTTCAGACGATCACCCTTTTTCTGCAGGACATTTTATTGACAATAGAACTGACCCTAGATTTAGATATGTGATTGAAGAAACAGATCTAATCTTTTCAATCGGATTAAGAGCATCAACAGCAGAAACTGTTTTTTTAGAAAAATATAATCAAAAAGAAAATATCCTGGTTGGTTTTGATGATGAAGAAGATAAAAATTATTCTAAAAAAGACGAAATTGTTGCAGATCCAAAACTCTTTCTAACCGCTTTACTTGAAAGACTCAGAAAAGAAAATAGAAGCACAAATGAAAAAATAAAATCTAAAATAGCAGAAATTAAAGAGGATTTTAAAAAATCAGTAACAAATCATCTCGAAGGAGTACGTAACAATATTCCTTTACACACTGGATTCATTGTCGAAACAATAGTTGATTCCATTAAAAAGGACGCAATTGTCGTCACCGACGTTGGGAATAGTCAAATGTGGGGAAGATATTACTTTCCACTAAATCATACAGAATCTTATATGCAGTCTGGAGTATGGAATGCAATGTCCTTTTGCTTACCAACTGCCTTCGTAGCAAAACTAGAACACCCTGATAGGCAAGTCATTGGTATTGCAGGAGATGGAGCTTTCTTGATGACTATTGGTGATTTTGTTACTGCATGTGAGTACGGTGTTAATGCTGTTTTTGTTGTCTTTAATGATGGAGCTTTTTCCCAAATGATTGGACAACAAAACAATCTATATGGAACTGCGTATGGTTGTGATTTTCAAAGTCCAGATTTTGCAGAAATTGCAAATGCCTGTGGTGGTATTGGATTTCGAGTTGAAAAACCAGATCAATTAAAACCTTCCCTAAAAAAAGCTTTAGATTCGGATGTGCCTACAATTGTTGATGTTTTGACTTCATTTCACCCTACCCCACCATACTAAATTACAAGAAAATTGTAATTAGCATTAATTTGGAGAAATTTATCTTGAAGTTACTTTCGTAATGGGAATCGGTGAACTTATGGCTGCGAGTTCTGCAATTATTGCGGCACTTGCGCATATAAGTATAAGGCAAGGGATGAGAACTGCTTCACCTCTTTTGGCTGCATTGATTGTAAATACTGTTGTTTCAACCGGGGGTCTTACCGTCTGTTTCTATCAAGATTCTTTTAGTGAATTATCATTAAAAACGGTTATTTGGTTTGTAGCAATGGGAATAGCAGGACCCGGGTTCGGACGTATAATGAGACTGATTGGAATTAATAAAGTAGGGTTAAATCCTTCCGTAACTATTTCTGCTATCACTCCATTCTGGGTTACATTTATCGCTATTTTCATTTTAAGAGAAAATCCAACATTTTGGGACATTTTAGGAACAATCTCTATAGTGAGTGGAGTCATTATTCTTAGCGTAAGATTTAACTCCACAAAAAAAATTTCTGATTGGTTTCAAAAAGGAGTCATTTTTCCAATCCTTGCATCCATCGCCTATGCACTTGCTCCAGTTTTTGCGAAGCTCGCGTTAAACGAACAGAAAATACCAATGGCTGGATTAGGAATTGGATTTCTTGTGGGTAATATTTTTCTTCTCTTATGTAGTCCTATTTTAAAGCAAAATGTTTCTGTTAGAAATAGACCAGATATAGGTTGGATTTTGTTAAGTGGTATTTTTAATTTCTGTAGTTCTTCTCTTTTAATCAATGCAATTATGATTTCCCCCGTGTCTATAGCAATTCCTCTGAGTAGAACTGCCCCCATTTGGCTTCTAATCTTTAGTTATCTTTTCCTATGGAAACTTGAAAAAATTACCAAACAAATTGTGATGGCAACGGTTTTAATAGTCTTAGGAGGCATTTTTATTACTACTTTATAAATAAAAGAAAACATTTTATTCCATAGAGTAAACATATAGACTTCATCGTTTTTACATTAAGTGATATTTTATTTGATATTTTTTACAACCAATTCAAAATAAGGAATAAAATAAATGTCTGTGTATAAATTTGAGGATCTGAAAAGCACACATCAAAATCCTAAACTATCTTCTGGATTCGGTGAAACGATAAAAGGCAAAAAGATGTATTTTTGTCACCGAATCTGGCCGACAGGAACGGAAGCAAAACCACACTTTCACCCATGCGAACAATTTATTTACATTTTAAAGGGCAGACAAAGCTTGATTTTGGGGGATGAAGAATTCGAAGTTGGCCCCGGAGAAGTAATTCACGTACCTCCCAATACAGTACACTCCACTAGAATTATAGAAGAAGTTGAAGCAATATACGTAAAAGATACCACATGGAGTTTAAAAGGCGTTGCAGCAGGTGATGAAATCCCTAGTTCTCCTCCAGAAGACGATCCTTTTTAATAATTTTTTATGAAAGGTCAAAATGGTTAAAACTATAGGAATAATTTTAAATGGTGCAACTGGTCGAATCTGCTCTACGCAACACTTAGAGAATTCTTTAATTCCAATGAGAGAAAATAAAGACCTTCTTGTAAATGGAGAAATTGTAATTCCTGATCTTTTGCTGCTTGGAAGAAATGAAAAAAAACTCTCTGAAATCGCAAATAAATTCCAAATTACAAATTGGACTACAGACCTAAATTCAGCACTCGCAAATGAGAACTATCCTATTTTCTTTGATGCAGCATCTACACATCTGCGTCTTAATCTTCTTAAGAATGCTATAGACGCAGGAAAACACATCTATACTGAAAAACCACTTGCACCGTCCGTGGAAGAAGGAAAAACTCTTTTACAAACAGTTTCTTCAAAAAATTTAAAACATGGTGTGGTAGAAGACAAACTTTTTGTTCCTGGACTCCGTAAAATGAATCATTTAATAAAAGAAGATTTTTTCGGAAGAATAGTAAATTTCAATCTCACTTTTGGATGGTGGGTCTTTGACGGATCTTCACAAAAATCTCAAAGACCAAGTTGGAATTATAAAAAATCAGGCGGAGGTGGTTTGCTCTTTGATATGTACCCTCATTGGAGATATGTTATAGAGGGACTTCTTGGACCAATTAAAAGAGTTGTTTCTGCAAATTGGACTGCACAACCAAAAAGAATAGATGAAGAAGAGATTACTTATAAGGTTGATGTAGAAGATTCCAGTGCTACAATCTTAGAATTAGACTCAGGAGCATTCGGAACCATTCAAAGTAGTTGGGCTACAAGAGTGAGAGTAGAGGACCTTTTCACTCTGCAAATTGATGGCACTGAGGGTTCCGGGTACTCTACTCTTCGAAACTGCTGGACCCAACGAGCCTCTTCAACTCCAAGAATCACTGGGTTCAACCTTGGTGGAGATAAAACTACTTTAGAATTTAAAACAAATTATCTGAAAGACTGGGAAGAGGTTCCTGAAATTGCCCCTTATAAAAACCCTTATCGTTTTGGTTGGGAAAGTTTTATTGAACATGTTCTTACTGATTCACCTTTTATCTCTAATTTCTCTGCAGGAATTAGAGATATAGAGCTTTCAGAAGCCTGTCTTAAAAGTGGTTCTACCAGTTCGTGGATCTCAATGACATAAAATCAAAAAAAATAAATAAATCAGGTTACTTAAGCTAATATAAATACAATATACTCAGAAAGATTACATACTTTTGATATCTAATCCTTTGAAAAAGGTAAATATTTTGGAAAAGAACATTTCTTCTGTTGAGAAATCTATTACAGATTTAGGAAATGGTAAGGCATTCGCGCTTCACAATATTTTACAACTAGATGGAAGGGTTAGCGCATACCCTAAAAGTACAAGAGGCTTTTCTTCTATGAATTGTTATCTACTTTGTGAAAACAATGCTGCTATACTATTAGACACAGGGTTTAACGGTCAATTAGATCTTCTGTCAAAGCAAATCTCTTCAGTTATTACACAAGACACTCCGTTGTCAATTTATCCTCTTCGTCAAAATGAATTCATGTCTGTAGGGAATATAGTTGCGCTAGCTAATCGATTTAATGTGGTGGAAGCTTTTTCAAATCGACCTAATATTGATTTCTGGTTTGATTTTGAATTGGAGGATTTTATCCCGAAAGAAGAAAAGGACAAGAAGTTCACAACATCTAAACTCGGAACTGAGTTAAAAATAAATATTGGAGGTAATCCAGACAGGTTAATTCATGGCATCTTTGCTCCTATTAGACTTATTACAACAATGTGGATTTTTGATCAGGCAACAAAAACTTTATTTTCTTCCGATATGTTTAGTCATATTTCAAAGAGCAATCCAGATGGACCGTGGATTTCTGACAAGGACGAACTATCTACCACATCTTTTGTTCGCTCTTTTCTTTTAAATACACGATATTGGTGGCTAGAGGGTGTAGATACAGGTCCTTTAAGAGAAGG
>DFQF01000038.1:2357-3607 GCA_002377645.1 Nitrospinaceae bacterium UBA3496 | reverse complement strand
ATCATTCTGTTCAAGTTGATCAATTTGGAACAAAAGATGCCGTCGATTTTAATTCTCAGATTGAATTTGAAAGGAATACTGAACGTTATTCATTTATGCGTTGGGCTCAGAATGCATTTGATAATTTTCGTGTAGTACCCCCTGCGACAGGAATTGTTCATCAGGTAAATCTGGAATATTTGGCGGATGTTGTTTCTGTAAGGGATATAAATGGATCAAGATTTGCTTTCCCAGACACTGTAGTAGGTACTGATTCTCATACAACTATGATCAATGGTATTGGAGTTTTAGGTTGGGGTGTGGGAGGAATTGAAGCAGAAGCTGCGATGCTTGGTCAACATTATTCAATGTTAATACCTGAGGTTATAGGGTTTCGACTGACTGGAGAATTATCTGAGGGAACTACAGCTACTGATCTAGTTTTAGTTATTGTAGAGATTCTCAGGAAAAAAGGAGTAGTTGGAAAATTTGTGGAATTTTTTGGTTCTGGGATGTCTTCACTGCCTCTTGCTGATAGAGCTACGATTTCAAATATGGCGCCTGAGTACGGAGCTACTTGCGGTATTTTCCCAGTAGATAAAGAAACTATTAAATATCTACAACTGACCGGAAGATCAAAAGAACAAATTGATTTAGTAGAAGCCTATTCTCGCGAACAAGGAATGTTTTGGGATCATTCTTCTCCAGATCCTTCCTATACCGATATCCTGGAGTTAGATCTTGCAGATGTTGAGCCGAGTATTTCTGGACCGAAACGTCCTCAAGATCGTATTTCTTTAAAGGATTCAAAAACAAAAATAACTGATGAATTGGACAAAATGTTAGGAGAAATTTCTTCTTCGATGGAGACTTCAGTTTCGAAAACTGCTTCTTCATCTATAAAAAACAATGGACATTCATTCGATTTAGAGCATGGATCAGTAGTGATTGCTGCCATTACAAGTTGTACTAATACATCAAATCCATCTGTGATGCTTGCTGCTGGTATTCTTGCAAAAAAGGCGGTTGAAGCTGGATTAAAAACTCATCCTTGGGTTAAGACAAGTCTTGCTCCTGGTTCTAAGGTAGTGACAGAGTATTTAAATAAATCTGATCTTTATCAATACTTAGAGGAGTTAGGATTTAATGTTGTAGGATATGGATGTACTACATGTATAGGAAATTCTGGACCGTTGGCACAACCAATTTCTAAGGCAATAGCAGACGAAAATTTAGTAGTTTCTTCTGTTTTATCTGGTAATAGAAATTTT
>DFQF01000038.1:0-2053 GCA_002377645.1 Nitrospinaceae bacterium UBA3496 | reverse complement strand
GGTAATAGAAATTTTGAAGGTCGTGTTCATGCGGAAGTAAGAATGAATTTTCTGGCGTCTCCGCCATTAGTAGTTGCTTATGCATTGGCTGGTAAAGTAGATATTGATTTTTCCTCTGAACCTATAGGGAAAAGCTCAAATGGCGAGGATGTTTTTCTGAAAGATATATGGCCTTCTCAGCAAGAATTACAGGAAGTTTTAGTTGGTAGTGTAAAATCTGATCTTTTTGAAAAATCTTATGGCGATGTTTTTACAGGAGATTTATCTTGGCAAGGTATTTCTACTCCAGAAGGGAGTCAATTCGCTTGGGATGAAATGTCCACGTATGTAAGAAAGGCGCCTTATTTTGATAGCATGAAAAAAGATCCTGACCCAGTGTCAGATATTAGTGATGCCAGGTGTCTTGCTTTGCTTGGAGACTCGATAACAACTGATCATATTTCTCCGGCTGGTTCAATAAAAAAAGATAGTCCTGGTGGTCAATTTCTTGTTTTGAATGATGTTCTTCCAGATAATTTTAATAGTTATGGTTCTAGAAGAGGCAATCATGAAGTAATGATGCGGGGGACATTTGCGAATGTAAGACTCAGAAATCAACTTGCTCCCGGAACAGAAGGTGGATTTACGAAATACTTTCCTACCGGAGAGGTCTTAGATATTTTTGAAGCTGCTAATAGGTATAAAGAAGACTCTACTCCATTGGTAGTTCTTGCAGGGAAAGAGTATGGAACTGGTTCATCTAGAGATTGGGCAGCGAAAGGTTCTCTTTTATTGGGGGTAAAGGCGGTTATAGCACAGAGTTTTGAACGTATACATCGTTCGAATCTCGTTGGAATGGGTGTTTTGCCGTTACAATTTAAACCCGAAGAAAATGCAGAGAGTCTTGGATTGACAGGAGAAGAGACATTTTCGATCATAGGACTTAATCAGGGTGAATCAAACGAAGTGAGTGTAAAAGCTAAATCTGCAGAAAAAGAGATGGATTTTAAAGCAATTGTTCGTATTGATACTCCAAATGAACTAGCGTATTACCAAAATGGAGGTATTTTACAATACGTTTTGAGACAGTTATTAAAACAAAGCGAATTAAAAAATTAAGTTGAAATTTTTAAAAATACTTTATTTTTTTGACCCGTATACTCGGGGATACTCTATTGCTTGTCTATACTACACTTCCACAAGATAATTTAAATAAAGCGAACACCTCTGCAAAAGAATATGAAAAAAAGGGGTTCGATGGATTATTGTCAATGGAGAACGCACACGACCCATTTCTCCCACTTGCTATTAGTTCAGTAGTCACTAAAAATATATTTTTAACAACAGGTATTGCTATCGCTTTTCCAAGAAGTCCTATGGTAGTCGCAAACGCATGTTGGGATTTACAGGAAGCTTCCGGTGGAAGATTTGTTTTGGGAATTGGCCCTCAGGTGAAAGCTCATAACGAGCGCAGATTTAGCGTCCAGTGGTCATCACCTGTTTCAAGAATGAGAGAATATGTGAATTCTCTGAGAGCGATATGGAATTGTTGGGCCCATGGAGAAAAGCTTAATTTCGAAGGGAAACATTATCATTTCACACTCATGATTCCAAGATTTATCCCCAAATCTACAGGACAACCATCTATCCCAATTACCATCTCTGCTGTTGGACCTCAAATGCTTAAACTCGCTGGAGAAGTGGCAGATGGAGTAAAACTTCATCCTTTTTGTTCAGTAAAATATCTCGAAAAAATAGTGTTACCTTTATTGAATGAAGGAATTAAAACGAATTCGAAGAGTAGGGATTGTTTTGAGATTATGGGAGGAGGTTTTGTTGCAACAGGAAAAAATGAAGAAGAAGTTTCTCTGGCTTGTAATGAAGTAAGACAGCGTATAGGTTTCTATGGCTCTACACCTAATTATTGGCCTGTTTTAGAAGAGCACGATCTTTTAGATTTAGGTCATGAACTAAATATTATGGCTAGAGAAAAAAAATGGGATGAGATGACCAAAAAGATAGATGATGACGTTGTTCGTTTATTCGCTGCCGTCGGTACCCATGAAAATATTGT
>DFQF01000068.1:28670-38727 GCA_002377645.1 Nitrospinaceae bacterium UBA3496 | reverse complement strand
ACGGTTTTGATGGTAAGTCATGATCCTATGGCTTTGTTTTCTGCATCACGAAGAGTTGAAATTAGAGATGGAAGGTTAGGGGAAGAGGTTTCTTGATTGTTCTTAATTAAAATCTTTAAAACTTTATTTTTACGTTACTTAAGAATAGAACGATATAGGTTTATTCTCACTGTTCTAGGAGTAGCTTTAGGAGTATCTGTTTATTTATCGATTCAACTTGCAAATAATGCTTCTCTTAGAGCTTTTCAAAATAGTTTAGATGCAATTTCCGGAAAAACTAATCTTCAAGTTTTAGGTAGTGGATTAGGTGTGCCTGAGGAAACATTTATTAAACTTTTGAAATTAACACAAATTGAAAATTTATCTCCTGTTATTCAACAGACGGTATTAATAAAAAACGCTCTAGACAAAGAAAATTCTGTTAAATCTTCCCAAAAACCAGCTTTGCTTCTAGGAGTCGATATTCTCGCAAGAGAGAATTTTCGTCTTTATGAAGTAGAAAAAATTATTTCAACCGAAGATGTATTGTCTAGTTTAGAAAATCGTAACGGTTTGTTTATAGGTAAGGAATTAGCAAATGTTCTTGGTGTTGGAATAGGGTCTTTTGTGAAAATAGAGTCTGCAAACTATCAAGAATTTGAGGTTAGAGGAATTTTAAAAAAGAATAAATTATCAAACTCAATGGGCGGAATGCTCGTAGTTATGGATATAGGTGACGCTCAAGCATCTTTTAATAGATTAGGATATTTAGATCGTATAGATATAGTTCTAAAAGACAATAAAAAAACAGACCACATGAAACGTTTGATACAATTAAAAATTCCGAGTGGATTGATAGTAGATAGACCTGAAAGACGTGGGTCTGATGTACAGAAAATGTTAGGTTCGTTTCAATTAAATCTAAAAGTTCTAAGTTTTATTTCTGTTCTAGTAGGTTTTTTCCTAATCTTTAATTCTATGTCTGCATCAGTTGTTAGACGTACGAAGGAGATTGCAACCTTGAGATCTCTTGGTTTAACTTCTTTGCAGGGAACTATTTTAATTTGCATGGAGGCAATTTGTATTGGTTTAGCTGGTTCTTGCTTGGGAGTTGTTTTAGCTTTTATTTTTTCTAGGGGTGTTCTATTTATTGTTACAAAGACAATCCAGAATCTCTATACTTTTTTGTACGTAACAGATGTCAGTCCTTCTATATTTGAACTTATAATCGCCATGTGTATAGGGGTAGTAGGGTCCTTCTTTTCGTCTTTATGGCCAGCGATTAAGGCTGGAAAAATTGATCCTTCACGGGGCATTAGAGTTAGATTTCCATCTATTGTTCTTCCTGATTTTTATATGTATCGGTTCTTTATTTTTACAATAATCATGATATTTCTTTCTTATATTACATCTCGATTTGCACCTTGGAATGGTGTTCCAATTTTTGGATATCTTTCTGCTTTATTTCTTATTGCATCTATTTCTTCGATTAGTTTTATAGTTGTTTTTTATACCTCTTTAATTTTTAAATCTATTTTTTATAAGTTTAAATTAATATCTCTTGCATCACACAATATACGAAGACATCTCTCGAGAAATGTTGTTACTGTTGCATCTTTGTCCGTAGCTGTAGCTATGCTCGTTAGTTTAGTGGTAATGATTAATAGTTTTCGAGAAACGGTTTCTATATGGACTGAGCAAACTCTAAGAGCAGATTTTTATTCTGCACCCGCATCGAATTTTATAAAAGGTTCGCAAGCTGGTTTTATGAAAAAAGAAATTATTGAATTAAAGAATTTAGAGGAGATTACAGCAGTAGATGGTTATAGAAGTATTAAAGTTTTTTGGAAAGAAAGTAACATTGAAGTCGGTTCAGGAAATTTTAATATCGTTGCAGATTTTGGCAATCTTTTATTTTTAGATGGTAATTCAAAAGAAATTTTAAGACGAGCTAAAAAACACAGAGGAGCAATCATAACTGAGACCTTCTCAAATCGATTTAAAATCAAGAAAGGGGACACCATCGTGTTGCCTACTCCTCGGGGAAAAATTCAAATAGAAATAAAGGGTGTTTTTTACGATTACACCACGGAAGGAGGGAGGGTAATCATTGATCAAGATTTTTATCAAGAACTTTGGAACGATTATACCCTGAATTCTATTGCTATTTATTTAAAGAATGGAACTAGTAAGGATAAATTATTTGATAAGATAAGAAAAACTCTACCATCTAACTTTATACTTCTGAATAATTCTGGTCTTAAGAAAAGAGTTTTTGATGTTTTCGATCAGACTTTTTCGATTACGTATGTTTTAGAAGCTATCGCAATCTTAGTAGCAATTTTGGGGGTTGCTACAAATCTAAGTTCTAATATTTTAGATAGAAGAAGAGAAATAGGAACTCTTCGTGCAATAGGTATGAATAGAGTTGGAACAATTTTTTCCGTAATTTTTGAATCTGGATTTCTCGGTTTTTTTGCCTGTTTTCTGGGAACGATTTCTGGTTATTTCTTAGCAGGAATTTTGATTTTTGTTATCAATAAGCAGAGTTTTGGTTGGACAATTTATTTTGATTTTTCTTTTTATAGCGTTTTTATTTATCTTTTCTTTGTATATTTATCTTCACTTTTAGCGGGAACTATTCCTTCTAGAATAGCTGCGAAGACAGAAATTAAAAATGCACTGAGAGCAGAATGATGACACATTTTTTACTAATTCGATGTTTAATTTATTTTTTAACGTTTTTGATATTAATTCCTGCACCTGTTGTGTTTGCAAATAAATGGAAATTAGCTCTTCCTGGATATAAGTATGATTTTCCAAACGAACACCGATCTCATCCGAATTTTAAAATTGAATGGTGGTATTTTTCTGGCAATGTAAAAGATGAAAGCGGAAATAAGTATTCTTTTATGTTAACTTTTTTTAGAAGGGGATTACGTTTAGAAAAAAAATCTGAAGTGAATAGGAGTAGATGGGCACTTAATAATTTGTACTTCTCTCATTTTTCCGTTTACAGTGCAAAAAAAAACAAACATTATTTTTCAGAAAAATTTAGCAGAGGGGCACTTGGTCAAGCAGGTGCATCCACAGAAAAATTTAAAGTATGGATAGATGATTGGAAGGCAGAAATTGAGGATCAAGAACAAACGAATAAAATATTAATTTTTGCAAAACAAGATAAATTATATCTTGATTTTAAATTAGAACCACAAAAAAATCCTGTAATTCATGGGACAAATGGAATTAGTCAGAAATCTGCTGGAGTTGGCCAAGCTTCACATTATTATTCGTATACAAGATTAAAAGTTAATGGTTCTCTTTCTATAGAAGGTGAAAGAATTTCTGTTAATGGTTCGGCTTGGATGGATCATGAATTTGGTTCTAATCAACTTGGAAAAGAACAGATCGGTTGGGATTGGTTTAGTATTCAACTCTCAAACAATACTGAATTAATGCTTTATCTTATGCGAAACAAAAGTGGAAGTTATGATCTTACAAGTAGTGGATCACTAATTTTAGGTGATGGTAGTGTGATACATCTTTCTCTATATGATTTTACAATTAAGAATAAAAATTTTTGGAAAAGTAAAAAAAGCAAAGCTTTATACCCAGTTGAATGGGTGATAGAAGTGCCTAAATATAATATTAATCTAAAAATAAAAGCTTTGCATGAAAAACAGGAACTAGATACTACAAAGAGTACTCAAATTATTTATTGGGAAGGTGGAATAAATGTAGAAGGTTTTAGTCAAGGGGTATCTGTGAATGGAGTAGGTTTTGTTGAAATGACGGGTTATGCTAAGTATGGAAGGCCTAAATTCTAAGATTTTTAATATGAGGAGATAACAATGTCTAAAGCAGTAGGCGTAATCGGTCTTGGTCTCATGGGTTTGGCGATGAGTAAAAAATTAATCGAAGCTAAATTTAACATTCAAGGTTATGATATTGACCAAAATAGGGTGGATGAATTGGTTTCGGAAGGAGGAAAAAGTGTTTCTTCACCTAAAGAGGCTGCAACTGGAGCTGATTTTGTTATTACATCCTTGCTTTATAGTGAAGTAGTGCGAGAAGTTTGTCTTGGGAAAGACGGAATTTGCGAATCTAATAATAAGGGATTAATAGTCATTGATACTTCTACATCCAGACCAGAAGATTCAATAGAAACTGGTTCAGATATGCAAAAAAATGGATTTCAATTCTTAGATGCTAGTCTAAGTGGTGGAAGTCCAGATGTACTCAAAAGAAATATGGTTGCGATGGTAGGAGGCGATAAGGATGCATTTTCTAAAGCAAAAGAGGTTTTGGAAGTGTTTAGTAGGTCTATTTACCATCTTGGCTCAAACGGAGCGGGTGCAAGAACAAAATTAATAGTAAATCAAGTTCTAGGATTAAATAGGTTAGTTCTTGCAGAAGGTTTAGTAATGGGAATGAAAGCAGAAATGGATACAGAGACATTATTAAAGGTTTTGAAAGATAGCGCAGCTTATAGTAAAGCTATGGATACTAGAGGAGAAATAATGATAAATGCTGCATATGATCCTCCCATTTCTAGGATTAAACAACATCATAAAGATGTCAGACTTATTCTCGAACAAGGACAAAAACTTGCTTCGCCGACTTTGTTAAGTCAAATACATCTGCAAGTTCTTCAGGCAGCGGAGCAAAGCGGTTTAGGTGAATCAGATACAGGGTCTATCATAGAAATCTTTAGAAGATTAGCGGGGATCCCAAGTAAATAAGTAATGAGAACTATACTTTTCATTAAATTCTTTCGAGTTCTATTCTGTAACTGTTAAAGGTAGCGTTTTCGTATTCAGAAAGCATATCGCCGGTTAATTCGTTTGCCATTCCTAATTCTTCATTTCCGCCAGCAGGGATATGAACAACTCCCTTTCGAATAACGTCAGTAGTCTTAGCAACAAATTTAGTCTCACCAAAGTCATTAAATAAGCGTATGTAATCTCCGTTTTTTATGTCACGTTTCTTTGCATCTTCTTTATTAATTGTAGCAACGTTAAAGTCATGTCTGAGAAGTTTGTTTGCATTGTTAAATGTTGAACTAGCACGGAAATAAGTTTTTGGGGTTATCAGTTTAAGCGGATATTTCATTTGTTTAGATTCAAGTAATTCTTCTGACGAAAAATATTCCGGAACAGAATGGATCTTATTTTCAAAATAAATCTGGGCGCGGCCGTGTTTTGTTTTAAGGTCCCATGAAGAATTTGCTCTAGGAATATCTAAGGTGAGGACTCCATTCTTTTCTAGTTTTTCTGTGGTAATTTTCTCAAACCAAGGAAATCGAGAATCTTTTCTAGCAAGATCAACTAAATTTTCAATCCATTGTTTAGAATCAGCCCATGGGAATTCTTTTCTGAATCCCATTTTTTCAGCAAGTAAACATACAAAATCAAAATCATCTTTTGATTCTCCTAATGGTTTAAGTACGCCAGGAGAATAAAAAATCTGGTGTTTTGGTTTTCTTTCTTCAATGAGGTGATAAAACGTTGCGCCCACACTCATACCTTCAGTGATAGTGGAACGTTCTAGCCAAGTTGAAGCAGGAATTATTATATCTGCACATTTGGCGGTTGGAGTGAGAAAAATTTCTGACACAGCGCAAAAATCGAGAGAAAGTAATGCTTTTTTTGTTTTATTAGAATTTCCTCCTTGTCCTATAGGATTGCCCCACATAAATAAACCAGCGTGGATGGCTCCCCCGTAAGAATCAGGATTTAGGATTGCTTCTGCAATTTTGCCTACTGGTATAGTTCTTTTAACTGGATTTGGTACTGACCAATTTTCTGCCATTATCTTTGATAATCCTGATTCTGTTGCTCTATCAAAATGAGTGTCTGTATATGTTGAGCCATGATTTATAACTCCATCAATTGCTCCGCTTATCAGATTTAAAATATGTAAAGCCCTGACCGCATTTTCCCCTTTTAACGTTCTTTGGTAGGCACCGTAATAAACTATTATTTTTCCATTTTTAAGTGCATAAGCAATTTGATGTACACTAGATGAAGGTATCCCACATTCTTTTTCTACAGCTTCTTCGGTCCATTTTTGGGAAGCATTTTGTAGTAGCTTAAATGAAGTTGTGCATTTTTCTCCATTTATATTTTTTTCTGTATCAATCATAGGTTTTTGAGAAACTTTGTAAGAAACTAATGCGTCTAACTTTTCGTCCCAAACTAAAGGGTCTCCATTTCTATCGGTTATAAATTTGCCAGTAGATTTTTTGACTAGGAAAGGGGCATTTGTCCTTTTCGCAAGAAAGTCTTTATCTAAATATTGTTCTTCGAGTACAATTTTTAGGACCCCAAGTGCTAGCGCAGTATCGGTAGAAGGTTCAATGGGAATATGAATATCGGCGAACCGTTGAACTGTTTTAGTTTTCATTGGGTCTATTACTATGAATTTTGTTCCCTTGCGTTTCGCTTCTTGAAGAGATTGTGTCAATCCTCTGTATCCAGTTTCAACAGGATTGTTCCCCCAAAGAATAATCCAATCACAATTGTCGCTTTTTTTATTTTTTATTTGCCACTGTCCAAGAACGTCATCACTCCCACCTAAGAAAGCGCTCCAGCAAAGACTTCCTCTATTGAAGGCTTCTATTGCTCCACCCCATAGATTTAAAAGTCTCATAATAGTTGCAGGTGCTCCATCTCTCCCGCCGGGAAGAGTATGTTGAGATGAATAGTTGTATAATAAAATACTGTCATTTCCACTCTTAACCTTTGCAGCGTTTAAGCCATCCGCGATAGATGTTATAGCTTCATCCCATGAAATTCTCTCAAAAGTATTATATCCGTTTTTGCCACTTCCTTTTTTCCCAATCCTTTTCATCGGGTATAAAATTCTATCCGGGTGATTATATCTATCAGGTATCTGAAATCCTTTGATACAGGGCTTAATATCCATTCTTGGATTTGCACGAAATGATGAAATTTCCTCCCCTTTGGTTTCAACCTCAAAACTACAGGGATTATTTCCGCAATGGGGGGAACAAGTTGTAAATGTTGTTCTTTTTAACTCATTCATTTGAAAACCTTTTAGCTCTTTAGTAGGTGAATTAACACTTTACAGCGATGGGTAACCATCCTAACATACTTTGTATATATTTTTCATATTTTCATTTCTAACTATACTGATGGAGGGCACAAATGGTTAAACGTGCTAAGGCCAATTCCAGTAACGAAAATGTATCTAAAAAATCAAATAAACCAGCAACTTGGGATACAATTATGCCTCTCCCTTCTAATCCAGAAACGGGAGAGACGGCTAATGATTTTTATATTCTAGATTGTGAAACACACGTTATGCCTGAGGACTATCGCCGTTTTATACAGTATTTTGAAGGTACCAAAACATTTGAATTTGCTCATGAGATGTGCAACCACTGGTTTTGGAAAGATCATAGAACAGGAAAACAAGCAGCTATTCATCCAGGAATGGACTGGCATATTGATAAGATCATCGCCGATATGGATCGTTCAGGTGTCGATCAAATTGCTTTGATGAGAGAGTCATTTATAGATACTGCGGGAGATAGTGCTCCTTTTTCCACAAATCAACATGTAATAGATGCAATAGAGAAATACCCAGATCGAGTAATTGGAGTGTCAAATGTAGGTCCATTTTCAAAAAGAAAATTGAAAGATATTCTTTGGGAATTGGAATATTTGCATGATAACTATAATTTTAAGTTTACTAAATTTTATCAACCGGAAGATTGTCCTATAAATGACAGAAGGTTATGGCCTGTGTATGAAATGTGTCAGGATAGGGGCATTGTTGCATTTTTTCACACTGGAATAACTATAAGGATGGGACCTACTCGCTATACTCTTCCAGTTTTATTAGATGAAGTTGCTTCAGATTTTCCTGATCTTAAGATAGTTGCATATCATGGGGGTTTTCCCTATTGGGAGGAATTAGTTACTCTGATGTGGAAACATCCTCATATCTATGTTAGTTATTCTATTTTATTGACTTGGTTGATGCGCGCTCCTCATCGTTTTGCCCACATGGTCGGAACGACTTTACAAATTGCCGGTGAAAATAGGTTTGTTTGGGGTTCAGATTGGCCTGCATCGGATCCTTATCAATCTGTAGAAGCAATCCTTAAACTAGATATTCCTGAGGAATTACAGGAAAAATGGGGATATCCAGCACTTCCTAAAGACTTGAAAAAGAATTTCTTAGGGGGAACGCTAGCGAAACTCGCTGGAATAAATGCAAGTAGAAACAAACTAAATTTCCCAGGTGAAAATAAACCTCCCAAAGGAAAAACTTCTGAAGGAGACAAAACAAGAAAAATTATGAAGAATAAGAAAAAGAAAAAGTAGTTGAAAAATCTTTTTTTAAAAGACTAATTTATGGCCATACTTTTAGATTTTATGGCCATAGATTAGTCTGTCTGTTGTTATCCGGCAATATCTTCTCCGCCGTCTATTCTTATTACATTTCCTGTCATCCACTCAGTACTTGAAAGACAAAACGTTGCTATCGCATTCGCAACTTTTTCTGGTGTTGTCAGTTCTCCGTAGGGATTTACCCTTTTTGTATTGTCTATCATTTCTGAATTTCCTGGAATTTTTCTCAATGCAGGAGTATCGGTTACTCCAGCTTGGATACTATTTGCAGTAATCTTTTTCTTTGCAAGTTCTACTGACAATTGTCTGATATGACTTTCTAATGCAGCTTTTGCAGCAGATACAGCGCCGTATGTGGGCCAAATTCTATGACCTCCTGCACTGGTCATTGCAAAGATTCTTCCGTTTTCAGAAAAAAGATTTTTTGATACTAAGTCTTGAGTCCAATAAACGAGACTATGAGCCATGACGTCGAGAGTCATGTCCATTTGCTTAGGGTTAATAGAATCTTTTTGATCATCAGCAATAAAAGGTTTGAGTGTTCCAAAGGCGAGACTGTGAAGCATAATTCGAATCTT
Organism: Nitrospinaceae bacterium UBA3496; assembly: GCA_002377645.1. Classification (GTDB taxonomy): domain Bacteria; phylum UBA8248; class UBA8248; order UBA8248; family UBA8248; genus UBA3496. The sequence continues at coordinate 29,789 of DFQF01000068.1, read as the reverse complement.
GATCGCAGAGTTACTTAACTTTTCATCTATTTCTTCAACTACATTTGCACGTTCTTCATGACCTGCTGCATTGATATTAAAAAAAACTGTTTCTGAACCAGATTTTTCAATTTCTGTTCTTATTCTTTCAACGTTAGGAAGGGTAGCTTTCCTATCCAGATGAACTCCAAAAATATTCATTCCTTCTTTTGCTAGTCTCAAAGAAACTGCTTCTCCAAATCCACTGCTCGCACCAAGTATAAGTGCCCAGTGACCTTTTAACTCAGATGTATCCAAAGACTTTATCTCCCAAAATGTAGAAATTTAAACTAAATTTTCTCTATTTTACCACTAAATCCTCAGTAAATGTATTTGCTTGTCATTAAAAGTTAATTTATCTTAATCATTGTTTAGTTTTTGATGAAAAAAACAGAATTCTTAATATAAGGAATCCCTTTATGAAAAATCCATCTCGTTCTGAGATAGAAAATGCCGTAAATAAAAAAACGTACAATGAACATAAAGCAGAAGGTCCACAGGGAGTCAATTGCGCAATCATTACTGTCAGTGATACTAGAAATGAAGAAAATGATACTAGCGGAAGATTAATAATTAATTCATTAGTCGAAAATGGTCATAAAGCAGATTTTTATAAGATAGTAAAAGATGAACCAGATCAAATCCGGTCTTCGATTGAGGAATTTTCGAAAAATGCTTCTGTGCAAGTAATACTCACAAATGGTGGAACTGGTATTACAAAAAGAGATACTACCTATGATGTTGTAGTTTCGATTTTAGATAAAGAAATGCCGGGATTTGGAGAATTATTTCGTAATATTAGTTTTCAGGAAATTGGGACTCCTGCGATCCTCACACGCGCAACTGCTGGAGTCTATAATGACACAATAATAATGACTTTGCCTGGTTCAGGTAATGCTTGTAGAACTGCATTAGATAAAATCATAATTCCTGAAATTAGTCATATGGTAAGGGAAGTTTTAAGATAGAAGTTTACTAGAAACCTTTTATCTTTTAAGAATGGATGATATGTTTGTATGGATTTTTGAAGGTCTAACGCACTCAAAAACTTATTTTTTTACTAGAGGTTTCTTTCACAATGGATAATGTCGCAATATATCC
>DFQF01000068.1:0-28297 GCA_002377645.1 Nitrospinaceae bacterium UBA3496 | reverse complement strand
CGCATGTTTGAGAAAGTGATAGTAGCAATTTCTGTCAATCCAGCTAAAACTCCTATGTTTAGCTTTGATCAAAGAAAACAGTTTTTTATGGATGAATTCGAAAATGAAGAAAGATTGAGTTTTGTTAGTTTTGATAAAGAACTTCTTGTTGGTTTTTCAAAAAAGGTAGGTGCCCAAGTAATTATCAGAGGGTTAAGGGCTGTAAGTGATTTTGATTATGAACTGCAAATGACATTAATGAATCGGAATTTAGATGAGAGTGTTGAGACGATTTTTTTAATGCCAAGTCAACAATATAGTTTTCTTAGTTCGAGTATAGTGAAGGAAGTTGCATCTTTGGGAGGAGATGTGAGTTCTATGGTTCCTTCTTCAGTTTTCAGTTCTTTGAAAGATCAATTCAATATATAAAAATTTGGAGTTTTTTGAAATGAAATTATCATCAAGGATGGAAAAATTACCTCCGATTCCAACGCTTGCAATGAATACGAAGGCTGGAGAATTGAGAGCAAAAGGTGTAGACGTTATTTCATTTGCAGCTGGAGAGCCGGATTTCGATACTCCAGTTCATATCAAAGAAGCTGCATCTAAAGCTCTTTTTGATGGGCAGACTAAATATACTGCTGTAAAGGGTATTCCCTCACTGAGAGAGGAGATATGTAATTGGGTTCTTGATAATAAGGGCATTTCTTATGATTCTGAGAAAGAGGTAGTTGTAACAGTTGGAGGGAAACAATCTGTTTTTAATGCACTTCATTGTCTTCTTGAGGAAGGCGATGAGGTTGTTATTCCATCACCTATTTGGGTTGCTTATGAACCAGTTGCGAATCTTACTGGAGCAAAAGTTGTCCTAGTGGAAGCGAAAGAAGAGAATGCTTTTAAAGCAACAGCAGAAGATTTTAAAAAGGCTATTACTCCAAAGACAAAATTAGTTGTTATCAATAGTCCCTGTAATCCTACAGGGTGTGTTTATACAAAAACTGAGTTAGAAGAACTTTCTAGAGTTATCTTAGACTCTAATGCAATGATTCTTTCTGATGAGATTTACGGGAAGATTTTATATGATGGAGAGGAACATGTTTCTATCGCCAGTATCTCTGAAGAGATGAAGAATAAATCATTAATTTTGGATGGATTCTCAAAAACTTACGCGATGACTGGTTGGAGAATGGGATATACTCTGGGTCCACCTGAAATAATTAAAGCTATGGATACTTTGCAAGGACAAAGTACAAGTAATGTCACTACGTTTGCTCAGTATGGTGGAATTGCTGCACTACAAGGGTCTCATGACTTTCTTAATGACTGGATAAGTAAGTATGATGAAAGAAGAAAGAAAATTGTTGAAGGACTTCGTAGTATAGATGGGATTGATGTTGTCATGCCCAAGGGCGCATTTTATGTTTTTCCAAGAATTAACGGTCTTTTTGGGTTGGAAGGGCCGGAGGGAATTCTTCAAAATTCTGTAGATGTTGGTCTTTTCTTCTTAGAACATGCCAGATGTGCTGCCGTTCCTGGTGCTGGGTTTGGAGATGACAATTTTATACGTTTCTCATATGCCACCTCAACAGAGAATATCTTAGAGGGAATTGATAGGATTAGAACTGCTGTTAGTATGCTTAAATAATGTATATTTTCTCACGAATTCTCCAATTTATTGCTATGATTGACTGCTGTGTAGCTCTTATATGGGGGATGTATAATCCCGCATCTTATGGAATTCAGTTAATTTTTCTGGCTACAGCGATACTTCTTTTCTATTCTGGAAGAATTATACAGAATCGTTTTTTGCCTGAATCTTCTGCAATCTCTACTAATCAAAAAAAGTGAAGAAATAGGGTCACTCCTATGCAAATAATTAAGAACGACGATTTGTTGAATTGGATCAGTAAAAGGTCAATTTTTTATTTAGAAAAAAGTTTTGGTCCGGTTGAATCAGAAATAAGAGAAATGATTCACGTTTCTTTCTTTAAAGATACAGGAGAAATTGCAATATATGAAGAAGTTCTCCCCCTCTCATTCGCAAGCCTAAGACTTTTAAGTGGATTAACTTTTGATGTAGTTTTTAAAGACTTAAATAATCTAAAAGACCTTTTTTATAAAAATGGTCCTGAGATTCAACCTGGGACACTTTATCTTTTACTTACTTCTTTGAGTTCCACTCCTGGCAAGTTGTCATCACTTGCATTAGCTAGGGATGCTTTCTTTAGTCTTTTGACTGTTAGACTAGCAAAGGAAAATCTAAATGAAGAGCAAATGAAAGATGAATTGAGAGAATTTTGGAAAATAGAAGACGCAGATGCCGTTCGTTTTACGATTGAAAAAGCGAAAAATTTTTCAAAACGCCTTCAGAGTATCAATCGTGGTCTAGAAACTCTATCAAGTGATTTTTATGAACAAATCACCATTTTTTTTCCAGAGTATATTCAGCATGATTATTCTGGATATACAGATATATGTGACCACGTTGATTTTAATGAATTAGTTAGCAGAGTAAAAATTCTAGAATACGTAAAAAGTAACTTGTATTCTATTAAAGATAAAACAAAAACTACTCATGTGTTAAATTTCTGTCATGAGATTACCAGAAGTATGAAAGGATTCCTTGACGGAATTTTGCCATGGGAAAAAGAACTAGTTACGTTTTCCCCTCCGATTTTTGATTTAATCCTAACTTGGGCAAGCCGTCTTAGATTACTTGATGAAGGCGAAACTCCAATTGCCTATCCCGGTCGAGAAAGATTGCCCGATTGGATTACAGAACTCTTTGAAAATGAAATCAAACAAAATGAAGTAAGTGAATTATTCAGATTCTTTGTTGGAATGGATACGTATCTTATTGTGGGAATACACGCAAATTCAAGAGTTGAATTCACAAATGTTCGGTTTCTGGCTCCTGATTTTTTATCAGATTCGAAATTTATTCTTCGACTAGTTTTTGGAGGTGAAATTGAAAGGAAAATTATTTTTGATCTTAATGAAAAAAAAGAACTCCTGTGTGCAATGAATTTATTGATACAAAGAGATATACGCTTGGACATTTTCGTTCAAGACCAAGAGAAAAATCTTCGGTTTGGGGTGTCGAGGTATTTGGAGGATTTTCAACAGCATATTCAGAAAGTAAAGATTATGGTCTCCAATTATATATTTGAAAATTTCGATGGTGATGAAGAAGATATGAAGATTGCAATTTTAGAAGAACTATCTAAGTAATTTTTCAAAACACTAATTTTTTATTTCAACTAAGTGATAATTTTTCTTTCCTTTTCTAAGCAGGAAGTATTTTCCAAAAAGAAGTTGTTTGTCCAAAATTTCTGTTTTTTCTTCTGTGATTCTTTCGTTGTTGAGATAAATTCCTCCTCCTGCAATATCCTTTCGAGACATACTCTTCGATTTAGACATACCTGTTTCGGTTAAGATATCTATTAGCAAAATTGGACAATCGTTTTCGTACACAGTATGAGGCATTTCATTAGTGACAGAAACTAAATCTTCCTCACTTATCCCATCTATATTACCTGTGAAAAGTAAATCGGAAACTCTCAATGCGCTTTCTGTTGCAGAGTTTCCATGTACAAAAGAAGTGACTAGCCTTGCAAGTTCAAGTTGTGCTTCTCTTTTTTCCGGGTTTTCTTTTTGTGAGGTTCCAATTTCTTTAATTTCCTTTTCTGTGAGGAAAGTAAAGAAAGATAGGAATTTAATAACATCGTCGTCGTTTGTTTGTATCCAGTATTGATAAAAACGATATGGACTGGTTAGTTTAGGGTCTAGCCAAATATTTCCTTTTTCAGTTTTTCCAAACTTTCTTCCGCTTGAAGTTGTGATTAAAGGAAATGTAATGCCCCATAAGTTTTGTGCTCTCATTCTACGAATCAATTCAATTCCCGCAGTTATGTTTCCCCATTGGTCTGATCCACCTATTTGCAATTGACATTTTTCGGTATCGAATAAGTGAAGAAAATCGTAGGCTTGAAGAATCATGTATGTAAATTCTGTGTAGGAAATACCACGTTCGTTTATTCGGTTCTTCACAGATTCTTTTGACATCATGTATCCTATTGAAAAATTCTTTCCAATATCTCTTAAGAATTCAATCATGTTCATTTTGCTAAGCCAACTATTATTATTTAAAATCTTTGCGGAGTTTGTTCCACAATCAAAATCAATTAAGTTTTGTAACTGAGATGTAATACCCGCTATATTTTTTTCTAAAATTTCTCCATCAAGAAGATTCCTCTCTTCAGACTTGCCAGAAGGATCTCCGATCATTCCTGTACCGCCCCCAATAAGTAAGATTGGAGTATGTCCATATTTCTGGAATCTTGCGAGGGAGATAATCGGCATGAGACTTCCAATATGGAGGCTAGTTGCTGTAGGATCAAAACCACAGTATACACTTACAGATTTCTTGGAAAGTGCATCGATCATTTCTGGATTGTCTGTGTAATCGTGTAGTAGTCCTCTTTTTTCAAGATCTTCTACTATATTCATGAAAACTCCTGAAGTGAATTTTAAGGTATACTGAGTAACGGTTTTTGTTTTATAAAACAATAGCGACGATCCTTTATTCTTTTTACACGTTTTTTTTATAAGGGGAAAGTTCTTTGTCACTTGATTTTGATTTTAAAGGGAAAAAAGTTCTTCTCACTGGAGTGACAGGTGATGTTGGAAGTGTTCTTGCGAATTCTTTTTTGAAGTCTGGAGCGAAGCTTTTTGGTGTGGGAAGAAGTCCCGAGAAAGTCAACGCTATGGAAGATATAAAAGGAACTGCGAAATATGTTTCTATTGATTTTAATCAAACAGAACAAATTAAGGATATTGCGCAACAGAGTCTGAATTGGTTAGGAGGATGTGATATCTTTATTCACACAGCAGCATATATGCAAGTAAATGATCCTTTGTCTCTCAGTGAAAGTGACTGGAAATATGCTTTAAATATTAATTTACTTGCGCCCTATTTTTTCATACAAGAGTCTTTTCCTTTTTTATGTGAGTCTGCTTCAGGTAGAATTATTTTATTTGGTTCAGGTGCAGGAAAACATGGAGGAATAGGCACGAACCTGACTTATGGTGCGTGCAAGGGTGGAATTTTAGCTATGACATTTAATCTAGCTAGAGAATTTGCGAAAACCAAAGTTACAGTGAATTGTTTAGTTCCAGGTCCTATAGATGGACATATGATGAGCCAATTTGATGCAAATACTTTGAAAGCTTCTTTGGCTAAACATCCAATGGGAAGATTTGCAATGCCTAAGGAAATTGTTTCTGCCACTCTTTTTTTAGCAAGTGAAGAAACAGCACATATTACAGGAGAAGCATTTGATGTTAATGGTGGCTATTATACAGATTAAATAATGAGGTAGAGTGATTTCATGGATAAAATTGGAAGAAAAAAATATGAAGAAATGCTCTCGAAAAGAGGATTTGTGTTTCCTTCATTTGAACTTCTTTGCGATATGGATCCTGAACTTATTGAGCGGTATGAAAATCTCAAGGATTATATCATGGGCAAAGAGAATGAGATGCCTGAGAAACTCCGTGAACTATTTATATCTATAGCAATTGCAGTTCGTAATCCTTCTGCTCACAGTCAAATCAAACTTCATTTGCAAAGAGCGATTAAATTAGGAGCAACATATCAGGAATGTTTGGAAGCATTTGAATCTATTCTTGCTCCTTGTGGTATGATGGTACTTATTGCTGGATGCGAGGCATTAAAAGAGGTAATTGATGAAGAAAAAAATAGTTAAAATTATTTTATCTTTTGAGTATAAGAAAGGAGATAAACATGTTGGTTGAAGAAATTGTATCTCGATTTCCCGAAATCCCTGATGATCTTAAAGAAGAACCGATTTTTATTACATTTGTCAATACTTTTTCGGATCAGTTATTGGTGGCTCAGAAACCTTCGAATTGTTCAGTAGAATATGGTGCTCCCAATCATTATTTCATGAAACTTGTAAATCCTATAGGAATTTATAAAATTGGTTTGATGAAAAAAGAATTGTTGCTTTCCCAATTGCAATCTATGAGCGAAGAGTTTGAAAAAGATCCTCAAAGGTTTCTTGCGAGTTTAGTTCCAGAAAATGCATCAGATCAAGAAGTGAGAGGACCTGGATGTGTTTAACCAATATCAGTTTTACGAGGTATAATGTCTAAAATAGCAGTAGTTGGAGCTGGTGCAATAGGTTGTGTTTTTGGTGCTAGGTTGGCTTTTTTTACAAGCCATGAAGTCATTTTCTGTGTGAGAACTCCATTCGATTTGGTTAAGGTCACGCTCCCTTCTGGTCAAGATATGCGCGTAGACATGCATCCCACTAAAAGAAAAAATATAGAAGAGAAGGTGCGAAATATTTCTTTAAATGAGATTTCCTGTCCTGTTCGCTGTGAAACAGATCCAAGCAAAGTATCCCCAGTTGACTGGATTCTTCTTGCGGTAAAAGGGCATCAAGTTGAGGGTGCATCTGGTTGGTTGCGTGCACTGTGTGGTTCAAAAGCATCAATAGCAGTTTTACAAAACGGTGTCGAGCATTTCGAGAGAGTTGCTCCTTTTTCTTTTGGAGCAAAAATACTTCCGGTAGTAGTTAATTGTCCGGCTGATAGATTTTCACCGGGTGAAGTTACGCAGAATTCTCATGCAAAACTGATTGCTTCAGATTCAGAAGAGGGAAGGGACTTGCAGGATATCTTTTCTAAGACGGATCTTTCTGTCGAATTAACTACTGATTTCACTACTGAGACTTGGAGTAAGCTATGCGTCAATGTGGCTGCTGGTCCTGCAACAGCGATAACGTCTGCAGGTAGAGGAATTGTATCAGAGCCTTCTGTGTCGAACGTGTGTTATGAACTGACAAAAGAATGTGCGGAAGTTGGAAGAGCAGAAGGAGCTAAATTGCCACTAGATTTTGCAGAGAAGGTGATAGAACGAATTCATGGACAGCCTCCTGATGGAACTACATCCATGCTTGCAGACAAACTAGCAGGGAATCCTCTGGAAGCGGATGCCATGACGGGCGCCGTTATACGATATGCAGCAAAGCATGGTATTTCTGTTCCTACTACCAAAACAATTCATGCATTTTTGATGCAAATTAATCAAAAACATGATTTTGTATAATTATGAGAAGTTAGAAAGTAACTAAAAGTAAATTTAGGGAGTGGAAAATGACAGAATTTGATAACGTTTCTATTGTAAAGGAAGCAAATATTTATTTTGAAGGACAAGTTATTAGTCATACTGTAAAATTTTCAGATGGAACAATTAAAACTCTTGGGGTTATGTTGCCTGGCGAATATGAATTTAGTACCCAGAAAAAAGAGCAGATGGAAATTTTAAATGGAGAACTTGATGTTCTCCTACCCAGACAATCTAATTGGGTGAGAATAGTAGAAGGGGAGACTTTTGATGTTCCTGCAACTAGTACCTTTAATGTGAGAATTCATCAAATTACGGATTATTGTTGCTCTTATGAATAGGAATCCTAATCTTTTATTTTAATCCCTTTCTTTTGAGCGTAGTTGAAAAAAATATCTCTGTTGCTTTTGTTTTCAAATGACAATGGTGTTTGCCATTTTACTTTTAGAACTCTACCGTTCTGCAATTCTATTTTTTCGCATTCGCGTGGAAAAAAAATGAAATCAAGGAATTTCCCCTTGGAAATTATTCGTATTTCATTCCAATTTGCTTTGAAATGACCACCAAAGTTCATGACATTGCTTTTATACTCAATTCCTTCATCATTATATGTGAAATCTCCAGATGAACCCCAAGTTATCATAGAGAATAACCAACGCCAAAATCCGCCAACTCTAAAGACTTGTTCTTTTTCTTTCATTAATTTTATATCCAAAAAAATAATTTAGTAGTATATGTATATTATTATTCATTGTTTCATATTTTCCTAGGATATATATTTTATAAATCACTTAGAAAATATTTTGTTACGTTTTTAAAAAAATAGAAAAAAAAGGAAATGCATATGCGATTAAAAAATAAGAAAGCAATCGTGACAGGAGCAGGTGGTGGCATAGGAAGCGCTATCTGTTTCGATTTTGCAAAAGAAGGTGCTGCCGTAATTTGTATGGATATTAATGAAGAATCTGCAAATCAGACTACTGCAAAAATAAGAGAGGATGGTGGTAAAGCAATAGCTATGGTTGGAGATGTTTCTCAAGAAAGTGCGGCCGAAGATGCTGTGAAATTAGCGGTTGATTCTTTCGGGGGACTTAACGTTCTTGTAAGTAACGCAATTATGGATCTTGAGCATGGTCCTTTGACAGAGATAGATGCGGAGGATTGGCGACGAGTAATGGATGTGAATTTCAACAGTTCTTTTCTGTTTTCTAAACACGCTATTCCTGAAATGGAAAAAGACGGAGGAGGCAGCATTATATTGATAGCTTCTCAATTGGGTCGAGTAGCAAGACCTGGAAGACCTTGGTACTGCGGCGCTAAAGGAGGATTGATTAATATGGCACGAGCAATCGCCCTAGATCATGCAAAACAGGGAATACGTTGTAATACTATTTCTCCCGGACCGATAGAAACCGGTCGTTATGTAAAAAATTATGATAATGTAGAGCATGCACGTCAAAATAATTTCACTCTGTTTGATCGTTTAGGACGTCCTGATGAAATATCCCCGGGAGCCGTGTTCCTCGCTAGTGATGAATCTTCTTTTATGACAGGGTCAGATCTATTAATTGATGGCGGTTTTACGGCGGTATAATATGCTTCCAAGAGGTTAGAAATGAATCAAAAGTTATTTTTAACGATTGCTGCATTAAGCGGTTTTATTTCCGTTGCTGCTGGAGCATTTGGTGCTCATGGCTTAGAAGGAAAGGTTGGTCCAAAAGAACTAGCTGCCTTTAAAACTGCAGCCGAATACCAAATGTATCATGCCTTAGCATTAGTTGCAGTGTTCTTAATCTCAGAACGATATCCTTCCCGTTTTTTGAACGTTTCTGGATGGTTTTTTGTGATTGGAACTATTCTGTTTTCAGGGTCTTTGTATATACTTGGTTCTACTGGTTCTCGTGCCTTGGTACTTGTTGCTCCAGTAGGAGGTACCGCATTTTTAATAGGATGGATTTTCCTTTTTCTTGCGACTTTTGGTTTGAGTAAAAAGTAAAAACCTTTTTATATTTTTTCTTTTATTACTCATTGCAATATTCTTTCTGATAGAAATCTATGACTTTTTCTGTCAAACTTAGAAAATGAAAAAATTTATCGTTTTTATATGTTTCTTTATGTTTTTCTCTTTTTCCCAAAACAGATCTATTTTGGCTATAGATTTCATTGATGTGCACGTTCACTTAGTCGGTGGAAGAGGAGATAACGTAGATTATGAAGGTGCAGTAGATGCTGCTCTCGAGGTAATGAACCGGATAGGAATCGAAAAAGCAATAATAATGTCTCCACCCCAAATCCCAAGCGTTGATGGGTATGATTATTCTGCTTTTATTGATGCCTTAAATGAAAATAAGGATCGATTTTTGTTCCTTGGAGGAGGAGGGTCTTTAAATGTTTTATTGCATAAATATAGAGATAAAAGTTTAATTACGAAAGAAATTAAGAGAGAATTTCGTAAATTAGCAGTTAAAACTTTGAAAGATGGTGCTATTGGTTTTGGTGAAATGGCATCTCTTCATATTTCTGCAGTGTCTGGTCATCCATATGAATTTGTTCCAGCAGATCATCCTCTCCTCAAAATTTTAGCAGATGTCGCAGCACAATTTGATGTTCCAATTGATCTGCATATGGATGCGACAAGTAAGGAAATGCCTACACCATTTCGTTTTAAAGATGCGGATAATCCCGATAACTTGCCAGCAACAATTCCTGCTTTGAAAAAGTTGTTGGCTCATAATTTAAAAGCGAAAATTGTTTGGGCTCACGGAGGATCTGACCCTTTGGGTTCAATGTCTGCTTCTTTGATAAGTTCTTTGATGGATAAATATCCGAATCTTTATGTAAGTTTACGGGTAGTAGGTGGAAGAGCACCGATGTTTAATAAAATACTGAGTTTTGGAGAAATAGAACCCGTTTGGAGTAAACTTTTCAATCGTCATCCAGACCGTTTTGTTATTGGTTCTGACTCATTTTTCATTTCGCCAGATATAAAAGGAGCTGGACCAGGTGCACAATTTGGCAGACGAAATATACAGAAGCTAAAGGCAACTAAATATTTTTTGTCCTTATTGCCATCTGATATTGCACTTAAAATTTCAAAAGAAAATGCAATGAAAATTTATAAAATCGAATAGCATTTTATTTGTTTACAAACAGACGAGAAATATACTCATATTTCATTATCTAATCAATCTTTCCTGCTTGTGGCGGGTCGTAGTCGATAGGATTATGACCATCTCTGCTTAGACGGTCTCTAAACCATTTTTCGTTTACTCTGTTGGTATATGGGTCCATAGGGGCCATGTCGCAGAAAATTTCAATAGAGTTCCCAGAGGGGTCGCTTATATATAAAGCGTGATTCTCTCCCCATAATCCATCACCTTCTGGATGTGTAGGACTATGAATTGCAGGGCCATAGAAAATTTCGATTTCGTTTGATTCTAAATGAGATTTCCACTCTTCTAGCACATTCCTGTTTTCTACCTGAAGAGCAAAGTGATGAACTCCTACTTGTATAGAGTCAAAGGAACGCTGTTCTTCAGAATTCACTTCTCCTTTTGGCCAATAGACAAGATTCACGTCATGATGCAGTTCCGTACACCGCATGAAACACAATCCAAAAGGAAAATCCGGAATTTCTCCCGGTTTATAGTTTTCTGTAATAGTAAATCCAAGTATTTCTGTATAAAACCGGCGGGCTAATTCAATATCATGTACCTTTATTGCTATATGCTGGAGACCTACAAATTTGGGCGGTATCTTTGCCATCGGAGACTCCTTCTATAGATTTATTCGATGATTGTATAAAACTCCCTTCCTGCGTCGCCAAGTCCTTCGCATCCTGTATCTGTTACAACTACAGTGTCTTCTAATTTTACATATCCAACTTCTGGATGTCTTATGTCTGTTTCTATAGAAATCATCATTCCACTTTCTAGTTCTCTTTCTATATCCGGGCCGAATCTAGGCTGTTCATGGGAAATCAATCCAACTCCATGAATTATGAAAGAGCCGTAACTTCCGTGCCCAGATTCTTCTACCAGTTTTTCTCCAAGATTATAAATTGTATTGTAGTGTTCCCCTTTTCGTATTACAGAACGAACCTCATCCTGAATAGCAAGACAACTTGTATATACATCCGAAGCTTGTTTCGATGGTTCTCCGCGGACACCCATTCTACAAACATCCGTGAGATAATCGTTTTCTGAACCTCCTGCATCTAGATGAAGGACTTCTCCTATTTCCCAAGTTTTATTGGATGGGGCACGAAGCATTTTTGTGCCAGCAGAAGTGAAAACCCACAGAAAACAAACTCCTCTATTGGTAAGTTCTCTTTCGACTGTTTGCGCAATTTCTTTAGTAGTAGTTCCACCTTTTCCAGATTGAAACCCGAGTTCAATAGCTTCGGCATCTGCCTCTGTAATTCTGCGCATAAGTTCAATTTCTTCATCTGATTTTACTGCTCTAAGTTCTTCTAGAACATAAAGTGCTTCAACAAAATTTGCATCAGGAAGTTCTTTTCTCATTGTATCCAGAGCGCTTGAGGGAAGAAAATCTTTTTCTACTGCTATAGTACCTTTTTCAAGACCTAATTTTTTAATCGCGATTGCTGCATTTTCTCCTGAAACAGACGTTACTCTTTGACAGTTAATTCTGTTTGTGAACCACAAATTTTCCTCCGTAGCTTGGCCGGATTCATTTTGATGGCCTATGTAGAAAGACTGGTCTTGTTTACCTTTCGGGACTCCAACCAAAGGAGTGTATTGACTTTCACCGAAAGCAGTAAACCTTTCATGAAAGTGAAAGAAATATCCACCGGATAGATATCGAATGTTTTGTCTTGTATTTGCAAGGACAAGATCAATTCCAGAGTCATCCATGAGAGAATCAAATTTTTTTTCGTCATATGGTATTTGCATTGCTTCCTCAATATCATTTTTTAGAAAGTTAACTTACTAACTTGGATAATTTTTTTATTTTTTATTATAAACGCAGTTGACCTAGTAATTCATCCACTATACATTTTTTTCTTGTTTTTATGATATAGCCAATTAGACCGAAACTTGTTTTTTGTGGAGTTTTAATGAGCCGTGTAACGCTTCTGTTCCAATCTTCCATTGGAACTAAATTAGTAATGGCAGTCTCAGGACTTCTTCTGTTTCTTTTCGTGATTGCTCATGTTTCAGGAAACCTTCTTGTGTTTCTTGGACCAGAAGCCGCAAATGCATATGCACAGAGTTTAAAAGATCTTGGTGGCCTTCTTTGGGTTGCCAGAATTGGCCTCTTAGTCGTTTTTATTATCCACATTGCTTCTGCTGTAAGGCTTTGGAGGATTAATAAAAGTGCAAGACCTAACGATTATTCGGAGTTAGAGTCTATGACTACTTCAATTTCAGCGAAATCTATGATTTTAAGTGGTTCCTTAGTTCTTGTTTTTGTAATATATCATTTGTTGCACTTCACCTTGCATATCACAAATCCAGAGTTCGGTTCGCTAGTAGATTCGCAGGGAAGATTTGACGTGTATAAAATGATTGTCATTGGTTTTTCTAATGTAACAGTCTCAATTGTTTATATAGTTGCAATGATTCTTCTTGGATTGCATTTAAATCACGGAATTTCCAGTCTTTTTCAAACATTAGGAATAGCAAATTACGCTGAGAATACAGCTCTGAAAAAAGTGGGTTCCTTGTTGGCGTTTTTGATTTCTGTAGGTTTTATTTCTATTCCTTTATCCGTTATTGCTGGACTTTTGAAACTCCCTTAGAGAGGTTGCAGAATGAAAATAGATTCGAATATACCCTCAGGACCTTTAGAGAATAAGTGGGATAATAGTCGTTTTGATATGAAACTCGTTAATCCTGCTAATAAAAGAAGGTATAGAGTCATTGTTGTTGGTTCGGGACTTGCAGGAGGAGGAGTGGCAGCTTCACTCGGTGAACTTGGATATAATGTAGATTGTTTTTGTTTTCAGGATAGCCCAAGAAGAGCGCACAGTATAGCAGCCCAGGGTGGTATTAATGCTGCAAAAAATTATCAAAATGATGGTGATAGTATTTATCGACTTTTCTACGATACAATTAAGGGTGGAGATTTTCGCTCACGTGAAGCGAATGTATATCGTCTAGCCCAGGTAAGTGCAAACATTATTGACCAATGTGTTGCTATGGGTGTTCCTTTCGCACGTGAATATGGTGGTCAGCTTGCAAATCGTTCTTTTGGTGGAGCGCAGGTTTCTAGAACTTTCTATGCGAGAGGACAAACAGGCCAGCAATTACTCCTCGGTGTATATGCTGCATTAAGTAGGCAGATTGAGACTGGTCAGGTCCGTATGCATACCAGGACAGAAATGCAAGATTTAGTTCTTGTAGACGGAAAAGCAAAAGGAATTATTACTAGAAATTTAGTTTCTGGAGAGTTAGAGGCTCATGCTGCAGATGCAGTTATCTTAGCAACAGGTGGATACGGCCCCGTTTTTTATCTTTCTACTAATGCAATGGGAAACAATGTAAGTGCTACAATTAAGGCGTATAAGAAAGGGGCTGGTTTCGCAAATCCTTGTTATACGCAGATTCATCCGACTTGTGTTCCGGTAACCGGAGATCATCAATCAAAACTCACATTAATGTCAGAATCTTTGAGAAATGATGGACGTGTTTGGGCGCCTAAGACAGCTGGTGACAAACGTCATCCTGATGAGATTCCTGAGGATGAGCGCGACTATTACCTTGAACGTATGTATCCTAGTTTTGGAAACTTAGCTCCAAGAGATATTTCATCTAGAGCTGCTAAGCGTGCGTGCGATGAAGGTAGAGGCGTTGGTGATACAGGTTTAGGTGTGTATCTTGATTTCAGGGATTCTATTGAAAGACTAGGTCTGGATCTTGTCAAACAGAGATACGGAAACCTTTTCGATATGTATGAGAAAATTACTGGAGAGAATGCATATAGCGTTCCTATGAGAATTTATCCTGCTGTGCATTATACAATGGGAGGTCTCTGGGTAGATTATAATTTAATGAGTAATATCCCTGGGCTTTTTGTTCTTGGAGAAGCTAATTTTTCAGATCATGGTGCTAATAGACTTGGTGCAAGTGCATTGATGCAAGGGTTGGCAGATGGATATTTTGTTGCTCCATATACTGTAAGTAATTATCTGGCAGGAGAGAAATATGGAGAGATAACGAACGAAAAAGACGAGTTCAAAGAAGCACTAAATGGTGTAAATTCCCATTTAGACCGTCTGCTTAATGTGAAAGGGAAACGAACAGTTACTTCTTTCCATAGAGAACTTGGTCTGCTTTGTTGGGAATATTGTGGGATGTCAAGAACGAAAGAAGGTTTAGAGAAAGTTCTAAATTTAATTCCTGCTTTAAAAGAGGAGTTCTGGCAAAATGTTCATGTTCCTGGGGCAGGTAGTGAAAATAATGGAGAACTTGAAAAAGCAGCTAGAGTTGCGGATTTTCTAGATTTTGGGGAACTGATGTGTAGGGATGCTCTCAGTAGGGAAGAGTCATGTGGTGGACATTTTAGAGAAGAGCATCAGACTGAAGAAGGAGAGGCACTGAGAGATGATGAGAATTTCTCACATGTTTCAGCATGGGAATATAAAGGAGAATCTAAAGTTCCTGAACTTCATAAAGAAGAGTTAGAATTCGAATCAGTACAACCAAGTGTAAGGAGTTATAAATAATGAAATTGACTCTACGTGTCTGGCGTCAAAAGAATACTCAAGAAAAAGGAGATTTCGAGACATATGAAGTTGATAATATCATACAAGAAATGTCCTTTCTCGAAATGCTAGATGTGACAAATGAACAGTTGATTCTTGATGGCAAAGAACCAATTGCTTTTGATTATGACTGTAGAGAAGGAATATGTGGAATGTGTTCTCTCGTAATTAACGGAAAGGCACATGGTGGTAATAAGGGTACGACGACTTGTCAGTTACATATGCGGTTTTTTAAGGATGGGGATACGATTACCATTGAACCTTTTAGATCCAAAGCTTTTCCTGTAATTAAAGATTTGATAGTTGATCGTTCTTCTTTTGACAGAATTATTCAAAAAGGTGGCTATATTTCTGCTAATTCAGGAAGTGCTCCTGACGGAAATTCTATCCTAGTTCCTAAACAGGATTCTGATTTAGCTATGGATGCTGCACAATGTATTGGATGTGGAGCTTGTGTTGCCTCTTGTCCGAATGGTTCCGCGATGTTGTTTGTTTCTGCTAAAGTTTCTCATTTAGCAAATCTTCCTCAGGGTCATCCTGAACGCAAACAACGTGTTCTTAAAATGGTTGGTCAGATGGATAGTGAAGGATTCGGAAACTGTACTAATCATGCTGAATGTGAAGCCGCTTGTCCAAAAGAAATAAGTATTAGTCATATAGCAAAGATGAATCGAGAATTTATCAGCGCAACACTTTCAGGAAAATAAGTTAATTCCAATAAAAGTCTTTTTCAAGCTGTAACAGAAGTAATGCATTCAATCCCGTTATTTCTGGGATTGTTTACGTACTTACTTACCCTATTTATTTCAAAAGAAATTTCTGTTGAGGTCTCTAGAATTCCTTGTACTTTTTTTGGTGAATTAATTTCTGGATTCAACCAATCTTTGTTTTTACTACCTGAGAAAATTACTGGCATTCTTTCGTGTATGTTTGAAATATGACCTTTTGCTTTTGTAGTAAGAATAGCGAAAGTTTGTTTTTCGATCCCTTGTTCTGAGACCCACTGATCCCAAATTCCTGCAAAGAAAAAAGGATTTTTGTTTTTCAGAGAGATAAAATAAGGTATTTTTTCTCTATTTTCTTTTTTCCACTCAAAAAAACCATCTGCTGGGAGGAGACATCTTCTGTAGCGAAATGGAGTTCTAAAAGAAGGTTTTTCAGTAATAGTTTCTACGCGGGCATTAATCAAAGAAGGAAGAGTTTTATTCTCTTTTGCCCAAAATGGAATCAATCCCCATTGCAAAAGTGAAAGAATAGGTTTCTTTTCTTCCATGCCTAGCAGGGCCGGAACATGTGTCCCAGGACAGATATTGAAATTTGGTTCTATTGTTTTTCCTCTAGAGAAGCCAGTTAACTTATGAATACAATGTTCTGGTTCTGAAAGAGAATATCTACCACACATTTTTGGCTTTCGTGTTAAATTTTAAATAGTTCTTATTCAGGCTCTTTTTGTAAGAAATCAAAGTCGCATCCCTGTGGAGCTTGTAAGACATGATCGAGAAAAATCTTTCCATAACCTCTATTATATTGAGGTTTTGGAGGATGCCAATTTTGTTTTCTGTTTTCTAGTTCCTCCTTTTCTACGAGTAAGTTGAGTTTTCTGTTTGGCACATCAAGTTCTATCATATCTCCATCTTCAACTAATGCGAGAGGACCTCCTTTCGCAGCTTCTGGTGCGACATGTAAAATTGTTGTTCCTCCAGAAGTTCCACTCATTCGTGCATCAGAAATTCTAACTATATCTCTGACTCCTGCTTCTAAGAGTTTTTTAGGAATAGGCAAGAAACCCGCTTCTGGGAACCCGGGAGCTCCTATTGGACCTGAATTTTGAAGTACAAAGACGCTATCTTTAGTTGCAGGTAAGTCAGGGTCATCGATTCTTTTGTCCATATCTTCTTGAGATTTAAAAACAACGGCTTTCCCCTTGTGCTGCAATTTTTTAGGGTCAGCTGCAGAAACTTTTAAAACAGCACCATCTGGAGCAAGACTTCCATATAAAACTACGAGTCCACCTTCTGGTGATATAGGTTTTTCTCTTTTGTAAATAACATCTTGCCAATTTTCAGGGCCTTTAATATTTTCTAAATTTTCAGAAATAGATTTTCCCGTGACCGTAATGCAATCACCATGTAAAAGGGTTTCTAATTCTTTCATTACACAGGGGATGCCACCTGCTGCCGCGAGGTCTTCCATTAAATATTTTTCTCCAGATGGCCTAATATCAACAATAAGTGGAGTAGATTTAGATAGTTCATCAAATAATTCCAGAGGAAGATCAATTCCTAATCTTCCTGCTATAGCAGGAAGATGAACAACTGCGTTAGTTGATCCGCCAACAGCCATTAGAATTCTAATAGCATTTTCAAAGGATTCTTTAGTGATAATTTTTGAAGGAGTAATCCCTTTTTCTATTAGAGTCATGATTTGTCTTCCGCTTTCTTCAGCCAATCGAAGTCTTTTTGAATTCACGGCTGGAATTGCAGCCATACCTGGTAACATCATACCCATTGCTTCCGCTAGAGACGCCATGGTGCATGCAGTTCCCATCACCATGCATGTTCCAGCAGAAGGGAAAAGCTCATCTTGTACCTCATCGAGGCTTTCGTCATCAAAGACTCCCGCTCTGTGTTCGTTCCAAAGACCTCTGCAGTCAGAACATGCTCCAATTCTCTTTCCTTTGTAATGACCTCCAATCATTGGACCTGCAGTCACTATCATAGATGGAATGTCTGCACTCGCAGCCCCCATGAGTTGTGCAGGGACAGTTTTGTCACAACCTCCCAAAAGTATTGTTCCATCCAGAGGAAGCCCTTTAAGCATTTCTTCTGTATCCATGGAAAGCAGGTTTCTGAAAAACATTGAAGTTGGAAACATATAAATTTCTGCTAAAGAAATAGTAGGAAATTCTAAAGGGAGACCTCCGGCTTGCCATACTCCACGTTTTACAGCTTCTGCTACCTCTCGAAGGTGTCTATGGCATGGATTAAGTTCACTCCAGGTTTGTGCGATTCCTATTATTGGTCTATCTAGATCTTTATTCGTGAGTCCAAATCCCTTTGCATACGCTTTTCTAATAAACGCACTAAATTTTTTATCGCCCATTCCGGTAAGGCGATTTTTTATGCCTTGCATATCTATGTTCCTTTCCGCACTTTTATTTGCTATCTTCCTATATATATTTTTATTTCTCTTATTTTAGCATTTTAAGGTTTCTTAATGAAATTTCTTTTCTGTTATAGCAAAACTTCATTCTTTTCTATTGCCGTAGTGTTCATTTCTGTGTTTTCTTTTGTCGGTTGTGGTTCGGAAAGATTTGAGAATTCTAAGAAACTATTAGAAAAAATTACACCAGAAATTCCTAGTTTATCCCCAGGAGATGTTGTAGACAAAATTGCATCAAAAATTCCTTTTATGCAAGATGATCCTATTATAGATGTTCCAAGAGGGAGCGTGAGTGTAAATACAAAACCTCATGGTGGAATGATTTTTTTTAACGGCATGAATCGTGGAAGAGCACTGAAAGGAAAGCCTGTTGTTCTTAAGGGAATTAAATTTGGTTCTCATACGTTAACTGCACGGTTTCCTGAGAAGATTTCTACGGTTTTCCATTTTAGACTTTTGAGAAAAAAAACAAATTTTGTTGTGCCAATAGGAAGTAATAGTAGAGGAATGATTACTTTTCATATTTCTCCTTCTCCTGCTGAAATTTTTGTAGGAAGTAAGTTTTTGGGAAAAGCGGATGCGAAAATATCAACAAAGAAATTAAGTATAGGTTCGCATCGAGTTTGGATTAGGAAAAAGGGATTTCAATCATTTCGATTTGAAATAGATGTGAATCCGATTCTCCATCATTTTTATTTTGTGGAAATGATCAAAAGTTTAGATGAAAATGAAGGTTCGCGTTCATTTTCGGATAAGATATTTAAGATTTTTTGATCGTGGCAAAGATTTTTTTCGAATTTAAAGGAATTATGGATGGCTACAGAGTTTATTTGGGCATTGTGTTCACATCGTGCAGGAGATGGCAGTCAGGTAAATCAAAAGGTTCCTGATAGACCTGCAACACTAGATTATTTGGCGGAAGTGACTTCTGCTGCCGAGGAGTCTGGTTTTGCAAATATACTAGTTCCTTGTGGGACTCATTGTATAGATGCCTGGAATGTAGCGTCCGCAGTAGCTGCAAAAACAAAAAAAATAAAATTTCTAGTTGCTTTTCGTCCTGGAATTACAGGTCCAGTTTATGCCGCACAACAAGCCAATAGTTTGGATTATCTTACTAATGGGAGATGTACTCTTAATATTGTTACAGGGAGTACACCGGTAGATCAAAAAAGATATGGAGATCCACTTCCTCATGAGGACAGATACAAAAGGACTGAGGAATTTCTTGATATTGTTACCAGTCTCTGGAGAAACAAAGATCCATTAGATTACGATGGAAATTTCTTTTCTATTGAAAACTGCAGTATTTTTCCCGATAGAGATACGATTCCGAATCCACCTATTTATCTTGCAGGAAGTTCCGACCCAGGAAAAAGAATTGCAGCTCGTTATGCTGATGTTCATATGATGTATGCTGCTGAACCAAAAACTCTATCTGGCGATATAAAAGAGGTAACAGAACTTTCGAAAGAATATGAAAGACATTCTCCTATTGAATTTGGAATTCGGCATTTGGTTTGTGTTAGAGAGACAAAGGAAGAGGCAAGAAAGGCTGCTGAAGGACTCATAGATAAAAGCGAATTGAAAAATACTGGGTTTTGGTTCGACATGAAAAACAATACTGAATCTGTTGGTCAGAAACGAATAAATGAGATGGGTTCCAGAGATAACCTTTGGCTAACAGACACTATGTGGATGGGCGTGAATAGAGTAAGAGGAGGTGCTGGAACCATGTTTGTTGGAACACCAGATATGGTTGCGAACACAATTCGTGAATATTATGACATTGGGATTCGTCATTTCATTATGAATGGCTGGCCTCATAAAGAAGAGGCAGAAATTTTTGGAAGAGAAGTTCTTCCCCTTTTAAAAGATATGGATCCTATAGTTCTTTGATTTTTTGGAAAAGCCATGACCACAAAAAGTAAACCGATGATTCTTGGAATTAGTGGAAGTTTGCGTAAAGATGCAAATACAGATAAACTGATGCAGTATATTTCTGTTCAGTTTGAAGGCAAAGACTGTGTTTTCGAATGGATACATCCAAAAAATTTCCAACTAACTCTTCCTGGTATTGAAAACGATTCAAATGATCCCGAATACCTTCGAGAAAAAGTTTTATCCTGTGATGGAATTTTATTTGTTACACCGGAATATCACGGTAGCCTTAGTAGTAGTCTGAAAATGCTTATAGATAATTTGGGGTATCCTTCCACACTGGAAGGGAAAAATGTATCTTTGTTTGGTGTAGCAATGGGTCCAAGTGCCAATAACGCTATTCGTCATTTGAAAGAGATTTTATCTGTTGTGAATGCGAATGTTTTACCTGTAGAAATATCGATTGGAAGCATCCATAAAGTTTTTGATGGTCAAGAAATTCTAATCGAAAAAGAATTAGAGAATAGGATAAATGAGTCAATTTCTGAATTGATTTCTAGATGCTCTAATCAAATTTCAGACTGAAGTTTTCCGATGAGCGAAGAAAAATATCCTTTTATCGAATCCAAAGATCATAAACAGATTGCTTATCGCAGTTATGATGGACGTTCTCCAGGGGTGATGTTTTTAGGTGGATTTCGTTCTGATATGGAAGGCACAAAAGCCTGTTCTTTAGAATTACACTGCAAGGCAGTAGGAAGAAGTTTCGTAAAATTTGATTATACAGGACATGGTTCTTCTTCTGGTGATTTTAACGAAGGAACTATTGGGAGTTGGACGGATGACGCCATAGAAGTTCTAGATGAAGTTGCAATAGGGCCTCAAGTCCTAGTCGGTTCTAGTATGGGAGGATGGATATCCTTATTGTGTGCTTTGGCCAGACCAAAAGAAATTTACGGCATTGTCGGTGTTGCTTCGGCGCCCGATTTTACAGAAGATCTGATTTGGAATCAGTTCTCGGAGAATCAGCAAGAAGAAATATATAAAGAGGGTATTTTACATTTAAATTCTGAGTACTCTGAGGAACCTTACGCGATTACCAGAGAGTTAATAGAAGAAGGAAGAAAGCATTTACTTTTAGACAATGAAATTTCTTTGCGGTGTCCACTTCGCTTAATCCATGGAGTTAAGGATTTAGACGTTCCATGGAAATATTCAGAAAAACTTTTGGATTCCTATAAAGGTGAAAATGTGAATCTAACTTTAGTGAAAGAGGGTGATCACAGGCTTTCAAGGCCACAAGATATAAAACTACTGATTGATACGGTAGAGACATTATGTATTGAAATAGAGCATCCAATTTAACTAATAAGGCGATTCTATCTATCAAAAAGAAGTTTTATTCCAACTCCGATACAGAGAATGGCAACTGTTTTTTTTATAATATGAGGAGAAACGATACTCAACAAGTATGCACCTATATATCCTCCTAAAATACCACCGGCTGCTATCCAAATTAGATATTGCCAGACAATATAACCTCTTCTAAGATTTTCAAAGGAAGCCATTGCATTTACAAATAAAGCAGCTAGAACGGAAAGAGAGATTGCCTGTTTTGTGTTCAGGAATGGAAGAGAGAGGAGAATTGGAACATTGATAATTCCCCATCCTATACCAGTTGCAGAATTAATGGCTCCTACAATCACACCTATTGCAAGCAGAAGAAAAACATATGGGTCCACAGATTACCTCCAGTCAATTTCAATTAGTGAGAAAATGATTTCTAATTAATTAGAAGGACGATTGATTAGAAAGATTGTGAATGAGAATCAATTTAAATATATAGAGCGGAGTCAAAAATGGCTCCGGCGGTAGGATTCGAACCTACAACCCTTCGGTTAACAGCCGAATGCTCTGCCGTTGAGCTACGCCGGAATAATTTTTATTCTATCAGTTTCCAAATTTAAATCAAAGAATGAAACAGTAGAACTTATATTAATGAAACGTTTTCTTTGTCAAGGGACAGTTGTTTTTAATGTTTTATATTTTTTGATTTTTATTGTTTTTTTATATCAAATTCATTTATGGTTATTGAGATAACAAATAAATTTTGCATTCTGGAGTGATAATGAGTAGAGGACGTTCGGTAGGTTTGGCAATAGTGGGGTGCGGTAAAATCGGTAGAATACGGGCTGAGTTTGCAAGAAAAAACGCGGCGATTGAATGGATAGGTCTTTGTGATATTGATAGAAAAGTTGGGGAAAAATTAAGTGAAGATATACAGGCAGATTTCTTCACCCAGGATTACAAGGAATTATTGTCTAGAAGTGAAGTGGATGCCGTTGTTATTTCCACGTTTGCAAGTGAACGAATGGGTCCAGTCCTTGGTGCTATTGAACATGGCCACTCGCTTTTTATTGAAAAACCATTGGCTACCAGTCCTGATGAGTCAGAAAAATTAGTGTATGCGATTGAAGATGCAAAGATTGATGCAGTTTTAGGTTATTCACAGCGTTTTCGAAGAAGATTTATGGAAACAAAGAATAGAATTGCAAGTGGACAGATGGGTGATGTAACTTCTGTAGTAGTGAGAGCTTTTCTGAATAGTTTTAATCCCAGGGTAAATTCTTTAAAATCCGAATTTCCACATCGTCTAACTCCCATGGTAATTTCTGGGACTCATTCTATGGATCTATGTCAATGGTTTATGTCAGAAAAAAAACCTGTAGAAGTATATGCGAAGTCTAATGTTGGTGAATTGGAAGAGTTTGGAACAAAAGATTCGACTTTTTCAATTGTAACGTACGATGATGGAAGTATGTTAAGCATGTCGGTTTGTTGGTCGCTTGCTAAGGTGTGGCCAGGGGAAGTGTATACGATGGATATAGGAATTGTGGGAACGGAAGGAGTGCTCACTATTGATGATTCGCATCGAGACCTTGTTTTAGCTACGGAAAAACCACATCCTACTCACAGACCCGGAGAAGGTAAACATGTCAGTTTCTTAGGTAGTTATCCACCAGGCGATTATGTTTTTGATCAGTTATGGGGGCCGATGCGAGAAGAAACTAAGTCGTGGCATGATAGAATCTGTTTAGGAGAAGAAACTCCTCATACGACTGCTTCCGAGGGTCATGAAAATCTAATGTTATGTCTTGCAATGGATCTTTCTGCAAAGATTCAAGAACCAGTAAAACTTCCTGTTCCAGTAGAAGAACTTAGCAAACACTTAAAATAATTCAACCTTAAGCATTTTTTGATATTTTAAGAACTAGAAGTCCAATAATTGGAAATGCAAGAAGAATAGAACCCAAAAATAAAATCCCAAACCATAATAAAATTCCAAATTGGAATCTGGTTAAGTAAGAAAAAGGACCGCTCAATAGAAATCCGCCAAGAACAGCGAAAATTATATTGAACATGAATGTCCATAAAATAAGATAACCGATCAATCTCCGGTTCTTTGATTTTTCAACTGGGAGTTTGAATGTATTTTCATTATTTTCCATACTGATAATGTAAGAGAAAATAATAAAAGAATCAATTTTTCTATTTATTTAATATTGGAGGATATAAAATGGATTCGTACCATTGGGACGAAATTGTTCCACACGATAAAGGAGATAGGATACAAAGTGTTATTGCTGGTGAAAGAATAACAGTCTTACGTCAAAGAATACGTGCTGGAGGAAAAGTCTATAATCCACATGCACATCACCAAGAACAAATAAGTATTGTTTTGGAAGGCAAAGCGAAATTCTTTTTTGGAAATAAAGAAGTAGTGCTATCCCGAGGAGGAGTAGTAGTTTTTCCTCCAGATAAAGAGCATGCTACGGAAAATGTTGGAAATGGAGATCTTGTAATTGAGGAAATATTTTCGCCAGGGAATGAGACCCTAAATAAAATCGCAGCTACCCCTGATTAATTATACTTTTGAAGAAATTTTTTCCAGGTTTCCCAGTAAAATGTTCCGCCAATACTATATGTGTCATTGTGGCCGGCTCCTTTGATTTTAAAGAATTGCTTGGGTCCAGAGGCAAAGTCGAAAAGATTTTTCCCTTGTTGGAATGGAACGATTGTATCTTTATCTCCATGAAGAATAAGTAATGGAATTTTGACTGAGTGAATAATTGCTTTAGTGTCATATTTTTGTTTTATAAGCCATCCCAAGGGAAGGAAAGGGAAGATCCTTTTCCCCATCTCAATTGTATTCTCAAATGGAGATTCTAAAATTAAAGATTGTGACGAGGTTTTTTCTATAGATAACTTTGTAGCTACTGCTGCACCAAGAGATCTTCCAAATATAACGATACGGTTTTCAGAGATTCTATTTGCAAGCCAAAGATATGCACCTTCCATGTCTGAGTAGAGACCTTTTTCATTTGGTTTTCCTTCGCTTAATCCATATCCTCTATAATCAAAAATAAAGATGCCTACATCCAAAAATTTACGCATAAGAAGGATGTTCTCTATTCGATGTGAAATATTTCCTGCATTTCCATGAGCCCAAAGTATTACTGGGTTATCAGAAGAATTAGGAGGAAAGAACCACCCATGTAATTTGGTATTATCTTTTGCGGTAAATTTTACATTCTCATATTTAATACCTAACCCTTCTGGACTTGAGTCTAATAATTGACGGGGATGATACAGGAAAAAGTTTTCAATTTTCTCAAAAAAACTGATCATAAGGATTCCTGCTATAAATAGGATTATAAAGGTTAAGGATATTTTTTTACGCAAGTCTTTTAGCTCTTCTTATTTAAAAGATTTCTTCATATACTTTTTTTATACAAAGATCTTGGATTGTCGTTATCCCTTTTCCAGTAAGTTTATCTCTGCTAGTAGGGTCATAAATACCTTCTTGCATCCAAAAGAATTTAGGTAAATGTTTCATTTTTAAAGTTTGGTTTGTTATTTTTGAGATTTCGTGACTTCTTCTGAAAATATTTATCATATCAATTTCTTCTTTTATTTCCAGAAGTGACTTATACGCTTTGACCCCTAAGGATTCTTCAATATTAGGATTGACCGGAATAATAGTAAAATTATTGTTTTGTAGAAATTCTCCAATCTTATAACTAGTTCTGTATTCTTTATTAGATAGACCAACAATCGCAATCGTATTGGTTTGTTCTAGGATGTTAGAAATTGTTAGTTTGTCGGGATTTGTATATGTCATTTTCGCCTTCATTTGAAAGTTTTTTTGTATGTTACAATTTTATTTTTATATATGAGAAAATTATTTTCAATATTTATGTTGCCAAAGTATTATAAAGGAAAGGCACAACTTCAAGTAGAGGATGTGAATAATGAAAGAAAAAAAGACAATTGAAATTTTTCATGAATATCATTGACCATGGGCTTATCTTGCCGCGGCGCGGTTGGATCATGTCTGGGAAGAGTTTGAAGAACTAGTTAATCTTTCATGGAGAGCTTTTCCTTTAGAAATAATTAACAAAAGACCTGCTCCAAGACATATTGTCGATCAGGAGTGGCCTTTGGTTGCAGTACAAGAACCACTTGCTCCTTGCATAGCATGGCCACATGAGGAATATTTAAGTACGACTTTACTTGCTTATGAAGCATACAAAAGTGCTTTTCTTCAATCTCCGGTAAAATCTAGAAACTTTGATTTAAAATTAAGGCGCGCTTTCTTTTATGAAGGTAGGAGGATAGATAAGAATGATGTGCTTTGTGAAATCGCGTCTGAGTCGAATTTGGAAGTGGATAAAATTCGAAATGATTTAGAGCGTAGAAAATTTGAAAAAGCAGTAATGCAAGATTACAACGATTCCATGAATCTAAGAGATAAAAATAACATTCCTATGACAAGTCCAACTTTGATTTTCCCAAATGGGAAAGTTGTTCACAATCCTTATGCGTCAGATAAAAAAATTGAAAACGGAAAATTAACTGAAGTTCATGCACCAGTTGCATATGGAGAGGATGTTTATGAAGGTTTTAGAAGAATAGTAAGGGAAGGTTTACTTTGAAAATTATGAAATTTAACTTAATAGGGAAAATTGATGCAATTTAGAAAATTAGGTCGAACTGATTTGTTAGTCAGCGAGATAGGATTGGGGACGTACAAGAATCTCGATGTAAAATCTTCTGAAGGTCAATTGCATTGCGATGCATTAGTAGAGAAAGCAGTGAATTGTGGGGTAAATTTTTTTGATACTGCTCCTATGTATGGATGCTCAGAAGAAGTATTAGGTAATGCATTGTATCTTATTGATAATAAATGTATTTATGCAAGCAAAGTACTGGAATCAAATCCTAGGGATGCAAAAGAAAGTATAGAGAGAACATTGAAGAGATTGCAGGTCGATACTATAGATCTAATGCAAATCCATAATATGTCTTCATGGAGGCAAGTTGCTCCCGTGCTTGAAGAATTTAGGAAAGAAGGCAAGGTTCGATTTTTAGGTGTTACGGATTATCGTATTTCCAATTATTCAGAAGTTTTAACTGCTCTGAAAACTGGGGTTTTTGATACGGTACAGATTCCCTATTATTTGGGGGAGAAGACCTGCAAAGAAATGTTGTTTCCAATTGTTAGAGATTTAAATCTTGGAGTTATCGTGATGACACCAATTTCTCCAATTTATGCGAGAGGAACTTTAATTAAAAAACTTTGCAACAAGGATCTTAGTTTTTTGAAAGAGTATGGAGTTACCACTCCTGGACAAGCATTATTAAAATATCTTCTCTCAGACTCAAACATTTCTACTATTATTCCTGCGACTAGCAAAATAGAGAGAATTGTTGAGAACACTTACTGTTCTAACGAAAAAAAATTGGACAAAGATTCAATTGAAAGACTGGAGTCTTTGTTGGAAGAATCTTAGAGAAAGCAAAATTTAGTTAAATAGTTTTCAAATCGTTTGACATAAAGTAGAGAAACAATTCAAATAAATTATATGGTTAAAATTATACACGGATATTAATTTTATTTGAGGTGCATATGCAGTATCCCTTTACAGATGAACAAAAGGCACTTTCTGATCTTACAAAAGATTTTATGGAGCGTGAAGTTTTACCAGTGGCTGCTGAAATGGATCGGCGTCCCGATCCAAAAGATTGTTATCCTGCCGAACTTATAAATAAGGCTTCGAAACTTGGTCTAAGAACTTTAGCTGTCCCTGAAGAATATGGAGGATCTGGTTCTGATCTTCTGACAAGAACACTGGTTTTATGGACAGGGGCACAAATAGAAATTGGTGTGATTAAATGTATAAGTCAATGTTGGAAACTTGCTACAGCTTTATTTAAAAGAGGAACTAAAGAACAACTTGATAAATGGGGAAAAATGTTTGTTGAAGATGATGATTGTGTAGGGTCTTTCTTACTTACAGAACCAGACTATGGTTCAGACAACATTTATCGTCAGCCTGGTCCTGAATTGGGATTAAAAACCTCTGCTGTAAAAGATGGCGATTACTGGGTAATTAATGGGGCAAAACGTTTTACATCCTTAACTTCTTGGTCAAAGATTCTTCTTGTTTTTGCAAGAACAGATCCTAATGTTTCTGTTAGTGAAGGAAGTACTTGTTTCTTAGTGCATGGGGAACAAGAAGGTATTACTTACGGGAGAGTCCACGATAAAATGGGTTATAGATTGTATCCAAACGCAGAGAGTTTTTTTGATAATGTGAGAGTGCATCAGGATGATATTCTTGGTGAGGTAAACGGAGGATTTCAGACTTTCTCTACTATTTTTCGAGGTAGCGCAGAATTAATTGCATGTAATACGGGAATTTGTAGGGGAATTTATGATTACTGTTATGCACATGCAAAAGAAAGAATACAAGGGGGAAAACCAATTATTGAACATCAAACTGTACAAATGATGTTATCTGAAATGTTAATGAATATAGAAGTTGCAGAACAGTTTATGTGGCGAATTTGCTGGGGAGTTGAGGAAGATGATAGCTTCAATCCACGTTTTACTAGAAATGGAAAAGTTTTTAGTGATCAAGTAGCTTTGAAAACAATAGCTTTAGCTACGGATATCCTTGGTGGAATTGGTGTGATGAAAGATACTCCTACAGAGAAGATGTTTCGAGATCTTCTGACATTTCTCCATGGAGATGGCACAGATTCTTTGACATTGCTACGCATTGCTCAAACCTTGGAGAATCCCGCATAGTTCTGAAGAGAGTAGTTGATTTCTGGAGGATAAGATGGATTTGATGCTCGATGGCAAAGTTGCTCTAGTTTCAGGTGGGAGTAAAGGCATCGGTGCCGCAATTTCTAAAGTTCTCTTGTCCGAAGGCTGTAATGTTGTTATTGGTGGAAGAAATTCAGAAAATCTTTCTAAAACTTGCCAAGAATTGGGTTCTGTCGTTCAGAAAGGACGCCAAATCCTTTCGTTTCAGGGTGATTTGACC
>DFQF01000041.1 GCA_002377645.1 Nitrospinaceae bacterium UBA3496 | reverse complement strand
TTTCTGAACCAACAAAATAGACTGGCTTAGAGAAAGAGAAATATTTACCTACTCTGTTTTTATCCTCTGTGTTCCCAGATATGTAATTAAGTTGAGAACCAACAATTGACCAGTTTTGCCTTTTCTTCTCCCATTTCACATCGTAGTTTATACTAACAAAATAAGTCCCCTCAGTTGCATCGTCTATAAAACGAATAATTAATCCGCCATCACTTTTCTGTTGTATAAAAAAAATATAATGCCAACCGAGACTTTCAATTTCCAATTTATTTCCTTTTACAAACACTTTTTTTATGTCTTTAATCTGAGATGGAGAGAACTTGTTTTGTTTTTCAGATGAAAACGTTTTACACCTTTGTCCATATGAACTATTTAATTTGCAAAGCGGGAAATGATGAAAGATTTCTATTGCGGTTAACTTCACCGCACTCTCTGTAACGGCAACGCTCATAAAAAGAAAGATGATAAAACAAAGACCGAATATTTTCATAACGAGTTTCTCCATTTCAAAGGCAGGAGCACTCAATATAATGAGAAATCATGAATGAAATGAGAATCAAAGATAAATAAAAGAAGATTTTGTAACAAATTGCTCCATATTCAACGTTTTCTACTTCCCTCTTTCTTTTTTATCCTTTCCATCCAGTCTCTAGCAAATGACATTGCTTTTTTAATCTGCGCGGGACTCATTTTTTTTCCTATTGTTTCTTTGTTTTTAATAGCAGTTTTATTTTTTCCGCTAACACTTGCAAGACTGAACCACATGTACGCCTGCACTTTATCTCTAAGAACCCCATATCCTTTGATATACATCACGCCCAGAATATTCTGACTTTCTGAATGTCCCTGACCAGCCGCTTTCCTAAGATAAACGACTGCCTCTCGAAAGTTTTTAAAAACGCCCTGCCCTTTGAAATACATTTCCGCTAAAGCAAACTGTGCATCTGCATCACCATGAAAAACTGCCCTTCTGTACCATTTCGCTGCTTCTTTATAGTCTCTGCGAACGCCTTGACCTTTGCTATACATTTTTCCCAATCTATTTTGTGCTTTTACGTTTCCGTTATCTGCCAGCGCTCTAAATTCTTTCAATGCAGTAGCGTAGTCATGCCTATTATATGCATCTACTCCTTCTTTCATTCCACCACTCACATTCTGCGTTACTACGAAACTCAGCACGAACGCAATTGCAAGCACAATTAAGCGCATCATCGATAAAGGCAACATTTTTTCTCCGTTTTATTTCCTTTTCACGAGACAATTTTCACATGATTGTACTTACACACCGTTTCTTAATCAACTTAAAGACAGCTTAGGTTCATCCCTTGTCTTTAAAGGCCTTAGAGTGTTATCTTCTTCAATATATATAAATTGAAAAGATGAATTTGGGGGATAAATGCTTTCTCTTTGTACATTTTTTCATGAAAAACTCACTATAAAAAAGGGAAAGAAATGTCTGACACCAATGGCGCTCCTTATCCAGGAAGAGGAACTCCCGGAAAAGAGATAAAACCTGAAGAAACAAAAGGATTTAAGTTACTTGGCCACTGTGATTTTGGAGGAGAGAACAAAGGAGATATTATGCAAGCTCTCCTTAAAGATAATTTCCTTATCTGCGGTCATGTTGGTAGTTCAGGTGCTGGAACAAGTATCATAGATGTATCTAATCCCAGAAAACCCGTGCTTGTCAATCAAATTGCTGCCCCTGTGAATACGCATACCAACAAAGTGCAAATAGTGGGAGATATTTTAATTGTCAATAATGAACAATTTGGTGGAAGAGACAGGACTCCAGTCAAAGCTGGCATAGATGTTTACGACCTATCCAAACTTCCTGATTTAAAACTTCTTTCATTTTTTCATGTAGGTGGAAGAGGAGTCCATAGGATGTGCTATTTCAATGAGCCCTATGCTTTCATAACTGCAGGAGATGATGAATATATCGATCAATTCCTTAAAATTATCGACCTATCCAATCCAGAAGATCCTCAAGAAGTCGGTAGATGGGCGCTACCTGGAATGAGGAATGATGAGGAAAGAAACTGGATTCAAGCAGGACAATTTAACGACGAATTCAAAAAAACTGCAAAAGGCAAATACGTTATGCCAAGTTGCTGTGATGAATTATCAGAAACATTCGAGGAAGTTGATGCTCCAACAAAAAGGGCAACCCTTCATTTAGCAATGCCTTTAGGGGATAGATGTTATGGTGCGTGGTGGGACTCTGGATTTATCATTCATGATATTTCTGATATTTCCAAACCAGAAGTAATCAGTCATACTCAGTGGCCGGCAAATGAGAGTTCTGCTACCCATTCCGTTCTTCCGTTACTTGACAGAGATCTGTGCGTGGTTTCCGATGAGTGTACTGCATACGATTGCGATGATATTCATAAAGATGTTCGAATTATGGACATTAGCGATGAGAAAAATCCGAAAACTATTTCAACACTCCCTACTCCAGAAGGTGATTTCATGGAGAGAGGCGGACGATTCGGACCACATAACATTCATGAAAACAGAGAAGATTCATTCAAAAGTTCAAACAGAATTTACCATACCTATTTCAATGCAGGGTTGAGAGTGTTTGATATTGAAGATGCAGAAAACCCTAAAGAAATTGCATATTATGTTCCTGAAACACCAAAACGTAAACCCAGGAAAATCGCAGCTGGAAGATACGAAATGTTGCAAACTCAGATAGACGATGTTTTTGTCGCAGAAAATGAACTTGTTTATATCACAGAAAGAATGGGTGCTGGAATCTACATTTTAGAACCAGAATTCTAAAAGGTTCTTTTCTATTTTTTACAGTTTGTATTCATTGTCTTATAAGAAACAAAATAACTTCTCCATCCCTTGGAAGGTATTTTTGTTTTACAGAGTTTTGCGAGGGATAGATCTACCCCTTCAAGATTAGAACCCGATAGATTCGCTCCAAATAGATTCGCTTCTCTCATGTTTGCTTTTTTCAAATTGGAATTCATCATCAGGACATTCAAAAAACTAGATTTCTGCAAATTGGCTTTTTGGAAATTTACTCCCGTCAAATTTGCAGACCTATAATTTGCCGAAACCGAGACAGAACCAGTTAAATTTGCTGTAGAGAGATTGGCTTCTGTCAAATTTGCCCCACTTAAATTTGCCCCTTGCAAATCAGCTAAAATCATAATCACCCCTCTTAAATTTGAACCGGACAGATTCGCATTTGCAAGTTTTGCATTTCTCAAATCTGCTCCAGTTAAATCGCATTTCACACAGGAACCACTAGTTTTTAATTTTGCTAGATGCACTTTATTATAAGCGGAAACTACAGTCCCACTAAAAATAAAAGTGACAAAAAGCAAAAGATACAATGATTTAGGAAATTTCATTTTTCTTTCCTTTTCGGTTACGTCAATCAGCCCGAAAATAAATTCCAAGTAATAATAGCACCACCACTAACTATCAAAACAGTACCTATAAACGACCAAATCGTAACATGCTCATCATTTCTAAGTAAAAATTTACTGATAACCAGGGCAAAAAATCCAGACGTAGCAAATAAGGGAGTCACGATAGTTAAATCTGCATAGCTTGTTGATGTCCAACGGCTTACAAGAGACAACATATTGATCAATCC
>DFQF01000011.1:30127-34002 GCA_002377645.1 Nitrospinaceae bacterium UBA3496 | reverse complement strand
TAGTCCGGCTTTAGCCGCACAATAAGCAGAAGAGCCGGGAAAACCGGTAACTGCGCAAATCGAAGAAACGTTAATGATTTTACCTTTTGTTTTTTCCAACATTGGCATGAAAGCCTTTGATAAAAGAAAAGGAGCTTTTAAACAAACAGATATGACAGAATCAAACTTTTCGAGAGATAAGTTTTGCATTTCATCTACAAAAATAGCACCTGCATTGTTAATTAATGTGTCTACTTTATCTAATCTTTTTTTTGCAATCTCAGATAAACTTTGTATTTCTTCAGGACTGGTGACATCACAGATATGAGGAAATACTTTTCCTTTGAATTTTTTTGAATCAAATCCTAGCTGAGTAAGTCTTTTTTCATCACGTCCAACAGCCAAAACTCTAGCTCCAGATCTTACAAAGCGTAATGTTGCAGCCCTGCCTATACCGCTTGAAGCGCCTGTTATAACAATTCTTCGATCTGCTAAAGAATTAGTATTGCCCTCCAAAGTCTATCCTCCATTATAATCAACAAAATTACGTTGATTTTCATATAACCGAACGTTAAAAAGAAAATTTTCTGGAATATGTTGAATTAATGCTTCCCAAATTGAAATCGCTATATTCTCTGCAGTAGGAATACGTTTTTTCATAAAAGAATCTACGTCAATATTTAAATTCTTATGATCTAAAACTTCTATAACATGATCTCTCATTATTTGTTTTAATTCAGCTAAGTTAAAAGCCATTCCATTCTCTTCGTTAACAGGAGCCTTAAGTGTAACCTCTACAATATAATTATGCCCGTGATAATTTTCATGTGCACATTTCCCATATGTATTAATGTTTTTTTCATCGCTCCAATCTTCTCTATATAATCTATGTGCAGCTGAAAATTCTTCCTGTCTTGTGATATGTATCATATTTTTCCTAAGATTATTTAAAAGAACCAAAAGATGATTGTACTAAAAAATCAACTTTCTAAAAATATTAAGGGTACCCTTTTTTTAAAGTGTTTTTAATTTAATGTTTTTTCTCTAAATTTATAATTTCTTTTAGTCTTGTTAGTGAATAATGATTTTGATACGCTCATTTTTATATTCTAGCACCTCACTTAATTTGAAATTACGCAAGGAGAATCCTAATATGCCTAAAATACAAAAAGAATCTGCCCCTTCAAAAAAAAGCGGGTTTGTTAAAATACAGGATGGTATTCATGTTTATGTTGGAGGAAGTGGTTCTACTAATTTTGGTTTAATATTAACCAAAGAAAAGCCTGTAGTTATAGACAATGATATTCGATGCAGAAAAGAATTCACTACTGGAATGAAAAAAATTACAAGGAAACAACCTGGTATTCTTTTTAATACACACCATAATTTTGATCATACATCAGACAATGGGTATTACCATAAAATGGGTGTCATGTCTTTTGGAAATTCATTTGCTGTAGAAGAAATGTATCGAGAAGAAAGTGAAGGAATTTGGGTAAATCAAATGGTTGGCAGAGGCCCAAAAGTAGATCATCTACTCAAAACTTTAAAAGTAGACCCTCCAAAAGTAATTTTTGAAAATTTATTGACTGTTGAATATGGTGGTCGGATTTTTCAACTTATTTATATTGATCATTGTCATACAAAGGGTGATTCTGTCATATGGATGCCTAAAGAAAAAGTTTTGTTTGCAGGAGATCTTCTTACCTACAAAACCCATCCTGTCAATCGACTTGGGAATTTTCATAATTGGATATCTGCTTTTAAAATTTTAGAAGAATTCCCCGCTAAGCATATTATTCCTGGACATGGACCAATGCCTCCAACAGGGAAAAAAATAATTCAAGATAATAAAAAAATGTTTTTAAAGCTAAAAAATGAAACCAGCCGAGCTTTAAAAAAATATGGAACTCCAGTTAAGGCTGCAGAGAATGTATACCTGAAAGAATACGAAAAATGGTTTAGATATCCTCTTGTACAAGCAAACGCACATAAAATGGCACAGGAAATCAAAAGAACAAAAAAGAAATAGTTTTTTGAAATTTTAGGAATAAAATATTTTTCTTTTGGCAAGAATGGCACATGATGTAACCGTGCAAACAGACAATATTTTGAATATCAAAACCAGTGAAAATGCATAGAAGTAAGTGCCGCTTACGTCAAAAATATATCCTGCCAACCATGGTCCAGCTGCAGAAGCAAGACCAGAACCCATCTGACTAAATCCAAGGATACGACCAAAACTCTTCCCCGGGAAGATTTTCGCTTTTAAAGAAACAAACATAATAGATCGCGCTCCTTCGCCTAAACCATAAAATAAAACATAAAAATAGGGCAACTTACTATTTTCTGCAGAAAAATTCATAAGCAAAACAACTCCAATAAATCCTAAAACACCAAAGGTGATATAAGAGGAAACCAAACCTACTCTATCTCCTATCCAACCTCCAAGAATTCCCCCAACAGACCGAACAAGTGCCAAGGCCCCTATTAAAGAAGCAGCTGTTATGGTGTCTATCCCAACATCAACCATATGTGCTATTTGATGAACTCCAACAGTACTGAATCCAATGCCATGAAAAATACCTGCTAAGCAAAACAGCCAAAAAACAGGTTCTCTAAATGCTTTTCGTAAAGTCCAGTCTGTAGAATTCTCTTTAGAAAAATCTTTTGCTTCTACTTGCCTAGAAGATCGATGAAAAATTAAGTTAAGCGGAAAGACAAAGAAAAAAACAATAGCTGCCAATATTAAGTAAGTGGATCTCCACCCATACAAACTAATTAAAAATGCAGCGAAAGGTACCATCAAAACACTTCCACAACTTCTTCCCGACAAAGCAATTCCCATGGCAGTTGATCTGCGCTTTAAAAACCAAGAACTAATTACGGTACTGGTAGGAATAAACCCAATAAGTGTAATTCCTAATGCCACAAAAAAACCATAGAAAAAATATAGCTTTGGAAGTGAGTTTATTTGTGTCATCAGGACAAGGCTTAAACACAACACACAGATACCGGAAGGAATAACTATTCTTGGACCCCATCTATCCACCATTGCACCAATGAAACCTGCTGAAAGAGCAAATGTAATCATCGACACAGAAAAACCAAAAGCAGCGTCGGCTCTTGACCACTGGAATTCTTCTAGAAACGCAACATAAAAAACTGGAAAGGTTGCCACTATAGAACCTGCAATTGCCATAGTAGTAAAGGACAAACCTACAATCATCCATCCATAATAACGATAATTATTCTCACCCACATCTGAGGAAAAAGCAAAATTTTTCACAAACTATAGCCCATTTCTTTTTTTGGTTTTCAATTAAAATTTTTAGTCCTATGATAAAATTAATTATGCTTTATAAATTGTAAACAAAAAAGCTAAATTATTGGCTTAAACAAATATGAACAAACAAAATAATATCAGATGAAAAAATATAAAAACAAAAATTACATTTTCTGGATTTTTTTTATTTCGTTTTCTATATCGTTTGTTATTCTTCTATTTTATGCGAAATCAATTTTTCTTAAGAATGCAGATGTAAAAGCAGTTCTTATCAAATCTGTTCAAGAGTTAAAGAGTAAATCAAAAGAAGAAACAATAAAAAGAATCTCCGAAATAATTGTTAAATTGTATAGCGATTCAAAACATGTAAGCAGAATAAATATAAGTAGTAAAATTGACAAAAATGGCATTCCGAACTTTGACTTTATATTACCCTGGAGCGAAGTGAGTGAAAAAAAAATAAAAAAAAGAATTTTTCTAACAAAAAATTTAATTAAATCAATGTTTGAAGAATCTGATTATAAAAAAACGAAATTTAAAATAAATGTGTATAAGTTAAAGAAGAATTTTATTGATAAAGATCTACTCTATAAACTTACTTATTGAGCAA
>DFQF01000011.1:0-29752 GCA_002377645.1 Nitrospinaceae bacterium UBA3496 | reverse complement strand
TAGATTAATCCGCCTTAAATTGAAGATTTTGATTAAAAAAGGTCTTACTCTTCTTCGGACTCCCCAGAGTCATCTCCTAAATCTGAATCTACAGAAGGAGCTGGTGAAGAACCTCCGGTTTTCGTTACATTTGCAGCCTGTAGTCCTTTTGGACCCTGTTGAATTTCAAAATCAACAGATTCGCCTTCTTGCAAGGACTTAAACCCATCAGACTGGATGGCAGAAAAATGGACAAATACATCATCTCCGCCTTCTTGAGAAATAAAACCATAACCTTTTGCATCATTAAACCACTTAACTGTACCTGCTGGCATACTCATACTCCTGAAACACCGGGCGAATTCCTATCTGGAGTTCCAAACTCAACAAGGATTCCGACCAAACAAAACTGCTTACACCAACTGCAAGCAAAAAAAGACACATAAATGTTACCTACCTCGTAGGTAACACTGATACCCTATTTTATATGATAAAATAAAAGTATTGTAAGATTATAATAAAAATAAAGATTTTATTCAAGTATTTTATTTTAAACACTAACTCGAGGCATAAACAAAAATGAAAAATTTTAAAACTATAGGAATATTGAGCCCTGGAGATATGGGACACTCGGTAGGAAAAGAGTTAAAAAAAAATGGATTTTCAATCATCACATGTTTGAAAGGTAGAAGTAAATTAACCAAAAATTATGCAAAAGCAACTGGCTTTATTTGTCTAAAAACTTACAAAGATGTTCTGGAAGAATCAGACATAGTGCTTTCGATTATACCACCTAAAAAATCACTTGCCTTAGCTAAAGAGATTGCGAAAGATATGAGAAAAGTAAAATCTAAACCTATTTATGTAGATTGCAATGCTATTTCTCCTAATAATGCAAAAAAAATAAAAAAAATTATTGTAGCTTCTGGATGTGCTTTTATTGATTCTGGAATCATTGGTCCTCCACCAATAAATACAAACACTACTAGGTTTTACGTAAGCGGATTACAATTAAACAAATTAAAAGAACTGGAAACGAAAAGAATTCAAATTTGTCCTATTGGAAAAGAAATTGGTCGAGCATCTGC
This sequence comes from Nitrospinaceae bacterium UBA3496, assembly GCA_002377645.1. Taxonomy (GTDB): domain Bacteria; phylum UBA8248; class UBA8248; order UBA8248; family UBA8248; genus UBA3496. The sequence continues at coordinate 28,685 of DFQF01000011.1, read as the reverse complement.
AATGAAAATGTGCTACGCTTCGCTCACCAAAGGCACAAGGGCCCTCCATGCTGCCGTAATAACCTTAGCAGAAAAACATCGCTTAACTAAGGAACTCAAAAATGAATTCCTTTTTAGTCAAAAAAACATTTATGAAATGATGAAAAAAACACAACCGAGACTTCCTTCGGTTTCGGGAAGATGGATAGGAGAAATGGAAGAAATTGCTGACACTTTTAAAGATATGGGAATTAGCCCATACTTTCATCTTGCCGCAGCTTCTATCTATTCAATGATGAAAAAAACTCCGCTTTCCAAAGAAAAATCTAACAATTTTAATACTAAAAGGAGTTTAGAAGAATTGGCTAAAATTTATGCAAACACTATCAACTAAAAAACTAACTTTAAAAAATCACAGGAAAATTTTATGAAAAAGGAAAGTATTGGTAGGATTTTTCTTATATTTTTACAACTAGGCCTAACTTCATTTGGAGGGCCAATTGCTCATCTTGGATATTTTCGTGAGGCTTTTGTTGAGCGCAGGAAATGGATAAGCGAAAAGTCGTTTGCTGAGTTGATAGCATTATGCCAATTTTTGCCCGGTCCCGCTTCAAGTCAGGTGGGTATGGGGTTAGGACTTGCTAGAGGGGGTATTCTTGGCTCTCTATCTGCTTGGCTAGGATTCACACTGCCCTCGGCAATATTGATGATCCTTTTTGGTTACGGGGTTATAAATTTTAGTAAGGATATATCACCGGGAGCATTGCATGGTTTCAAAATTGTAGCAGTTGCTGTAGTTGCGCAGGCAATTTGGGGGATGTCAAAAGTTCTATGCCCTGACAATTTAAGAATAACCATTGCCATTGCTTCGGCATCTCTAATTTTAGTTTTTGAAACTGCTCTTGTACAATTTAGCGTAATTACTCTGGGAGCTTTTTTGGGGGTCTTTTTTTTAAAGGCAGAAACAAAATCAGAAAAAACTTCACTTGGAATCCAAATTTCAAAAGGGTTTTCTGTTTTATGTTTGACTTTATTTTTTCTGTTTCTTTTCGGGCTTCCCTTTTTAAGTAAAATCTACGCCTCTCCAAATTTGTCGATATTTGACAGTTTCTATCGTTCAGGATCTTTAGTTTTTGGCGGAGGTCACGTTGTCTTGCCATTACTCAAAACTGAGGTAGTCCCAACTGGATTAGTTTCTAAAGAAGCGTTTATGGCTGGATATGGTGCCGCGCAAGCTGTACCAGGCCCTTTGTTTACATTTTCTGCATTTTTAGGAACTGTATTAAAATCCGGTCCTAGCGGATGGATAGGGGCTACTATTTGCTTGATAGCAATTTTTCTTCCATCTTTCTTTCTGATTTTAGGAGTACTTCCTTTCTGGGATTCTTTAGGTAAATTACAATTTATTTCGAAAGCACTTTTAGGAATAAATGCTTCAGTGGTAGGACTTCTTATCGCTGCTTTTTATAATCCTCTTTGGACTAGCGGAATACTTTCCTTATATGACTTTATTCTTGCTATGCTGGCATTTCTATTTCTTGTTTTTTGGAGAATCCCTCCGTTTTTAGTTGTATGTTTTTCAGCATTAGGTGGTTGGCTAACACAAATTTTAATTTTCTAGCTCCAGTTTATAATTTTCTTTTTGTATTGGGAAAAATCTCTATATTTGGAAGAACTTTTTCTACATTCTCTCTCTTCCCAAAAAACACAGGCCCGTCTATTTTTTTTCCTTCAGCCATCGAACAAAGATCTATTGGATTTCCGTTTGGAAGAAAACCACCTCCGCCTACTTCTTCAAGAATTGCTAATGGAGCCAAAATATCCCATATCTGTGGTCTGTCAACCAAAGCAGCAATGGAGCATCCGGCCGCAGTATAAGCTATATGGGTACTTGCACTTCCATATGCAACAGATTTTCCGGTAAAATTAAAATTAAAGAATCTCTTCTTCGAAGAAGGAATAAAAATAATAGTTTGTTTTTCAATCTCCATTTCTTTTAAAAACGGCATTTTTTTGCTATTTCTTGTTGCCCCTTTTCCCTTCTCTCCTATAAATAGCTCTTTCGTTTTCGGCATATAGAAACCACCTACTAAAGGCGTCTTCTCATGCATTAATCCCACACAAATTCCCCAGGTAGGCAACCCCTTAGTATAAGGGTTAGTCCCATCAATTGGGTCTATAGCCCAAATTCGTTTTTGATTTTCGGCAAGTATATTTTTGAGACCAAACTCCTCGCCAATAAATAAATCCTTTTTAAATTTTTTTAAGATTCTTTCTTTTAAAAACAATTCAATCTCGTAATCTACTTCACTTACCAAACTTTGATCCTTTTTTTGACTTACCGATAATGTCTCTTGTTTCGCAGTAGCAATATCGCCCGCTTCTTCTAAGAGTTTTTTGATAAACTCTCTCAATTTCATCTCCAGAAAATGATCAAAAAAGACAAAAAATACTAATTTCGTATTTTGGTTTGTTTTATAACATATTTATGATATTCAGCTTTGTCTCTCTTTATTTTTTATGACTATGCAATACTTTATCCTTTTCCAGGAATCACTCCAACATGAAATTAGTTTTCTATGCGAAGTCAACTTTTTAAAAAAAATATTGATTACACTGACGGTCCAATAGGTCGTAATGTCTATCTAATATCTATGCCAATTTTTTTTGAACTAGTTGCTTGGAATATTGATAGTATTTTGGAGGTATACTGGATTGGCAGATTAGGTCCTAGCGCACTTGCTGCTATGACTATTGCTTTTATAACTTTGATTTGTGCGCGCGCAGGCGGAATGGGAATTCGTGTTCCTGCGCAAGCTTTGGTAGCTCAACATATCGGTTCTGGAGACAAAGAAAAAGCTGCCCTCGTAGCTGGGCAAACTTTTCTTTTGCAAATTTTTTATTATGTTCCTGTTTCCCTTTTGGGAATAATTTTCGCTCCTTATCTTGTCGGGTTTTTTTCTTCAGAAGATCCTCTTAGATCCTTAGCAATTACGTGCCTTCGATCCGGGTTAATGATGGTTATGTTCATAGATGGGATTTTTACTATTGGAAATCTCCTAAGAGGGGCAGGCGACGTCAATCTTTCTTTAAAAGGTATGATTGTAAGTTCATGTATAGTTTTTTGGGCAATGCCTCTTCTTATTTATGGATATGGATCTATTCCATCTCTAAAAATAGCAGGGGTATTCATAGGACTTGGAGCAGGGAGATTGGTCGGCTGCTTGGTAATGACATATTTTTTATTTTCAGGACGATCAAAAATTCCACTTAAAGTCCGCCATCTAAAACCTAACAAAAAACAGCTATTTCAAATTATCTCTTTGGGCTGGCCCGCAATGGGCCAAATGTTATTTGAAAGAAGCGCTAATGTAGTTTTAGTTTCAATGTTAGCACCATTTGGAGCCATTGGTTTAGCTGCGTGGTCAGTTGGAAGTAGGGTTAATAATATGGGAAGAATGCCAGGATTCGTTTTACAGTCTTCTTCCAGAACATTAGTAGGACAAAATATCGGCGCAGGCAAAATGGAGAGGGCTGCTCTATCAGCAAGGTTTGTTCTATACCTTTTGTTTTTTATTATGATTTTCGTAACAGCAGGCTTCTTTTTCTGGGCTAAAGAAATTGTTGTTTTTTTTGGCATGGGGAATGAAGGATCAAAAACTGCTGAAATTTGTTTTCAAATTCTAAGTTTGGGCGTAGGCTTTGAAGCGGCAAGAAGAGTTGTCGCAGGAATTTTTGAGGGGTCAGCAGATACTAAACCTCCAATGATAATAGAAGGGGTTATTCGCTGGGGAGTTCTTCTTCCAGCAGCTTATTTGCTTTCTTATACTTTTGATCTTAAAGAATTTGGGATTTGGTGGTCTGTAGCAGGAAGTCAAGTTTTGGGCGGTGTTGCCTTATTTGTTTGGTACATACTTTCATGGCCAAGAAAACAAAAAGCTATTTAGTTATTTTCTCTTTTTTTAAGAATTACTATTCATTGGTCATATAAAATTGAAAAATGACAGAAAAACCAATTCATATGATTTTACAAAAGGGCGAGTTTCTCGAGGAATTTTTAGAATTACAATTCCCTCTTGTTTAGAAAATGTTTGTTGGAATCTAGATGCATTAGTAGAGGTTTATTGGATAGGAAGACTAGGAGGTCCCGAATATTTAGCCGCAGTCTCCCTGGCATTTATGATAATTTTTTTCCTTCGAGCTATAGGTTTCGGATTCCGAACAGCTGGAAGTGCATTGGTTTCTCAAAAAATCGGTTCTGGAGATACATTAGGCGCTAAGTTTGCAGCCGCACAAACCATTTTGTTGGCTTTTGTTTATTATTTTTGTATTTCAATTTTTGGATTTATATTTTCTCCATTTCTCATGTCATTATTAACAGAAGATCCAAAAGTTTTATCTTTAGGAATTGCTTATTTACAAACTAGCTTTTTATTTTTTGCATTTGTAGATGGAATTTTTACTATAGGTCATCAATTTCGTGCATCAGGTGAGCCCCGTTTCTCACTTTACGGACAACTCTGTTCTCCAATTATATCTTTTTTTAGTATTCCTTTTTTTATACACGGACTTTTTGATTTCCCTGGGCTAGGACTATGTGGTGGAGCAGTAGGCGTAGGCACGGGAAGATTTGTAGGTGTGAGCTTGATGTTCTTTATTGTTTTCAGCGGAAAATCAAAGATCTCTTTTGGAACAAAAGAAATGTTTCCAAATTTAAAGCTTATTTGGCAAATAATTAATATAGGATGGCCTGCAGCTGCACAAAATTTATTAGAGCGAGGGTCAAGTTTAATCCTGTTAAAAATTTTATCAATTTTTGGCCCCGTTTATCTTGCCGCCTGGGCGATTGGAAATCGTATTTCACTGCTAGCAAGAAACCCGAGTTTTGGTATTCAGGCTGCACTCAGAACGATGGTGGGACAAAACATAGGAGCAAAGAGATATGAACGTGCAACAAAAAGTGTAAAATTTTCACTCTTAGTTTTAATGGTAATAATGGGCTCTATTGCAATTATGCTTTTTATTTTTGCAGAGAACTTATCTGAATTTTTTGGATTAAAGGACGATCTCTCAATAAAAATCTCTGTTTTGTGTCTAAGAATTTTGTCTGTAGGGTTATTTTTCGAAGCAATTTTCAGAATGATTCTAGGAGCCTTTCATGGAGCTGCTAACACAAAACCTCCAATGATAGTAGAATTTTTTACAAAGTGGTTCATTCAAATACCTGCCGCATATATAATTTCCATAGTTTTGGCATTTGGTGGTTCGGGAGTTTGGTTTGCCATGTCAGGAGGACAAATTCTTTCATGTGTGTTTTTATTGTTATGGTATTATTTTTGGATTAAGAAAAAAGGAATTGGAAGTTATTCAGTATTAAAAAACAAGGAACTTTGATGAGAGATTATTCAGAAACGCCATCTACTGTTTATGGCCCTGTTGACTCATGGAGATTTGGTTTTTCTCTGGGAGTTGATCTTATTTTAAGAACAAGTGTCTGTTCTTTTAATTGCGTTTACTGTCAGCTTGGTTCTATACAAGAAATAACTAACGAAAGGCAATTGTTTGTCAAAACTGAAAGAGTTATGTCCGATTTAAAAAAATCCGACTGGCAAAAATCAGATATTATTACTTTTAGTGGAAGCGGGGAGCCCACCTTGGCCACAAATCTCGGGGAAACTTTAAAAAAAATCAAAGAGTACACCAAGCTTGAAACTCATGTCTTAACAAATGGCACTTTACTCGAAGATAAAACTGTACGTTCTGAACTTTGTAATGCAGACAGGGTATCTGTAAAACTAGATGCCGTAGATGAAAAAATGTTTGCTACTGTTAATAGGCCTTTTAATGGAATTACCCTAGGATCCATTTTAAGCGGAACAAAGATTTTTCGAAAAGAGTTTCATGGATTTTTCGATACGCAAATCATGTTTCTCCCCGCGAACAGAAAAATGACAGCTCAACTTTGTGATTTAATAAACGAGATCAAGCCTGATGAAGTTCAGCTAAACACTCCCAAAAGAGCTTATCCTTCCTCTTGGTTTATAGAATCAAGGGGAAGATATGACTATAAAAAATCTAAAGTTAAACTTCACGATCTTAAAGTAATTGAAAGAGAAGAAGCAGTTGAAATAGAAAATGAGATAAGGCAAAAAACAGGTCTTGTAGTTAGCAGTGTTTATGCGGAATCTTGATAAATTTTATTTTTTGGTTTTATTTTTTTTGAGGGAAAAATGCTTCGGGGATTGCTTTGGTTAACAGGCACATTAATTTTAGCTTTTTTCTGTTTTTTGTTTTTAAGTAGCGTTTGCGGAGATAGTAAAATTTTTCCATCAATTTACACATATTTTTGTGGTAGTTAAAATTAGTAATAAAATGAGTTTATATCAAAAAGAGAAAAAAATATTGATTGTTTGTTCCGATCTGATTTTTTCAGGGCAAATTCGTTCTTTTTTTAATCTGAAAGATGAAAGAATAGAATTTCTCGAAAATCGAGAGGAGTTTCGAAATGCTTTAATTAAATTTCACGTTATTCTAATTCTTTTCGATTTACACCATCCTTCTATGGGCAATAAAGAAGCTTTTTCAATAATAAAAGAAGTTAGAGAAACCAATGATAACAGTTCTGCTTTTGCTGTCTCTTGGGGCGCACATACAGAAAGTGCACTATTAAAATCAGCCTTAAAGTCCGGTTTTGATGAAGCTATGCCCAGATCGTCTTTTGTAAAGGAACTACCAAAAATTATAAACAAAACAATACTTAAATTTTAGTAATCGCACATGAACAAATTGAAAGAAAAAACAAATCCATTTGAGCACAAGGGTTCACTAATATGGTGGATTGAAATTATTTCATCACAGCAAAATTATTTACAAGCAATAATTTTAGGTTATGATGGCCTAGCATATTATCAAGGGATAAATAAAAATTATCGCACTACTGCAGACGGAATAATTTATTCCCTTGGGCGCTTAACTTCAATGCCCGAAAATAAAAATAAGTGCAGAAATCTCCTTTTAAGTCTAGGAAAAGAGATGCCGCTAAACATAGTGCCTAATTCACCAAACATTTCCTGTGATTTTCAGCCATAAAAAAGTTTTTAAATGAAAGGGTTTTTAATATTGCAAATTGTAATTTTATTTCTGGTTTTAATTTTTTTCCCTATTACGGTCGTTGATGCAAAAAGACTGAAACTTGCAACAACAACTTCGATTGCAAATAGCGGAATTTTATCCCCATTGTTATCTGCATACAGAGAAAAACAAGAAATTACCGTTCATCCAATTATTACTGGAACAGGAAAAGCTCTAGAGTTAGGAAAGTATGGAGACGTTGATTTAGTCCTAACTCATGCACCAAAATTAGAACACCTATTTATCAAAAAAAAATACGGCATTAATAAAAAGAAAATTATGTTTAATTACTTTTTAGTCGCGGGTCCATCTCCTGACAATTTTCTATCAAAAAGCGAAAAAGTCGTAGATGTTTTAAAACAAATAGCCAAAAAAAAATATAATTGGATAAGCAGGGGAGACAATTCTGGAACTCACGTGAAAGAAATTGAATTATGGAAAAATGCTAAACTGAATCCACTTGGGGAGTGGTATTTATCGTCAGGGCTTGGGATGGGAAGATCTTTGATAATAGCAGAAGAAAAAAACGCTTTTATATTGTCAGATAGAGGAACATACCTTTCTTTTTTACATCGAAACAAAATCAATCTCAAAATTGTTTTTGGTCGAAATGACAAAAATTTATTAAATGTATATTCTGTAATGCAAGTAAATCCTTTTAAACACAAAAATATTTTATATACTGAGGCAAAAGAATTTTCAGATTTTTTGCTTTCTAATACCGCACAATGCATTATTGAAAATTTCAAAATTAAACAAATACCTCTTTTTTATCCGGCAAGTTCCTGTATCAGCAAGCAATCTCGAGGAAAGGAATAATGGGGTTTTTAACAGAAGGTTTTATTAGTGCTATTTATCTGATTTTTAGTCTTGACAATATGGTTCTTAGTGCAGCCTACACGACCATTCAAGTTGGATTAATTTCAACTATTTGCGCATCTCTAATAGGACTTCCTATAGGCTTTTCTCTTGCCACTTTTTCGTTTAGAGGAAAGAAAATTTTAGTCCTATTAATACAAACACTTTTGGGCCTACCAACTGTTGTTATAGGTTTAGTTGTATATGGATTTCTCTCAAAAAAAGGTCCTTTAGGATTTATAGATTTGCTTTTTACTCCATCTGCCATCGTTATAGGATTGGTCATTCTCGCAACTCCAATTGTAATAGTTTTTTCTTATACAACAATAAAAACTGTCGATTTTCGAGTAAGAGAAACAGCTTTTTCGTTAGGCGCATCAGAACTTAAAGCGGCGTGGACAGTAATTTGTGAAATAAGATACGAAATTTTAGCAGTTATCTTAGCATCTTTTTCAAGAGTTAGTTCTGAAATTGGAATTGCGCTCATGCTAGGAGGAAATATCAAAGGGTTCACAAGAACATTAACAACGGCAATTGCATTGGAAAGCACTAAAGGAGAATTTGCTTTTGGTATCGCTCTTTCAATTATTTTACTTTGCATAATACTTTTTGCAAACTTAATGTCATTTGTCTTTAGAAAGTTATAAATGAGTTTTATTTTAAAAAATATCAAAGTTGAGTTTGAAGAGTTTAATGCGCTAACTATAAATTATGTTGAAATACCTACACATAAAACAACTTGGGTTACCGGTCAAAATGGTGCAGGCAAAACTACATTTTTAAAACTTCTTGCAGGTTTAATTACCCCTAAAACGGGTGCCTTCACTTACAATTACAAAAATCTTATTACTAAAAAGAATTATATGGACTATCGACAAAAAACCACTCTTCTCTCTCAAGAGCCTTATTTATTTCGAGGAACTGTTTTTAAAAATGTAATGTATGGACTTAATAACCGAGGATTTACTAAAAAACAATTAAAAACAAAAGCCTTAAACGCTATGGAGCAAACGGGAGTTTTAGATTTATCTAATAGGGATTCTAAACATTTGTCGGTTGGTGAAAAAAAAAGAGTTGCACTCGCTAGGTGTATAGCAATAGATTGTGAAACTATTTTGCTAGATGAACCACTAGCTGGCTTAGACGAAAAAAGCGTAGCTCAAATTACTAATTTAATTAAAAAATTGTCACAACTCAAAAAAACACTAATTATAAGCACCCACAACTATGATAATACTAAAAATAAAAATGATTTGTGTATCCATCTAGAGTCAGGAAAAATACAAAGCTTCAGCAATGAAAGATAGGGGTTTTAAAAAAGAAGTGGTAATTTTTGTTTCTCAATTTGGTATTTTGTTTTATTGGATAAGCTGGTATAAATGTAGAGTCTGCTTTTTGTAAGCTTTTCATCAAATTTTATTTGGAGTCTTTTTTTGGAAATTAAACTTCAAAGAGATTTAATTTTTAACGCCATCCAGTCTTTGCAAGGGGTTGTCGAAACAAAAACAACTTCCATGCCAATTTTACAAAACGTTTTAATTGAAACCTTGTCCGGAAAAAAAAGTATATCTATCTCAGGAACCAACCTAGATATAAGCTTAAAAGGAAATATAGATGCAGAGGTCATTAAAACGGGCAAATTAACTCTAAATGCACGAAAATTATTCGATATAATTAGAGAACTCGCTCCTGGTGCTATTGTTTCACTGGTCGAAGAAGAGAACCAGCGAGTTAAAATTGAAGGTGGAAATGCTAAGTTTAGCTTGCCATCCTTGCCTTACTCTGACTTTCCAACAATGCCCGACAAAGCAGAAACTGAGCCACATAAGATTCCCTCAAAAAAACTTGCAGAAATGATTAAAAGGACTATGTTTGCAATCTCACAAGACGAGACTCGTTATACGTATAATGGCGTTTTTATGGAATCAGAAAATCAAATTCTAAGGCTAGTCGCTACTGATGGTCATAGGTTAGCTTTAATAGAAAGAGAAGAAGAAGGTTTTCAATTGGCAAATGGGGTGATATTACACAAAAAGGGATTGGGAGAACTAACAAAGCTATTACAAGCAAACGAAGATAAAGAAGAAGAGGTTTCTGTATTTATTACCGAAAATCATGCGATTTTTGTGACAGCTAACAATGAACTTTCTGCACGCTTAATAGAAGGCGAATTTCCAAAATATCAGCAAGTAATACCTGATGGCCATCAACACAACGTTATCATTGACAGAAATGATTTACTTAGTGCTTTGAGAAGAGTTTCGCTTTTCTCAAGCGAAACCAGGTTAGTTAAATTTACCTTTAAAAAAGAAATCCTTAATCTTTCAACAAGTGGTTCAGAGTTTGGAGAGGCTGATGAAAGTGTAGAATGCGATTTTAAAGGAAAAGAACTAACAATAGGTTTCAATTATAGGTATTGTACTGACGTTTTGAGTATTCTTACTGAGAAAAATATCGTTGTTGAAATAAAAGACGCATTAAGCCCTGGAGTTTTTAGACCATCAGGCGAAAATTCATCTAATGACGATAAGTATACATACGTCGTCATGCCTATGCGTGTTTAACGTTGCTTTTTATTGCAAATCAGTTTTAGCATAATCCCAACCGGTATTAAAAGAGCTAACCTCCCCACTGATTTCGTCATACTTAAATCTTGGAATTTTAGCGAGATCTCCTCCATATACATGAATACCTACAACTGGCTCGTCTGAAGCACAACTAACACGGTGCAGATCTGTATCTTTTGTACAACAAACGAAAGTATCTCCCGGCTTGGCTAACCTATTTCCTGTAGGATTAATTGTGACTGTAGAACCATTTCTTCTTGTCCCTGTATTTGAAAAACTTTCTTCTTTTTCCATTCCTCTATATATACCAATTACTCCCCAAGTCCCATGATCGTGAATTGGTGTAGTCTGTCCAACATCCCAAATTCCAACACCTATACTAAAACTTTCATCTGGCGCTATATGTACTTGATTAAGGGTAAATCCATTTTTTTTTACAAGAAGTTGTTCTTCATTTAAAAGAAATGGATTTTCTAATATTGGATTCATAAAACTAGAAATCTTTGAGGTCAATTCTAATTCGTCTTGCGTTTCATTCACCAAAACCTCTACTTCTTTGATGAATTCTTCCATAGTCTTATACATTTCGCCCCTCTTTAATTACATTTCGTTCATGGTATAAAAGAAATTTTTTATTTTCAATTCCTCCGGCAAAACCTCCAAGTTCTCCAGAACTTGATATAATACGGTGTCAGGGAATAACAATCAAAAAAGGGTTTCGCCTCATTACCTGTCCAACTGCACGATAAGATTTTTTTTTTGAACTTTTTTTAGCTAACCACGCATATGTTCGGGTCTCTCCATATGGAATTTTATTAGTCTCCTTCAAAATTTTATAAGTAAATTCACTACAATTTTCGTAATTAAGTGGAAGGGAAAACTTTTTTCGAGTTCCTTTAAAATATTCATATAATTGGTGTCTAGCTCTATGTTCAATATCGGGAATATTTTGATTGTTTAAAGAAGGTTTCTTCTCTAACCGAATAGAATCTATTCCTTTGGGTGAAGTAGAAATTAAAATATTTTGCATGAAATTTTTTATCGAGAAATTGATTGTTTTAACTTTAATTGATTCACAAAATAGTCCTGAAACACCCAAAGAAAATTCCTGTTTGTTTTTTTTCATCTTTAAAATCTTGATACTAGATTTTCAAAATATGTTTTTCCTATTCTTAAACGTAGCAATTGGTTGGTTCCATCTGAATGTAAAAAGGTGCTTGCATCTCTTAAATATTTCTCCATTGGGGATGATTGCATAATTCCAGCACCACCAAATATCTCTACTCCTAGTCGTGCACACTCAAAAGCGGCTTCTGATGCAAAAATTTTACATTTCCAGCCTTGTGTATAGTCATAAGGCTTTTGATTGTCTACCGCCCAAGCCGTTTTTAAAATATAATTTCTTGCAATGTCCAAATTCATAGCCATGTCCGCTAACATCATTTCTATTGCTTGGTGTTTGCCTATAACCTTTCCACCCTGCACTCTTTCTTGGGCATGAGATAATGCATGTTCAAAAGCAGCCCTCCCAACACCCAAAGCAGTAGCAGCGGCCTCCGGTTTTCCCATTGAAAGAAGGTTTCCTCTTATTTCAAACATGCTTCCTTCGCCAAGAATAATATGATCCTCCGGGATCTCTACATTATTAAAAAAAATCTCCGAATTCATAGAAAGTCTTTGCCCAATTTTTTCATTAACCTCGCCAATAGAAATACCTTTCGTTTCTCTTGGAACAAGAAAACCCGAAAGACCCTCTCTTAAGTTTTTATTTTTATCTGTCCTAGCAGCAACAACATACAAAGATGCTACTGGACCATTGCTTATATATCGCTTTTGTCCATTAATGATCCATTTGCCATTTTTTTTGTGGGCAAATGTATTTAACGCAATAGATACATCATCATAATATCCCTGATGATCGCTGCCACAATCAGGCTCGGTCATTGGGATAGCGGCTAAAAATCTTGGTTCTTCACATAATTTTTTAAGCCAAGGATCGCGAACATGGGGGTCAACCTTTTCTAAAATATGCGCAAGTTTCCATGTTTGATCTAAATTAACCGCAAAACCTAAATCCCCAACTGCTAATTCCTCTCCAGCGAGACAACAAGAAACAACGTCCCCATTTAAACCACCGTACTTTTCTGGATATGGGAGTTGCCTTAACCCAAGCTTGCTAGCTTTTTCTGTTAAATCCCAAGGCATTCTTTTTTCCCAATCCGAAATTTTATCTCGCTCTAATGCTACAGGAGCGATTTCTTCATATGAGAACTTTCGTGCGATGCTCTGAATATTTTTTTGTTTTTCCGTTAAATTAAAGTCCATACCCTCTATCCTTTGTGAATTTTTCATTCCCCTCTAAAAACAGGTTTTCTTTTTTCTTTAAAAGCAAGGAGAGCTTCTTTGAAGTCTTTGGTAAAATTTAGGGGCTTTCTTTTTTCGTGAGAAATATCTAGTGCTTCTTTGTTTTTCATCCCTATAATTCGATCAATAACAAACTTAGCTCCTTGAACACCTAAAGGACCATTGTCTCGAATCTGTTCTGCCACTTTCATTACTTCTTCCATTAAAACATTTTTTTCAAATGAACGATTTGCCAATCCGATTCTTTCAGCTTCTATGCCATCTATTGATTTGCTCGTATAAATAAGTTCTTTCGCAAGACCAATAGGGATTAGTCTCTGAAGGCGCACTACACCTCCACCACCCGGGAAAATACCCAACCTACATTCTGGGAGGCATAACGTAGCGTCGTTAGAAACAAATCTAAAATCACAGGCGAGAGTAATCTCAACTCCCCAACCAAAAGCATGGCCATTAATAGCCGCTATCGTTGGCATTGGAAGTGATTCCCAAAGGCTGCTAGTGCTCATTGTGTTGTCTTGAAATAAATTCGCTTCCTCTTCGCTATGATTTGCGCTTTCTTTTAGATCTCTGCCCGTACTAAAGGAACGCCCGCTTCCAGTTAAAACAACAACTCGAATACTTTTATTTTTTGAAAGTTCCCTGGAAATCTCACAAAATTCTTCACTTAAATTCATCCCTATAGAATTTAGCCGCTCTGGTCTATTTAGGGTGACAATTCCGATTCCTTCTGTTTCTTCATAAATAATTTCTTTGTAGTTGCCCAAAAATCTACCCTCTTTTCATTTTGATAAAATTTGCGAACTATTTTACTATTTGCGTAACGATACGATCTACATAATTATAGGTAACTTTTTGCATCTCGTTTTTGCTTAAATTGCTAACTGGATGTGGAAGTTGTATAAACTCATGTCCTGGCATTCCTTTTCCGCGAAACTGAAACTCTGCAGCCGGCTTAAAAGCTTCTGTAATTATTGTAGTCGCAGGAATTCCTCTTTTTTCAAACTGCACTGTGTCATGCACACTGCATAACGTGCAAGAACCTCAACCACCCAAGGCAGCAATTGCAACATCAACTTCTCTAGACATGTCCTCTATCATTTTATCAGGAGCAGGTTTTGAATAATGTTCTTTCCTGTTGATAATTACCTTGGCAACGTCAAATCTTTCTCTTAATTGCCTCCCCAAAGCTTCTAAAATAACATTCGCTTGTTCCTTGGTGTTGTCTATCATCCCAATAATTTTTCCAGACAAATCCTCTGGTCTTTCTGCGAGTTTTATTTTTTTGCTACTAGTCGAGGCTGTTGGATCGATAAAATCATTTATATCTTTCATACAGGCATACTCCTTTACAATAATTGGGAAATTAGATCATATAACCTGTCTTAAATTCTGTCTAGTTTTTGACTTTATATTTTAACTATCGATTTTTTCAGAAACGGCTCGGCTTGTACCATTCCAACCGTTCATGACAGCGGACATTGGACCGGGTATTCCTCCAGCAACAATAATAAACAATCTATCAGGGTTTTTTACAGAGGGAACAAAAAAATCATCGTCTTCTGGATCTGCATCAATAGACCAAGATTTTATTCGAGAGACTGTGTAGCGTCCAGTATTTCTAATCTCTGACATAGATCTTCCAGCTTTATCTAATAAAATTTCTTTTACTTTTTCCTTAGAAAGTCCAGCATCTGAACAAATTTTTGCTTGTTGTGGAGAAAAAACAATTATTTGATCTGTATCTCCGCAAATATTCATAGAACCAAGATGAGACATTGAATCAGCAATACTTCTTAATAAAGGAAGGGGTTCATTGCTCATATCATCCCATACCGTAATTGGGGCTTCTGCAGCAATTGCAGTGACTATATTTTCATCTTCGGAAAAACCAAGAGTGACAGAAAGTGGTTCCCAGGGACTTTCTGTTTCATTTTCTGCAATACAAAAAGTGTATCTTGAAGAGCTAGAAAAGGTGCTCATTGTTGAAATTCCAGGTATTCCTGAACCTAGGTTCATCATCATTAGTCGAATCGCTCTACCAATAGTTGCGTTTGCCCTAAATCCAGGTCCAAAACAACCAAGGCCACCATTTAAACCTATTTCTTTTGAGTAGACGCCGTTTACAAGCAAAAATGGAGCTGCAGGGGAAAGGGTAGCCTGAAGACCATTTAAATTAAACTTTTCTTTTAAAATAGCACGTACTGAAGCAATTAGTAGATTCATATACTCTGGCTTACAACCAGCCATAACAGCATGTACTGCTATTGAATAGATAGATACGCTCGAAAATGCAGGTGGAAATTCGCCAACTAATTCTTCGGGAGAGTCTTTAATAGAAGAAAGCATTCTGCTTACTTTTTCTTCTGTTGGTGGAATTACTGGCAATCCGTCAGACCACTCTTTTTCGAAGAAAAATTCAAATTCATCTGAGGGACACATAAAAATATCTTTTAGAGTAAGTTTAACTATCTTTTTCTAATCAGGATCCAAGAAAGTATGGTTAAGGTGAACAAACCAACAAGATTATTCTTTCCGATAACTTTCAAAACCTGTTCTAGATTTCCTACAACATCTAAACCAATAAACGAAAAATCTCTACCAAAAATAATTTGCAAAACAATTGCAATTGAAGCAACAAGAACACTAAGCTCTAAAACATCTCTTAAGTATCTTTTTACTTGGTTCAGTAACATTTGAATCTCCTTACATCAATTCAAACGAAAAATTATAAACTTCCTTAAATAAGTAACTTATGTCAATAAATATACTACAACAAAAATCCCCGCCACAAAAACCTGCGACGGGGATCTTCTTATTCTGACCTATAAACCTAGTTTCTGCTTCTTACTAACCATATTAAAGTACCTAATGTTACTAATCCAACTAAACCTGCATTTCCTAAATCACCTACAATTTTTGTAATATTACCTATTGCATCGGCTCCAATGAATGCGACTTGTTTCCCAAAAACAAGCTGTAAAGCTATTGCTAGACCTGTGAGACCTAGTGCCACATCCACAAGATCCTTAATCCAACCTTTCACTCGATCCATCATCATTCAAACTCCTCCTTCATGTACGGGCGATATATACAACTACGTTTCCGTTAATAAGGGCGAAAAATTAAAATTTATCTTGGGGATAAAAACTACTTAGGACAATCTGAGCGGGTTAAACAATACTTAACTTACTTATAACTCTATTATAAAAATGATTTTTTACTCTTGCGCAAGTAAAATATTTAAAAAACTTTCACTATTTGCATTATTGGCTGATTTTTAACGTAATTTTCACAGAATTCTAAAGAATAAAAGCTACAATTTATGCTTTTTATAGAGAATTGAAGACTTCTTTTGCGTGACCCTTCACTTTCACATTTTCAAAAACTTTTTCGATAATACCAATATCATTAATTATATAAGTCGTTCTAAATACGCTTTTAAATTTTCTTCCATACATACTCTTTTCACCATAAACACCGTATTTTGTTGAAACTAAGGCATCTGGATCGGCTAATAAGTGAAAATTTAATTCAAGCTTTTCGCTGAATTGTTTGTGGCTAACTTCATTGTCTGGGCTTATTCCAAAAACAACCGCTCCCTTTTTTTCAATTTTTTTTGAAATTTTATTAAACTCTTGCGCTTCTACCGTACAGCCAGGCGTATTGTCTTTTGGGTAGAAATATAAGACTACTTTTCTCCCTTTATACCTTGAAAGCCTGTGAATTTTCCCGTACTGATCCCTAAGAGTAAATGCGGGAGCCTTACTTTTTAATTTTAACACCAAGGAATTTCTCCTTAAAGTTCAATCATTTATACTCTAAAGAGAGGCTAACACGAAGAAATTCTTTGTTCAAGAACATAAACTTCGAAATTGATTAATTCCCCCAATCTCTAGAATAACGAAAATCTCTATCTATAGTGCGCGGACCAATTTTTGCTATTAGAGGAAGCCTTCTTTTGTACTGGCTAACCATTATTAATCTCGAGATGCCTTTCACTAAATTTTCATCAAATCCATCATCGATCACATCCTGGACAGAAAATCTACAATCAACAAGCATATACAAAACGGCATCTGCTTCTTCGTATGTATATCCAAGCTCTTGCTCGTCTGTTTGGCCTGCCCATAAATCAGCGCTTGGAGCCTTTTCAACCACCTGAGAAGGAACTCCTAAATATCTAGACAATTGTCGAACTTGCGTCTTAAATAGGTCTCCTAATGGATTTAAAGCACTGGCCATATCTCCAAAAAGAGTTCCATAGCCCAATAATAGTTCAGTTTTATTAGAAGTACCGACAACAAGGGCATTTAGCATAGCGGAGTGATCGTATAATATAGTCATTCTTTCACGAGCCATTTTATTTCCTTTTCTAAGCTCGCTGGCATCTTTATATAGCTCAAAATACGCGTCAATCTGTTTAGATATATCAACTACCTTAATTTTAATTCCACAAGCTTTCGCTACAGCTCTGGCATCTTCTTCGCTTTTAGGACTGGAAAGCCTGTATGGCATAATAACACCCGTCACGTTTTCTGGGCCCATTGCACTCGCAGCTAAAAAAGCAGACAACGAACTATCAATACCACCGGACAACCCCAGAACAGATTTTTTTATACCAACTTTAGAGATTTCGTCTCTCAAAAAACCTACTAACATTTTAACCGTTTCCTGCTCGTTAAGCTTTAACTTGTTTAAGGTTTCAGTAAACATTATCGATTCCAATTTAAATTTATTTGCCATAGAAACAACCATTTACTATGTTACTTGACCTAAATATAAAGATAAAGTTAACTTTCTCGTATAAAAATATTCAAGAAAGCGCGATAAAGATTTTAGACACTCATTAAAGGGTATACCCGATGCCTCCTGAATTTAAAAAGCTACAACATTTAGCATTGAAAGTTAGAAATATTCAAAACTCTCTGAAGTTTTATTGTGATATTTTAGGATTTAAGACTACAGAAAGTTATAGACTCGACACAGAAAAGGGCTATCAAGATTCTATTAATTTTATCACTTGTTCTAATAAACATCATGTGATTAACCTAGTGCAAATATCTGAAAGTCACAAACCAAAAGATATTGAGCCCCCATCTAATTCTAGAGACACACATGTTTATGGTCTTCATCATTTTGCATTTGAAGTAAAAAATAAAACTGAATTTAAAAAATGGGAAGTACACCTAACAGAAAACAAAATTAAGATAGTAAAGGGGCCTTTAGTTCATAGCCCAACTCATCCAGAAGGTGACGGTTCTTGGGGTGAAAATAGAGCACTTTATTTTTGCGATCCTGACGGAAATGCTATAGAAATTTTCTGTGATATGGCAAATATCAACTTTGCTACTCACGAAATTGACGATCTTTGGTTTAGGCAAAGAATTAAAAAAGATGGTTTCGATCCTCTTGAGATTTTAAAACCAGATTTGAACATTTAGTTTTTTTTCCCAGATTGGATTCTATTAAATTCTTTTTGGAACAAAAGGGTTTTTTCATCTCTGTAAGTAGGAGACGCAATACGAGAACGTCTTATGTCTTTACTGTCAACTTCTACAGAATATATAGACGAACTAGAGCGTGGTGCTTTTTTAATAGTTTTTCCTTCTGGGGAAACAATACGGGAACCTCCCCAAAAATTAACTCCATCTTCATACCCAATTCTGTTTGAAAAAACAACAAATTGATTATAAGTGATGGAATATGTCGCAAGAATAGATTCCCAAGATCTTTCTATGGCTAAATTCGACTTTGATTTAGCTTGATTCGTGCCCCTGAAAGGACTCGAAGATGGGATAATTAAATAGTCTGCTCCATCTTGAGACGCAAGAAAAGCGAGGCTCGGGTGCCAAGCATCTTCACAAATTAAAATTGCAACTCTTCCAATGTTTGTATCAAAAGCTCCAATTCTTTTCCCTGAACCAAAATATCTGCTTTCATCAAACATTCCATAAGTGGGCAAATAAATTTTTCTATGGATATAAATTAACTTTCCATTTTCAAAATATGCAGCAGAATTATAAAAAACATGTCTTGAAGATTCTTCAACAAAACCTAAAACGATTGATATTCCTTCACTCAATGAAGCAATATGTTTAATTAATTTAGAGTTCTTTTTTTGCGCAACATCGGGTACAAAATCTTTTAAAAAATACCCGGTCAACGAAAGTTCTGGGAAAACCAAAAGTTTTACATTTTTCTTTTTTGCACTTTTTACCATCGATTCAATAATATTCAAGTTTGCATCAATATCACCTAGAAATGGCTTCGTTTGGGCATTTGCTACTAAAAACTTCAATGAAATCTCCGTAAAAAAATTTAAAAGTAAGGAAAATTGATTCTAATTCATTAGATTGCATATTAAAAAGAAAGAAATTAATTTTTATTATAAAAATCAATTAAGAATTTTATGCATAATTCCCTCAAGAGTTTCCTTGGAATAATACTCAATTACCAATAATCCCTTTTGATCGCTTCCTTTAATGCCAACTTTAGTTCCCAACTTCGAGCGAATCTTTTCAATAGCATCCTCTATAAACACATTATTTTTCGATTTTGATAACTTATTCTCTTCAGCAACACCTTTTTTTCTTTGAGAGTCGTTGCTGGCGAATTTTTTTATTTCTGATTCAAGTTGCCGAACAGATAATTTCTCCTTAATAGCTTTTTCGCTAAATTCCATAATCTGTTCTGTATTAATTAAAGAAAGCAGGGCTCTCGCATGTCCCATAGTATGCTCTCCGTTGGCAACTCTTTTCCGCACCAACTCAGGAAGCTTCAACAAGCGAATATAGTTTGCAATTGTGGAGCGGTCCTTTCCAACACGCTCAGCAACCTCCTCTTGGGTGAGGTTATATTTAATCATTAAGTTTTCGTAAGCTTTTGATTCTTCTATTGGGTTTAAATCTGATCTTTGGAGATTTTCCACTATCGAGACTTCGAGCGTTTCTTTCTCCATAATATCCGTAAAAATTGCAGGGATTGTGCTAAGGTTTGCAATTTTGGCTGCACGCCATCTTCTCTCTCCTGCTACAATTTCAAACCTGTCTTCATTTAATTTTTTTAACAATATAGGCTGTATTACGCCATGATTAGAAACTGAGTTTGCTAGATTTATCAAATCTTCTTCGTTAAATATTTCCCGTGGTTGATGTTTTCCTGATTGTATCTTGCTTAGCTCAATCTGTTTGACGAAATTTAAATTTTTTTCATCAGATTTCACAGACAACTCTGAAGAATTGACTTCTTCAGAGTTTGAGACTGACAACAGAGCATCTAAACCACGCCCTAAAGCTTTTTTCGCCATTTATATGTCCCCCCTCTTCTTGTCATTTGAATTGCTCTTTTCATTCAGCCTTATTAAAAATTCTTCGGCTAATTGCATATAAGCCATAGCACCCTGTGAATATGGATCATATGAAATCACTGGAAGTCCGTGGCTTGGCGCTTCGGCTAATTTAATGTTTCTTGGAATTTTAACCTCATACAGTAGATTAGAGACATGATTCTTAACTTCGTCTGAAACCTGTTTTGAAAGATTGGTTCTGGTGTCATACATTGTAAGAATAATACCACCAATTTTAGGATTCTTCGAAAAATCATTTGAAAGAGAAATTCTTTCAATTGTATTCATGAGACGAGCTAGTCCTTCAAGAGCAAAATATTCCGCTTGCATTGGTATTAAAAGCTCATCTGAAGCATTAAATGCATTTAACGTCAAAAAGCCAAGAGATGGAGGACAGTCAACAACAATAAGATCAAAATCATTGTGGAAAAAACTCAATATCCTTTCCAATCTTCCAATACGCTCAGGCACATCGGCTAATTCAACTTCTGCAGCTGCCAAATCCGATGTCGACGGAAAAACCATAAGCCCTTTAATATCAGTTATTTGCACAAATTTATGGCTCGGGGTCTCATCGCTGATCAATAAATTGTATAGATTGTTTTCGCTAGAGGAAGATCCTAGAGAACTTGACGCATTTGATTGAGGATCTAAGTCAAAAAGGAGTACTTTTTTTCCTTTTTGGGCCAAACAAGCAGAGAGATTCACTGCAGTGGTAGTTTTGCCAACCCCGCCTTTTTGATTAGCAACTGCTACTACATATGCCTTTTTTGGGCCCTTGTCTTTATTGTCTATTAATCCTGAGTTCTGCCAAAATTCACGATCGCCTATCAACGAAAATCCTTTATTTTTCCTAAAAATACAAAATATAATGTTTTTGATAAGAAAAAATTAAATAAAATTACAATTCATTATAAACATATTTTTGTTTCACGTGGAACAAAAACATCTTTATTTTTTGATGTTTCACGTGGAACATTTTAATAAATTGAGCTTAATCTAGGATGCTTGGTTTTCTTTTGAGTGCGTAGAAAGTCTTTTTAAGTAGACCTCTAAAACAGCTATGGCAGCCGGTGTTACGCCTGAAACCCTGCTTGCCTGGCCAAGACTTTTAGGCCTGACCTTCGCCAGTCTTTGCCTTACCTCTGCCGTTAAGTGGGTAATTTTGTCGTAAGAAATTGTTTCTGGTATGGGGACCTTGTCGGCGGATCTAAGCCTTACAACCTGTTGCTTCTCTCTTTCAAAATACTCTTTATATTTTATTTCTGCAGAAACATATCTTCTGCCTTCATTGTCGAGTGATTCCCATAAATTTTTAAGATTGGGGGCATCTGCGAAGTTTGCTTCGACTAAATCCGTCAAATTTATTTCAGGCCTCCTTAATATCTCAGAAAGCTTGTATGGTTTCTTTAGGGGAGAACTTCCCAAAGCCTCAAGGGTAGACTGGACCTGTGGACTCGGATAGATTTTTGTCGCCTCAAAATAATTAAGCATATCTGAAGTTTTTTTCTTTTTGTCTAAGAAAAAATTATAACTCTCTGAACTTACCGTTCCAGCCTTGTAGCCCATTTCGGTTAGTCTAAAATCTGCGTTGTCATGTCTCAAAAGAAGCCTGTGCTCAGCTCTACTTGTAAACATTCTGTAAGGCTCTACCGTTCCTTTTGTGACCAGGTCATCTACCAAAACTCCTAAATAGGCATCATCCCGCCCTAAAGTAAACTGGGAGTCGTTATTTGCATAAGAAGAAGCGTTTATTCCGGCTATGATACCCTGGGCTGCAGCTTCTTCGTATCCAGTAGTGCCATTAATTTGCCCTGCATGGAATAAACCATTGATTTTATTGGTCATAAGTGAATTATCAAGATCCATTGGGCAAACAAAATCATACTCAACTGCATAACCAGCCCTCATCATCTCGGCACCCTCAAGTCCTGGAATTGTTTGTATTATTTGCATTTGTATGTCCACGGGAAGGCTAGTTGAAAGTCCGTTGACATAAATTTCACACGTCCTTAATCCTTCTGGTTCTAAAAAGATTTGATGTGAGGATTTCCCTTCAAACCTCATAACTTTATCTTCGATGCTGGGACAATACCTAACCCCAGTTGCGCTAATTTGACCATTATACATGGGAGATCTGTCTATGTTTTCCCTTATTATAGAGTGAGTAGACTCATTGGTGTAAGTTATCCAACAGGGCAATTGATCCTGAAGCAATTCTTTTGTTCGAAAAGAAAATGGGAGAGGTGGGTTGTCGCCGGGCTGAACATCAAGCCCTTTAAAATCAATGGTTTTTGAGTCTAGCCTAGGCGGGGTTCCTGTTTTCATTCTTTCAATTTTAAAACCAAGATCGATCAACTGATCAGAAAATTCACTAGAAGAGCCTTCTCCCGCTCTTCCTCCCTCAATTTGTTTTTTTCCATAGTGCAATAGACCTCTTGTAAAAGTCCCCGGAGTTAATACAACAGCGGCAGCATATATTAGTTCGCCAAACTGTGTTTCAATTCCAGCAATCCGATCGTTTTTTATTACAATTTTTTTTAACATGCCCTGTTTTAAAACAAGGTTTTTCTGGTTTTCAACAAAATGCTTCATATATAATCGATATTCTTGTTTATCAGCTTGAGCTCTAAGGGCTTGAACAGCCGGACCCTTTTTTGTGTTTAGCATCCTGAATTGAATTCCTGTTTTGTCTATGGCTTGGCCCATCTCTCCCCCAAGGGCATCTATTTCCCTAACTAGAACCCCCTTAGCAAGACCCCCTATTGCGGGATTGCAAGACATAAGGCCAACAGTGTCAAGATTCATTGATAAAAGAAGAACGCTTGAACCTTTTCTGGCCGAAGCCAAAGCCGCTTCGCATCCGGCATGTCCAGCACCAACGACAATTACGTCAAAATTATTTTTGTCCATTTGAGCCTTAAATTATTAATAAAATTTGACTTATATCTATAACAGATTATTTTCCAATACAAAACTCTGAAAAAATCTTATCTAAAAGCGACTCTCCGTAACTTTTTCCAAGGATTTCAGAAAAAGCTGCGCTCGAATCATTCAGGTGAACAGCTACAAGTTCTGGGGAATAGGCTTTTTGGCATAAAACAAAAGCTTCTTTGAGAGAATGTCTTGCCTTGTTGACTAGATTTTTATGCCTTTCGTTTGTCAAAATTGTACGCATTATATTTCCTCCCTGCAGACTCTCTCCTGTTAAAATCTCAAAAACAGACTTTTTGAGCAAACCAAATCCTTTTTTTTGGAGCGCCGAAATTGAAACCTTCTCGACACCACGGATTAATTCCCCGGAAAGACAAGAAGAAACAAGATCTGTTTTGTTGAGCACAATTAATTTATTCGTTTCTAATTTCTTTGCTTCGTGCTGCGCCCATTCAAATTCACTCTTTCCCTTGCTTGAATCTAAAACTAAAAGGCAAAGATCAGCCGTTTGCGCAGCATCATATGCTCTTTTCGCTCCTTCTTTTTCTATAGGATCCTGGGTATCTCTAAGACCCGCAGTATCAATAAATCGGACGGGTATCCCATTTACGTCACAGACCTCTTCAATAGTATCTCTTGTTGTTCCAGGGATGTCGCTAGTAATTGATCTTTCCTCTCCCAGCAAATTATTTAAGAGGGTAGATTTTCCAGCATTGGGCTTTCCTATTATAGCAACTCGAGCGCCCTCTCTTAAAACTCTCCCGGATCTAAAAGAATCCTCCAATTCTTTTAAAGACGCCTCAGCATTCACAAAAAGAGGGGTTAGTTCTTCACCAAAAAGGGGCTTTCCTTGTACCATAGGGCCAGCGCCCGGCTCGAACTCATCTGGAAAATCAATTGAAGCTTCTAGGTGCGCGCCTATCTCAACTATCTGTTGCCATATTTCCTCTAAACGTTCAGAAAGGTTTCCTTGTAGTTGCGAAAGAGCTATTTTTGCAGAAGCCTTTGTTTCAGAGGCAATTAGATCCGCAACTGATTCGGACTGAACCAAGTCAACCTTTCCTTCAATAAACGCCCTTCTTGTAAACTCACCTGGGGCTGCAACTCTTGCGCCTGCCGAACATGCAGACTCTATCAAAAACTGATAAATAGCTATGCTGCCATGACAAAACAGTTCTGCCAAATCTTCTCCTGTGTAAGAGTTCGGTTTTTCGTAAAAAACAACTTGGCCTTCGTCAAAAATTTCACCGTCAATATCTATAAAATTACCTAGAACGGGCGTCCTTTTTGGTAATTGCTTGGCTGAGGACTTGGAAACAAAAATTTTACTTAAAATTTGTCTTACATCAGGGCCGCTAAGCCTAACCATAGCAATTGCGCCCACTCCAACAGGAGTAGACAGGGCAACTATGGTTTCATTTGTTAGGGAAGAATTCATTTCTTTTCTCTCTAAAAATGGCTTTTCAAAAGTCACCTATGTCATGTACCGACCACCATTTATATCAAGCGTAACCCCAGTTATATATGAGGCACCGGGAGTAGACAAATACCAAATTCCGTCAGCAATTTCTTCTGCGCCTCCTGCACGATTCATCGGAATTTCAGACAAAAGCCTAGGGAGCCTTTCCTTGTGTAGTTCAGCAACCCTTGGAGACAAAACTACTCCTGGCGCAACCGCGTTGACAGTGATTCCATCTGGCGCAAGCTCACTCGCAAGCCTTCTTGTAAACCCCAAAACTCCGGCTTTAGCAGCACCATAAGGCAACGAGGTCTCCACCAACCCCTCGCGAGCGGTTTGAGAAGAAACGTTAACTATTCTCCCGTATTTTGATTTTTTCATGGAAGGAACTACTTTTCTTGAACATAAGTAAACTGATTTTAGGTTCAACTCCAGAACTTCTTCCCAATGGCTTTCTTCAACGTTTTCAAAAGAGGGATTTTCAAAAAAACCACCAGCACAGTTTATTAAAATCTGTGCCGATCCTAAGTTCTTTAAAATTGAATCGAAAGTGACATTTACAGACTCTTCCTGCGTAACATTGCATTCGTAGAATTTCACGTCGATACCCCTAGAAGAAAGGTTTTGGGCAAAAGCAGCCCCTTTTTCTTTGTCCTTGTCTAGAAGAACTATCCTTGCCCCTTCATCTGCAAAGCGATTCACGACTGCCTCTCCTATGCCCGATGCTGCTCCCGTCACAACTGCTAATTGCCCCGAAATGGAAGATCTTTTGTTCATCGCCCCTCTCTTTTTTTTAATTTTAAAACATTCCCTTCTATGACCCCCTTTAAACGATCGATGGATTTGGAGCCTTCCATTTTTGTTTCTCCAACAAAAAAAGTGGGGGTAGCCCTTACTCCCAGACCCAGGCCTAAATCTCTGGATTTATTTATTCTTGCAGAACTTTCTTTTTCCTTGAGGCATTTTTCCCACTCAAACAAATCTGCGCCACTTTTTTTTGCATAGGATTTCCATAACGATTCAGGGTATCGGTCATTTCTCCACCTGCCTTGGTTTTTATATATTAGGCTGCTCATATTTTTTCTTTGGTCAAAATTCTTTACGCATAAAACTGCTTCGGTTGCGCGGAAGGTAATTTCGGAGAGAGGAAAGGCAAGTTTTTTCACTACCACAAGGCCGTTATATTTTTTTTCAATTTCAATAAGCGCCTCCTGCACTAAAGCACAATCGGGTCAACCATAATCAGAAAACTCTAAAACACATACTTTTTGAGGCGGGCAAATTTTCTGCACAAAAGGCTTTGGGTTATGTCGAGCACGCGTATAATAATTAATAAACCCCAACACAAAAAAAACAGCAACAGTGAAAACTATTGGGCCTTGTTTTATTTTTAAACCAAAAAAATTCATCGATTTTTAGCCAAATTTTTTTAAAAGTTACGATTCATCTTCTTGAGCAAGTTTCGGGGTTTGCACAGATCGATTCACAAAAAACTGCTGCCCGATTGAAAGAACGTTATTTACAAACCAGTAAATAACAAGCCCCGAAGGAACTGGATAGAAAATAAACATCGCGCAAAAAATTACAGGCATAAACATCATCATTTTTGCTTGCGAGGGATCTCCCGCCGTAGGCGTCATCTTTTGCTGAATAAACATCGAAATTCCCATCAAGACTGTATAAACATGATAGGGATCTTGTTTCGAAAGATCGGTAATCCACCAAAAAAACGGGGCATTCCGTATTTCTATAGCAACCAAAAGCCCTTCGTATAAACCAAAAAAAATAGGCATTTGAATCAACATAGGGAGGCAGCCCATCATAGGATTCACTTTGTTTTCTTTGTATAAAGACATCAGCTGCTGGTTCATTTTGGTTTTATCGTCTTTGTATATCTCTCGTATCTGAGCCATCTTGGGCTGCAATTTTTGCATGCCCTTCATATTCTTCATGCTGAAGTGGGTAAGTGGATAAAAAATGAGCTTTATAATTATAGTCAAAAGTATTATTGCCAACCCCCAATTCATTGTCACTGCATTACAAATTCGGAGAATTGAAATAAGGGGTGAGGCAACAAAAGAAAAGATCCCATAGTCCAATGATTCCTCTAACATAACATCTAATTTCGACATGCGATGAACCTCTTTGGGCCCAGCATACAAGTCCATGGTAGCTAAAACTCTTGAGTTCTCTGATCGCAAAGGGACTATCGCCGCATAATCATTCGCCCTGTCTTTGTTGGCCTTTAAAAGATTTATCTGCGCCCCGCCCGATCCTGTCCTTGGTACAAGAGCAGTTATAAAATATTTGGACTGTAAAGAAGTCCATTTTACATTTTTGTCATATTTTGGCTGATCATTGTCGGACTCTGGATTGTCATAAACAATATCTTTGTCCACGAAAGACATCGGCCCCTCTATAACACCCCCATAGGTGTCCCCGTCACTTCCCCCAACAGAAGGTCCAAGAGCAACTCCAAGAGCGTCTAGATTTTTTGCGTTTCGTATGAGAATGGTGGTGGGTATCCTGTAACTTCCAGCACTAAAAAACAAGGACTTTTCAACTTTCTCTTGCGCCTTTCCTTGAAGAACAAAGGAAACCTTTTGGCCGCCTTTTTTGGAATCAATCTTTATTGTTTTGCTTTCCGTTACCTCTTGGCCATTCACATAAACCTTGTAAACAGCCCGGTTTAAGACTCCGCTGCCACTTCCCCAAAAAAACAACGGTTTTAGGTCGGAATAATATCCTTTGGCTAAATCGATAAATTTGCCCTTTTCGTCTTTGTAGTCATTGAGCTGCATCTGGACAAATCCAGCCCCATAATTTGTCAAGCCATAAACCGCATTGCCTACATCAACCTTAACAAGAATCTCTTTAAAGTTTTTTGGCAAAGATCTTTTTCTGGTATTTAAGTTTTCGGTTTTAGGTGCATGGCTTTTCTTGGGCGAAACCCTAATCGCTCTGTCGGTAATAGAGCCCTTCTGCCTTGAAGACAACTTTTGCTGCAAAGGCGCTTTGGTGCTAACATCCTTCTTCTTTGGAGGCTCTTGTGGCACAAAAAAATACTGCCACCCCAACAAAACAGCCAAAGAAAGAACAGCGGCTAAAATAGCATTTTTTTCCATTTTTTATTTAATCCTTTAAATATTGCTTTATGGGATCATGCCCACCTTCGCAAAACGGGTTGCATCTTAAAACCCTTCTAACGGTAAGCCAAAGAGCTCTAAAGGGGCCGAAAGTAGCAAAGGCCTGCAAGGCATACTCTGAGCAGCTAGGTGTAAACCTGCAGGTTCCTGGCAAAATAGGTGAAATTAGCAGCCGATAAAGCTTCACAAAAGAAACGAAGAAAAAGGTTAGGCCACTTAAAAAAAACTTCACTCCTTTATCCCTTTTGTCTTTTATAAAAAAACAAAACATCACCAAGCTCTTTGACTGTCTCTCCAAAACTTCTTTCCGCCATTTCTCTCTTTGCAATAATTACTATGTCGAAGCCGCTTTTCAGGCCAGGAAAAATATCTTTAAAAGCTTCTCTCAAAACCCTTTTTACGCGATTTCTTTTAACTGAATTTCCAACCTTTTTAGAAACGACAAGACCTAAGCGAGTCGCCTCATGAGAGCTTCCGTGCACATAAAGAGAAAACGATCGAGACTGCAGCCTTTTCCCTTTTTTTGCGGCAACAAAATCACAAGAAGAACGTATCCGGTGTTCAGGCGGAAATCTCAAGGGGTTTTTCCTTCTCAAACAAGAAGTTGGCATCACTTTTTAGCCAGAAACCGTTAAGCGCTTTCTTCCCTTGCCCCGTCGGCGATTAATAATAGACCTCCCACCGGTGGTTGACATCCTCTTTCTAAAACCGTGGGTCTTAATTCTTTTGTTTCTGTTTGGCTGATAAGTTCTTTTCACCCATCACCTCAAAAATAATTTTAATAAGAAAAACTGATGCAAAGTATCTGACAAGGGTTGCTTTTGTCAAGGAAAGTTAAACAAAACCATCTTCGCTCTATTTAAAGAAAAAGAAAAAGTTGTGGTTTGAAAATTTCTTGA
>DFQF01000095.1 GCA_002377645.1 Nitrospinaceae bacterium UBA3496 | reverse complement strand
ATTAGAAACAAATCTTTATGACGAGGATTCAGATCAGCTAGAACAAAAAATAGAATTTACAAAAAAAAATATTGCAAATCTAATTCAAAAAGAGAAACTTACACAAAATCAAGGAGATAATTTTGATTCTTTTCTGAATCCATGCTCTTCTTTAGAAGACTCAATAAAAGGTAGAACATTTGCTATAGAAGCAGTTACTGAAAGGCTTGATATAAAAAATCAAGTATTTCAGTACCTTTCAGAAAATACAGATGAGAACACTGTCCTCGCTTCAAATAGCTCTTTCATTGCTGGCTCCCAGCTATCAGAAGTTACTAATTGCCCATCCAGGATACTTAATATGCACTTTTTTTATCCCCCAATAAGAATGGATTTGATTGAAGTAGCATACAGTCCTGCAGTTGAACAATCATTTATAGACAGAACCATAAACCTTGGAAACCTAATGGGTAGGAAAGTTGTTGTCTTAAAAAAAGAAACACCTGGATTTATTGTGAACAGAATGTTAGCAGCCCTTGCGGATGAAGCTTTTGAGCTATACAAGGAGGGTATAGCATCATTTGAGGATATAGATATTGCAATTGAAAATGGCTTAGGCCATCCAAAAGGTCCTTATCGCTTAGCTGATTATTCTGGTTTAGATATACATTATTATGCCAAATTAAAATTAGCAGAAGAATCTGGAGACGAGTCTTTAGGTCCTCCAGACTTTCTCTCAAAAAGAGTTAAAGAAGGAGATTTAGGGGTAAAATCGGGTAAGGGTTTTTACGACTATTCAAAAAATCCACCAGAGCCGACTATTTAAGAAAGGGGTAGCATTAATGTTTTGTCCAGAATGTGGATGTGGCGACGACGATATTTAGAAATCTTCTATTGTTACATTAAAAAATACTTCTTTTACTGCTTTAATTTTCAATACTACTCTTTCAGTTTGAACAGTGAATGGATAAGGCCTCTTAAAATATTTTTCTGATAGCTTATCTATGTGGTCTCGTGCTTCTTTTCCTTTGTATGAATCTTCTACGTTTCCTCTAACTTCTACATACTTAAATGGATCATCATTTTTCCAAATTAGTATCGAAACTCTTGAGTCATTTTCTATATTTTTATACTTTTCTCTATGAATTTCTGTGTTCATATATAAATAATTTTCGTCTGCATCAACCCACATGACTTGAGTTTGAGGATTGCCATTAGGAAATAGAGTTGTTAGTGCTGCATAATTTGCTCCTTGAGCAAGTTTTATAGTTATTGGGTCTAGCATACAAGTACCTTTCTAATAATATAATAGTTATGAAAGTAGTTTTACAAAGAGTAACAGAAGCAAGTGTTCATGTCGACAGTGAACAAATAAGTAAAATTAGTGATGGTCTGCTTTTGCTCTGGGGAGTTGAAAAGGGAGATACCGCAAAAGATGCAGAAGCTCTTTCAGACAAGATAAGTAATTTGCGAATCTTTTCTGATGAAAATAACAAAATGAATAAATCAGTACTTGATATTAATGGCGAGGTTCTAATTGTTAGCCAATTTACACTTAATGCAAATATAAAAAAAGGGAATAGGCCATCTTTTATTGAATCGGAAGATCCGGAAAGAGCTAATGATCTTATCAATGTTGCAGCAAATAGATTTGTTTCGCAAGGAATTAAAGTTCAAACAGGAGAGTTCGGAGCATTAATGGATATCCAGCTCAACAATAATGGACCAGTTACTATAATATTAAATTCCCGAAATTCTACTGTCTCATAGCTTAAGCTGTTTGTAGTGATGCTTCAGCTAAATGAGGACTATTTTCTTCTAGTTTTTTGTCTAGATAGTACTCTTCCCCAGCCCACAAATGGAGGCCTAAGCCAATTTTCATTGCGCACCTTTTGAATGCATCTGATTCTGCATGTTTAGCATTAGTTCCGTCACTTCCTTGGTCGTGCTCAACATCACCTATTGAAGTAATTATTACTTCTTTTTCATCGATTACGACAGTCAATTTTCCGAAACAGCCCACTACTTTCTTTTCTTCGGATTGCCTAATTAGTTCAGTCACTTCCCATGTGTAAGGACCACAAATCTCTAAAAGTCTTTGTGCAATGACAGAATGGGCAACATAATTGCCAAACTTACCTTTCGGTGCTTTTTTAACCCATTTGCTTGGGAATGGCCTAGCTAGTTCATATAGTTGATTCATATTATTTCTTCCTTTCGCCGTGAGATAGACCACGAACCCATTTTGGCGCATGCTTACTCCCGGCATTGATTATTTGTAAATCTGATTTATCTTTCCATTCTTTATATAAGAAAGTGTCTCTAATTACTTTAGGATCCCTATCTCTTTTCTTTGCTACAGCATCTAAACCTAAAAGTTTTGGAATAAAATTCTTTCCTACTAATGCAACAATATCTTCTATAAGGCTTTCGTTATTTGATGCTTCTTCTACTAACCACTTAATGAGTCTTGTTACATCGCTTGTTTTCCAGACCGAGCTTTTTGAGTACAAGAAAACTTCATTTCCAAGCCTAATGGACCCTTTTTCGGAAACGTTTTTTGCTATTTTATTCTGGCTGTAAGTTTTGATTGAGTTCGAAGCATTTCTTGCTGCTCCCGAGGCATTTTTTGCTACCCATAGAAACTCTATATCTTCACTTTTAGTTAACTTTTCACCAAATTCAGTCAAATCGATCATTTTTTCATCTGAAGTATGTGCTATTTTTCCAGATAGTTCTAGTACATCATTTAATAAAGTATTCATTATTTTCTTCCTATTTAGGCTGCTTCTTTTATATCCAAGTGACAATTACATTTATCATTATGGTTTGAGCAAAGTATCAGAGCATCGAAACCTGATTCTTTTAACCTATTTATTATTTCTATGTTTTTCATAATCTATAATTTAACAATTGACTAAGACAGATTTTCTCTTAGTTATATTAAGTGGAAATATACATAAAACCTGCTTATCATTGAATAAGTATGATAAGCAATTTCGAAGTCGAATCTGATATGTACAAAGAAGTTGTTAATCAATTTGATCAAGTAGCAGATTTGGTTGATTTAGATTCAAATATACGAGAAAGACTAAAGTTCCCTCAAAGAGCATTAACTGTTTCATTCCCTTTTAGAAGAGACGAATATGAAGAAGTTGAAACGGTAATTGGATATCGAGTTCAACATGTTTTAAGCATTGGGCCGACTAAGGGAGGAATTAGATATTCTCCAGATGTAAATTTTGGAGAAGTAACAGCATTAGCAATTCTTATGTCCTGGAAGTGTGCAATTGTGGGCTTACCGTACGGAGGTGCAAAAGGAGGAGTAGCGATTGACCCAGCTCCACTATCACGAGCAGAAAAACAAAGACTTACTAGAAGATATACTGCTGAGATTTTACCAATTATAGGTGTTGATAAAGACATACCTGCTCCTGATATGGGAACAGATGAGCAAACAATGGCTTGGATAATGGATACTTATTCAAACTTTGTGGGCTCAGCCCAACCCGGAATAGTTACTGGTAAACCAGTTTCAATAGGGGGGTCAATTACTAGAAGAGAGGCGACTGGCAGAGGAGCTATGGCAATTGCTAAAGAAGCTTCTTCAAAGATCAATCTTGATTTTGAAAGTTCAAGAATTGTTGTGCAAGGTTTTGGAAATGTAGG
>DFQF01000001.1 GCA_002377645.1 Nitrospinaceae bacterium UBA3496 | reverse complement strand
GAAGCCAGCGAGCCTGTTGCAGAAGAACAAGCCGAAGAAGCCAGCGAGCCTGCTGCAGAAGAACTTCCCAAACTTAGTGCAGGTGAAATTGATAAAATGAATGTGCCTAAACTAAAAGAAGCTGCTCTAGGATATGGCGGAAAAATTACTGGGGTTCATGGCATGGACAAAACACAATTAGTTCGTGTTTTGAAAGAGATCAATGATATCCCCCTTCAAGAAAATAAAAGAACTTCTAATATTGATCGTGCATCTATTAAAGAGAAAATTAAAACTCTCAAAAAAGAACGTGATCAATACCTAGAAACTCAAGATTCGCAACAACTGAAAAGAACAAGAAATAAAATTAAAGCCCTTAGAAGAAAGCTTGTTAGAGCTTAATGAAGTTCGCATTAGTTATAAAATAATTTAGGAAGAAACCTATTTTTGCATTTCTATAAACATTCGGAAATTAGGAATGTTAGATAAAACTCTGCAATTACAAACGATTAGTGGTAGTTCATCTTTTCCTGAAATTTTCTTTGAACCAGAAATCGATCGAATTTCTCTAACTACTCTTCAAATAAATCTTGGAAAAGTTTGCAATCAAACTTGCAATCACTGCCATGTAGATGCAGGTCCGCATAGGAAAGAAAGTATGACACTAGATACTTCTTCTAAAATTTTACAATGGATTAAAAAACACAAAATTTCCATTGTTGATATCACTGGTGGTGCCCCAGAGCTTAATCCAAATTTCAGAAAAATAGTTTCAGAATGTAGAGATCTCGGTACACATATAATTGTAAGATGTAATCTGACAGTAATTTTTGAAGAGGGACAAGAAGATTTAAGTGAATTCTATTCTAAAAATAAAGTAGAACTCATCTGTTCTTTGCCATGCTATCTCGAAGAAAATGTCGATTCACAAAGAGGTACTGGAGTTTTTCAGAAATCAATTCTCGCACTTCAAAAACTAAATTCATTGGGTTATGGAAGAGTTGAAGATCTGATTCTAAAACTTGTCTATAATCCACAAGATGATTCTCTCCCCCCTCCACAAAAAGAATTGGAAATAGAATATAAAATTGAGTTAAAAAAACTATTTAATATTGAATTTAACGAACTACTAACAATCACGAATATGCCAATAAATCGTTTTAGAACATTCTTGGAACGGAATAAAAAACTTCACGACTATTTTTTACTCCTTAAAAGTTCTTATAATACCCAAACAATCGATTCTCTAATGTGTCGACATTTGATAAGCGTAGACTGGAAAGGCTTTATCTATGATTGCGATTTTAACCAAATGCTAAACATGAAACTATCAAACCAAAAATTGTGGGATTACTCCCCTGAAGAATTAATTGGGAAAAAAATCAAAACAAATGACCATTGTTTTGGTTGTACTGCTGGTTCAGGTTCTTCATGCGGTGGTTCTTTAACCTAAAAAGAATTTTTCTTTTTTTTAAGGGGAAAAATGGAAGAATTTTTAAACCTATTTAAATCTGGACCCGCCCTTCTGCTTCTATCATGCTCAATTTTAATAGGCTTATTTTCGCCTGCAATTCTCTTTAGAAGCAAATTCAAAAAATCTACTAAAAGAAATAATGAAAAATATCCTCGTTTTTTAACAATATACTCGCTATTAGGAAAAAAAATATTTTTTCTGATAATGCTTTTAGAATCTATTACAACATTTTTTTTAATGTTTACAGCAATTTACTTTTTGCATTCAATACTGATCTCAGCACTAGTAGCAATAATAATTATGGCAGCCCATTCATTCTCTATTTTACACCCTCTTAGAGGCGGGTCTGGGACAGGACCAATTATTGGAATACTTCTAGCTTGCTCTCCCTGGACTTTAATTATTTGCCTTACTTTTTTCCTATTAATTTATATTTTCACAAAACAAATTGAACATGCCGAAATATTAACAATTGCTATAATGCCTTCTTTCTCAATCATCGTAAGTGATGGCGACTTGATTTTCATATTGATGACGACAATCCTAAGTATGATTTCGATAAAAAAACGTTGGTATTTAATAAAAGAGATCTTTGATCATAAAAAGAAATCTTTAAGCTGACCTTTATAGTGAGATAATGAATTTTCGTTATAATGCAATTCATATTATCTAAAATGAATAAAAAAGGAGGAAATGATGAGTTCTGGTATTTATGCTACTTGGTATGAACTAGAAGAAGAATCTAAATCTGAATTTTTAGATTGGATGCATAACAGCTATATTCCTCAAGAATTAACTAGACCTGGATATCTTTGGGCTGCTCATTATGAATTAGGGTATGTTGGTGAAGCAGTGCAAAAAGTAGTGGATACACTAATCTATGATAAAGGTTCTGCATTAGGTAGGGGTAGAGGTTTCTTGATTTTGTTTGGAGGAGTTTCTGCATATACTTTTTTCGATCCGAATCCAAATCAAAAAAAAGAAAAACAAGATGAGAACACATCAAAAATGCTAGGAATGCGGAAAGAGATTTATTCCTGCACTTTCTCAGAAGAATATAGGGTAGATGGATTAGAAGTGAAACAGAGAGGCCCTGGAATCACTGCAGCACCCGCTATCCAGATGGGGAATTTTAATATCGATAGTTATACAAATGAAACAGAGGTGTGTTCTTGGTATGCACAATACCGACTTCCTTTTATGACCGAAATACCCGGTTGTATAGGTGCGAGGAAACTCTTGGCATCTTCGGGTTGGGGGAAACATTCTATTCTTTATGAATTTATTTCTTTAGAAGCGAGAGAAAATTATTTTGTACCCCATGAAGCAAATAGTAATGACGAAAAAGTTTGGACATCAAAAATTTTACCTACACTCATTCATGCTCCGTGCTCTCCAAATGTAGGAATACGAATATGGCCCGAAAAATAAAAAATGGAGGAATAATGGATTACATATTTGATACGACAAAAATGCCAAAACAAGATGCAGGTGGAGATTACAGTACTGCTAATGGCCCCTTTGTAAAAGGGAAAAAAATTATTTTCGGAAAGTTCACAATACCGTCAGGAACACGTGCAGAAACTCATAGTCACCCTAATGAGCAATTTATCTTCCCACTTCAGGGAAAAGCACGCGTTACCATAAAAGGAAAAACAAAGACTGTTATTCCGGGAGATATCGTTTTTATACCTGCAAACACTCCTCACAGTTCTGTAGTGATTGGAAATGAAGATTTGATTTTTGTTACTGCGAAAGATACATCTTGGGGAATCGTAGGAATTAAGAAAAAAACTCCATCAAAAAAGAAATAAAAACATTAATACACATGATGGTTGATAAACTTAATTTCTTTTTTTAGTCTTTGTTAAATAAAATTTTAATGTTTTTTTAAGATATAAAAAGTCATGGAGGCAAACGTGGCAGATATAATAACAGGAATGATAAAACAATTTTCCTCTGATGATCGTTTTACTTTCGAACCAGCGTCCTCAGGAAAATCAATAAAGCTAGTGGTCAGTGAAACTTCATGGTTCGAAATTGAAAAAAGAGAAGATAACTTTTTAAGAATTAGTTTTGCGACTACGGATCGTTACATGAATGAAGATATAGAACATGCAATCTTAGATAGTAAAGACCCCATTGATGACTTTGTTTATGATGGTATGGAAGAAGCTGGAGAAGAAGATGAACATAAAGTCACTCATTTTCATGATGGAGCTTTTAGATATGCCATAGATTTAAATCTTGAAGATTCCGACTTAAGCGAACGTGCAGTGCGCGTTTTAAACGGACTTTTCTTCACTTTCGAAGAATTTGTTGAAGAAGCGGACTAAACTTTATTGAAAAAGGAGAATTGATAATGGTTTATTATAAAGTTTTAAGAGAGAACTTTTCTCTCATTTTCTTACTACTATTCATTTTCCTTTCTTCTTCATGTTTTTTTCCATCAAATTCTTTTTCTGCAAAGAAATACTTTGTAATAGCTTTCCAAGGCGATGCTGCGACATTAGACGCACATGGAAGAAATGAAACTACAACTATTTCTATTCAATCTCATATTTACGATACACTTATATTTAATGATATTGATGGTTCATATAAACCCTCTCTTGCAACTTCATGGAAACCTATCAATAGAACTGAATGGATTTTCAAACTCAGAAAAAACGTGAAATTTCACAACGGAGATCCTTTCGATTCTCAAGTCGCTATTGATAGTATTCTCAGAGCAAAAGGGCGAGGATTCAAAAAAAGTCAGATGAAACACTATACGAAAGGAATAAAGAAATTATCGATAATAGATAAATACACTTTCAAGATTGATACTGGGAAACCCTGGCCTTCTCTACCCTCTGAAATAGCCTCGATAAGAATGGTTCCGGTTTCACATATTAAAAAAGTAGGAAACGCAAAATTCGCTCGTTTTCCAGTCGGTACTGGAGCTTACAAATTTGTTAAGTGGATTAAAGACGACTATATCGAACTCATTGCAAACGAAAGTTGGTGGAAAGGACCACCTAAAATTAAGAACGTTCGTATACGTCCTATTCCAGTAAATGCAGCCAGAACTGCAGGACTTCTTTCAGGAGAAATTGATGTTGTTTGGGGGGTGGCACCCGTAGATGGCGCAAAACTTGCTAAAAATAAGAATCTCAACGTTTTCAAGACAATAACTCAAAGAACAATTTATCTCACTTTTGATCAATGGAGACAAAAGGGAGGAACGTTTAAAAAGGGAGGAAAGTACTCACCAGGCATCGAAGCAGGAAAACCCAATCCCTTTTTGCAACTAAAAATAAGAAAAGCCATCTCACACGCAATCAACGTTCCAGAACTTCTGCAAACTGTCATGCACAATAGTGGAAAACCAGCAACACTCTTAAATCCTCCGTTTGCTTTTGGTTATAACAAAAAAATCAAAAGATTAACCTACAACCCATCTAGAGCGAAACAATTGCTAAAAGAGGCAGGTTTCCCAAATGGATTTAAAACACGCTTAGACTGTCCGAATGATCGATACATTAACGATGGTCCTATGTGCCTAGCTATAGCAGGTATGCTTACTAAAGTTGGAATAAAAACTACTCCAAATCCAAGACCTAAAGCTGTTTTCTTCAAAAAGATGTCTGCAGGAGATCATTCCATGTATATGGCAGGATGGGGAACCGATCAAATTTTTCCAACATTCTCTGCTGCATTTCATACCAGAATACCTGGAAAGGGGTTTGGAAGAATCAACCGCGGCAGATATAGCAATAAATGGCTGGACAAACATATGATGGAAGCTGCTGTGGAAATGGACAATGATAAACGCAGAAAAATGTGGGAGAAAGCCTGGAAAACTGTGATGGATGACATCGCATTCCTCCCGCTTTATCAGCAAGCTGTTATTATCGCGACACAAAAAAATGTACATCTGGTTCCACGTGTTAATGAATGGGTATTGGCGCAAGAAATTTCTATAAAAAAATAAGACAAATTATTAGAATAATTAGTAGTTTAGATGTCTTTTTCTTTGCCCTAGGAGAGAGTGGACAATTTGTATAAGTTCATATTCAGACGTTTCATTCAAAGCATTGGTGTTCTCCTAGCAGTAAGCCTGATTATCTTCGCTATGTTGCAACTGACCGGAGATCCCATAGAGTTGATGCTGGGAGAAGAAGGAACGCAACAAGATGAAATTAGACTACGTAAAGCACTCGGCTTAGATAAACCTATTCCTCTTCAGTACGGACTTTTCCTAAAAAATGCGTTTCAAGGAAATCTAGGAATTTCTTATCATCACGGGGTTCCTGCTATGGAACTTGTTCTAGAACGTGTTCCGGCCACATTAGAACTTGTTGGTTTTTCCATGTTATTCGCAATTCTTATTTCAATTCCTCTTGGAGTATATGCAGCAAGTAAGAGAGGGAAATTTCGAGATCGTGCCATTTTAAGTTGTTCACTCATTGGAATATCTGCTCCTCCTTTTTGGGTTGGAATCGTATGTATTTTGTTTTTTAGTGTGGCACTAGGTTGGCTCCCAACCTCAGGAAGAGGGGGGTTCGAACATCTCATATTGCCGGCAGGATCTCTGGCTCTTTACCGGATTGCTCTTTTTATAAGATTAATTCGTTCAGGAATGCTCGATGTTCTTAATCAAGAATATATTCTTACTGCACATTCTAAAGGTTTATCCGAAAAAATTGTGTTTTATAAACATGCTCTTAAAAATACTCTGATCCCATTTATAACCATTGGAGGTCTTCAGATGGGCAG
Source organism: Nitrospinaceae bacterium UBA3496 (assembly GCA_002377645.1). Lineage (GTDB taxonomy): Bacteria > UBA8248 > UBA8248 > UBA8248 > UBA8248 > UBA3496. Next base: position 3,009 of record DFQF01000001.1, on the reverse strand, counting down.
CCTTTTTGCAGGAGCAATTGTAACCGAGAGAATTTTTGCATGGCCAGGTATGGGAAGGCTTATTTTGGATTCGATTCAAAAACTAGATTACCCAGTTGTTATGTGTTGGGCATTAATAACTGCGTGTATTTTTATCGTCATTAATCTAATCGTAGATATATCTTATTCCATTATAGATCCTCGAATTAGGACAAACTAAAAAATGCAGAAAGTAATCGATTATCCAAAAAGAAATTCTCTTTCCATTTCTAAATTTCGGATGGATGCGTGTTTTAGTTTGTTTTTCTTTTTTATCATTTTAATTCTCGCTTTTCTTTCTCCCTGGATTTCTCCCCATGACCCTATCACCCATAAATTAACAGAAAACTTAAAAAGCCCTTTCTTTATGGAAGATTATTTACCTACACATTATTTAGGTACGGATGGTTTAGGAAGAGATTTGCTGAGTTTTATACTACACGGATTGAGAATATCTCTTATGGTAGGAATTGTATCCATTGCAATCTCTACTGTTTTAGGTATCACTCTCGGTTTATTCTCAGGTTATTTAGGAGGAAGATTTGACTCTTTTGTGATGCGTCTTGCTGATTTTCAGTTAACACTACCAACTGTTTTGGTTGCCTTAGCTGTAATAGCGGTTTTTGGTTCAGGAATTTGGAAATTAATTCTATTAATAGGTTTTACCCACTGGACTGTTTACGCAAGAATTGTTAGAGGATCTGTCCTTGTCGCGCGTGAAAAAGAGTTTATAGAAGCGGCTCGATCTATAGGTCAAAAATCTTACAGAATCATTTTTGTCCATATCTTACCCAGTGTGATTAACCCCGTTTTGATAATTAGTGCCGTAGAATTACCAAGAGTAATGCTACTAGAATCTACTCTGAGCTTTTTGGGCCTTGGAGTACCCCCAACCGTTCCTTCCCTAGGAGGTGCAATAGCACATGGATATGAATTTTTGCTAAGCGGGTATTGGTGGCTTACACTTTTCCCTGGTTTTGCGTTAATGTCTGTAGTAATCAGTATTAATATTATTGGCGACTGGCTTAGAGATTACACCGACCCAAGAAATTAAACATTTTTTTCAATCAATATAGGATCTAAAATGAAGGCAGAAAAATTAAAAAAATCGGTTCCCGATATCTTGAAGACATTTCTACCTGAGCTTTATCAATTATCGGATCTTATTTTTCAGAATCCTGAAATTGCATATGAAGAAGTAAAAGCGTCAAACTGGTTATCGTCATTTTTAAAAGAAAATGGTTTCAATGTAAAACAAAATGTTGGAAACGTTAAAACTGCATTTAAAGCAGAAAAAAGCACAAAAAAGAAAGGTCCAAGTATTGCATTTATTAGTGAATACGACGCACTTCCTGAATTAGGTCATGCATGTGGGCACAATATTATAGCTACCATGGGTGTGGGTGCTGCAGCTATTCTATCTTCCTTATCCAGCGAAATTCCTGGGAAAATTCTTTGTATAGGTACCCCTGCAGAAGAGGGAGGAGGCGGAAAAATTAAACTCCTTAAAAAAGGAGTTTTCGATGATGTAGACGCAGCAATGATGATTCACCCCAGCGGAAAAAACGAAATTTTTAGGCCAGCTCTCGCTAGAGTCAAAATCTTTTTTGATTTTTATGGGAAACCGACCCATGCGGCAGCTTCCCCAGAAAAAGGAATTAATGCTCTTGATGCCCTGGTTTCAACGTATCAAAATATCTCTTTACTTAGGCAACAGTTACCGGATGACGTACGAATCCATGGAATAATCACTAAGGGCGGTGATGCGTTAAATATAACCCCAGAACACACTCAACTTGTTTATCTTGTGAGAACCAAAAACAAGGATTTTCTTCCAGAACTCACTAAAAAAGTTATTGCATGCGCAAAAGGTGCTGCAATCTCGCATAATACAAAATTAAAATCACGGCTTGATCCACTTAAATATGACCCTTTAAAAAGAAATACTACAATGGAAACTCTTTTTGAAGGAAATCTCAAAACACTCGGAGAAAGTGTGGAAGAGAAAATATCCGATATTCCTGCCGGCAGTACAGATTTTGGAAATCTAAGCTACAAAATACCGGGTATACACCCCAGACTAAAAATGGTCGCGCCAAATATTTCTGCTCATACACCGGAATTTGAAAAAGCCAGCGGAGGAAAGGCAGGGAAAAAACTCATTGCACTGGGAACTCAGTTGATGGCTATGACAGCGATAGATCTCATGACATCAAAAAAAAATATGAAAAAAGTACGGGAAGACTTTAAAAGACAAATTTAAGAATCTACAAAAGAAAACTTAGAATCTACGCTTTCTCCTGGTACTACTTCTTCCAGTTTGTCCGGTAAACACTCTTAAATTGTGCGATACAGCCATATCTAATATTCTATATTGGCCTCTACAAATCTTTTGTAGTTTACTCTTTTTTTGCCAATCAAAATCTGTCCTTCTTCCAAGACCTGCTGCTTTTGACCATTGGATGACTGTAGTCCCATTGAATTTTTTTAGAGAAGCCTCCCATGCAGCATCTTTAATTACATTTTGTTTTCTTCGGGCAATTTTATGGTTTTTAAAAACTGCATTCATCATTTTATTTGTTAATTTTTGAACTGATGTAACTTTTCGTTTATTGATTAAATTGGACTTTAGACACAAATCTAAGTAATGATGATTAAAATAAATACCTGCAAATAATTGCTCAACTGTTTCTCCATTAACATAGATTCTTTTCTCCTTTTTTCCACTTTTTTTGTAATAGGTGACGTGTCCGTGAAGTTTGTTATTTTTAAATCGCCCTACGTATTTACTGCCATCGCTATAGTAATCGGTGCCTTGTCCGTGCTTAGAGTTGTTCTTCCAGCCACCAACGTATTTTCCGCCTTTGTGATAGTACATGGTACCTTGCCCATGAAAATTGCCATTCTTGAAACCACCAACGTATTTTCCGCCTTTTTTATAGTAATAGATCCCCTGACCATTCACCTCGCCGTTCTTAAATACGCCCATCA
>DFQF01000050.1:59698-97024 GCA_002377645.1 Nitrospinaceae bacterium UBA3496 | reverse complement strand
AAGATCTTTAGTAGAAAAAGATCTCGCTGCATGTGTGAATATCATTCCTTCCGTGCAAAGTGTGTATAAGTGGGAAGGAGAAATAAATACTGACAATGAACTTTTGCTTGTTATTAAAGGAAGAACTGATAACCTGGAGGCTCTAGAAAAAGAAGTTCTCCAATTACATAGTTATGAAACTCCTGAAGTGATTTCTTTTGCTATAGATAAAGGAAACAAGGAATATCTGGATTGGATGAGTAATACGCTAAAAAATAAATAAATTCTTATCATTATTTTGGAGGAGATATGATCAAGATTTATCGTAGTGTTATCTTTTACTTCTTCGTTTTGTTTTCGTTTTCCATAATTTCCCACACAAATGTTTTTGCCTATGATGCAGAAGATCTGGCGAGATTTAAACAAACCAAACATTGTCCTAGATGCGATCTAAGTAATGCCGATTTGAGAGGTAGAAATCTCAGACGAAGTGATCTCCGAGAAGCGAATCTCTCTGGCGCTGATTTTAGAAATGCTCACCTGTTATATTCAAATTTTAAAAATGCAAACTTGCAGGGAACAAAATTTATTAAAGCAGACTTAGAAAGGGCCAATTTAAGGGGGACTAATTGTTCAAGAGCGAATTTCGCGAAAGCAAGATTAGTTAGTACGAAATTCAGATATGCAATTTTGAGGGATACAGATTTTTCAAATGCCGTTCATAGTTCTAATTTAAATTTTGACGAATTGGTCGGTATTGATATTAGGGGGATGAAAGGAAATATAAAATTTTTGACCGAGTTGATAAGAGCAGAAAAGATTTGGTCAAGGGGATTAACTAAAAACAGGAAAAAATTAGCACGTTCAGGCAATGCAGGTGTGTTGATTGATAGGTCTTTTAATTCTGGAGCAAAAGTAATTAGCGTAACTCCAAACGGTCCCGCATTTAATGCAGGAATTAAAAGCGGAGATGTTATTTTTAGAGTTAATTCAAGTATAATTAAAAATCATTATCATTTAAAAAAGTATGTAGGTTATTTAAGACCTGGTACTAAGGCGACTTTCCATATTATCCGCAATGGAATTGAAATTAGAGTTGGTGTAACCTTGAAAAGCGGTATATTCGTTTATATCCATCCTCTTTCTTCTGTGAAAGTTTCCCTATTTCAGCATTATCTTCACAGAAAAAAAACTTCGGAAGCTCTTGTATATCTCAGAAGTGTTATGAATCTTTACCCATCCAAAGGCCTAAAAACACTTACTGCTATGGCACTGGAAGGATACCCCTCTGCGCAGTATGAACTGGGCAAGTCATATATGACAGATTGGGATTTAAAGATTTTAGGGAGAAAAAGAAAAAAAAATATTTCTAAAACAGCGTATTGGTTTAAGAAATCTGCAAAAAGTAAATATAAACCCGCCATAGTTGCACTTTCTAAAATTGATGCTCAAGGGAAAAAAGAAAAATCCTTTGGTTCTAAAAAGAAAGAGGAAGATGCTAATGCCGAAGCGCGAAGTGAAAAAAGAACGCGTTTGATTGCCGAATTGCAAGGAAAATTGAAATTACGTAAAGCAGAAAAGGATAAGAAAGAATTAGAGAAAAAAAGAAAATTATTAGAGCGAGACAAGAGAGTATTAAAAAAAGAATTAGAAAAGTATAAACAAGAATTAAAAAAGCTGGGGAAAAGTGAAAACAAGAAAAGGAACGAATTAGTACAAAAATTTGATGAGTTAAAAAAGAAAAAAAGAGAACTGAAGCGATTTGAAAGAAGATTGAATCAGGAAAAATTGAAACGTTTGCTTGAGAAATTAAAAAGAGAAAAAGCTGAAAAGGATAAGAAAGAGGCTGATAAGCAAAAAGAATTCGCAGAAAAAAGATTACGTCTAGAAGAGAAAAAGAAGAAAGAGGCAGAAAAAAAGGTGAGAGAGGAGAAGAGTCAGAGATTCCTTGCAGATAAAAAGAGAATAGAAGCAGAGAAGAAAAAGAAAGAAGCAGAGAAACAAAGAAATAAAGCAGAAGAAGAAGCAACGCAAGAGAAGTTGAAGAGGCTGCTTGAAGAAAAAAAGAAGGAATTCGCAGAAAAAAGATTACGTCTAGAAGAGAAAAAGAAGAAAGAGGCAGAAAAAAAAGTGAGAGAGGAGAAGAGTCAGAGACTCCTTGCAGATAAAAAGAGAATAGAAGCAGAGAAGAAAAAGAAAGAAGCAGAGAAACAAAGAAATAATGCGGAAAAGAAAAGGTTAGAAGCGGAAAGATTGAAAGAACTGATGGCTATAGAGGCATTGAAACTCCGCTTAAAAGAGAAAAAGAGAAAAGACAGATATAAAAGATTTAGCGGAAACGCCCTTTCATTTAGGAAAGAGCACACGATTGGAAATAAAATCAAGTTTCGTATGATAAAAGTTGATAGATTTTCTTCTATCCGCAGTCCAAAAAGTTTTTGGGAAAGAGAAAAAGTAAACTCTCCTCCCGGTTCAGTTTTTGTTGGAGTCCGATTTGTATACACAAACTCTACGAAAAGAGCATTTAATTTTTATAGGCCCCTAGTAGCTACTTTATTGGATACATCCGGCGCCGTATATGATGAAAACAAGAAAGCGACCATAAGGTATAGAATCAATAAAAATTACGAGCAAAAATCACCTTGGAGTGTAAAGCCGGGAGAAAAGCATAAGACAGGATTTGTTTTCTCAGTTCCAAGGTCGATATTGAAAGAGCACGATTTTTTGATAGAGATTAATTTTCCGGTTTTGGATAATCCAGTAAAGGCGAAACTAGAATAGAGGTTTGTAAAATTTCTTTCAGGTACTTAGAGAGAAAAGAAACTCTTTAAAGAATAGTGAGATAATTTTCTAGCTCGAAGTCGGTTACCTGTCTTCGAGATCGTTCCCATTCTAGTTTTTTGTTTGCAATGATCTTGGAGTGTAATTCTTCTCCAAAAGTTTCTTTCATAAGCGTGCTGTTTTCTGCAAGTTTGATTGCTTCGTTTAGATCGGAGGGAAGGGTAACGATTCCTCTAGATTTTCGATCTTCTTCTGATAATTCGTGAACATTCTCCTCTACAGGGTCTATAGGTGCATAATTCTTTTCAATTCCTTCTAGACCAGCAGCGAGCATACATGCAAAAGAAAGATAAGGGTTGCATGCAGAATCAGGAGAACGTATTTCTATTCTCGTATCAGAATCTCTTCCTTTGCGGATACTAGGGATACGTATAAGGTCACTTCTGTTTTTATGTGCCCAGGAAACATAAATAGGTGCTTCAAAGCCAGGAACCAGTCTTTTGTAACTGTTTAGCCATTGGTTGAATATCAAAGTCAACTCTGGTGTATGTTTTAGCAATCCAGCAATGAAGGATTGGCAAATATCAGAAAGACCGTCTTCTTTGTTTTCGTCGAAGAATATATTTTGAGAACCTTTAAATAGTGATAAATGTGTATGCATTCCATTTCCGTTGGAATCACTCAAAGGTTTTGGCATAAATGTTGCGTACACGTTATGTCTTAATCCAACTTCTTTCACGACTAGTCGGTAGGTCATAGCATTATCTGCCATAGTAAGAGCATCACTGTATCTAAGGTCAATTTCGTGCTGACTGGGTCCTACTTCATGATGACTGTATTCTACCCCTATTCCCATTTTTTCAAGAGTAATAACTGTTTCTCTTCGTATATCGCTTGCAACATCAAGAGGAGTAAGATCAAAGTAACCACCTTTATCAAGTGTTTCTAATGGAGGTTCTGCGGATTTGAAATAATAATGCTCAAATTCCATACCTGTATAGAAGGTGTAGCCTTTCTGATTAGCCTTCTGGAGAGTTTTTCGAAGAACGTTTCTTGGATCTCCGTCATAGGATGAACCGTCAGGAAGTTTAATGTCACAGAACATCCTTGCTACGGTTCCTCCGTCTTGGGGACGCCACGGAAGTACACAGAATGTGGTTGGATCGGGATGTGCGAACATGTCGCTTTCTTCGATACGACTAAATCCCTCGATTGAAGAACCGTCAAATAAATGTCCGTCATATAAGGCAGTTTCAAGTTCTTCAGTAGTAATCGCAAAACTTTTAAGGAAACCAAGGATGTCCGTAAACCATAAGCGAATAAATCGCACCTCTAATTCTCTAGCTTGTTTTAGAACAAATTCTCTGTCTAGATTTGTGTCATTGTTATTCACGGGCGCTCCTAGTTTTTGTGTTAAATATTCTTAAAAGGGATTATCCTTCCTCATCCTTTATAAACTTATATCCAACATTTCTGATGGTTTTAATATAGTTCCTTCCTTTTGCCTCTATTTTGGATCGGATTCTTCTCACATGAACGTCTACAGTTCTGGGACCTCCAATATAATCAAATCCCCATACTAGATTTAAAAGTTGTTCTCTATCAAAAACTCTTTCTGGATTTTGTATCAAATGTTTTAAAAGTTCAAATTCACGGAAAGTCAAATCAATAATTTCTCCGTCTAATCTTATTTCGTATCTATCTTCGTCTACGAATAATCCTTCTTTGTTTGTGTTAACTTCTGTAGAAAGATTGTTGCCATCTTTTTTTGAGCAAAGGTTTTTTACACGCAGAATCAATTCTTCTTCACGAATTGGTTTTGTGATTAGATCGTCTGGTTGAAATGGAGTGCTAATGTTAATGAGACGTCCTGTTTCTGACATAAGCAGTATGGGTAAAGTAGTCCATTTTCTGATTTCTGAAACCTTGGGTAATGCAGGAGCATCATCTAGCAATACGAGTGAGAGACCATGAGCATTAAGGCCTGTTAGAGCAGATTCTTCTTCAATCACGGTGTTGCAGAAATGGCCTTCTCTACGTAAGGCCCTTTCAAGAGCATCTCCTAAAGAATCGTCCGCAGTATATATAAGCAGTTTCGCCATGATTAATGAATCTTCCTAAATTTGAGCAATCTTATTTGTCATTACAATAAGGCTATCAAGGTTATGTGCTGACATAAATTCGTCACAGTAGGGTAACGCGGTTCTCATGCCCCTATCAATTGGTCTATATCCAGGACTTCCAAGCAAAGGGTTTAGCCATATTAATTTGTGACATTTTTTTCTGAGTCTATCCATCTCTTCAGACAATAAATCCGTGTCACCGCGATCCCAACCATCTGAAATGATGATTGCAATAGTACGACTATTTAAAATCGTTCGTCCATATTCGAAATTAAAGGTTTTAAGGCAATTTCCTATTTGCGTTCCACCACTCCAATCGTGTACTTCAAGGGATAGTCTTTTTAGAGCTTGATTTACATCTTTATGCCGGAGATATGGAGTGGCATCGGATAGCCTTGTACTGAAAACAAAAGTTCTTAGAGATTTAATTTCACTTTGTAGACTATATAAAAATTGAATGAGAAATTGACTATAACTATCCATAGACCCAGAAACATCGCATATAAGGATAATTTGTGTTTTCTGTATTTTTCTCTTCTTTCGATAAAGTTTTAAAACCTCGCCTCCAGTTCTAACGCTTTTCTTGACGCTTCTTCTCATATCTACTTCACTTGAACGCATATCCGGTTTTCTACGTCTGCTAATTTTAGTGGCTAGTTTAGGAATAAGTTGTGCGATAAGTCTGCGAAGTTGTGCAATTTGATCTACTTCTAGGGAAGAGAAGTCTTTATCAGATAATGTTTCAGATGGGCTATAAGAAGCGATGCCATCATCTTCTTCGCCTGCTTCACCTGGTTCTCCTCCTTCTTCAGAATCTTCCTCTTGAGGTAGACCGGGGTTTTCGTTGGCTTGTCCTTCTGCTTCTGTATCTCCTTCTTCTCCTTGGCTAGAGCCTTCACCTGAATCTCCTTCTCCTTCATCTTCAAATTGAGAATCTACTTCCGCAGATTCTGCATCTGTACTCGAACTTCCTTTTTCATCAAACCAATATTGACGAAAAATGATTTCAAAGATAGCAGACTCATCCTGGCTGGCAACGAGATTCGTTTTACTTGCGATGTAAATGTCATCAATGTTGGTAATATCTAGATTGTCCAGACTTCTAAATAAATCAATCATATGACCAGAGGTAATTTTCATGCCACTTCTGCGAAGAAGCCGGCAAAAGCCGATTATCTCTCCTCGAAATCCCTTTCCGGGAATTCGTATTCGACGTCTTTTTACGGATCCAGTAATGACTGGTTTGATTACTGCCATGGATTAGCTATCTGATGAGGATTGAGATGATGCAACCATTCTCTCTAGACCACCTTCTTCTTCATTGATGCGTTTGATGTCATCCTGATATTTAAGAATACATCCAATTGTTTCTGAGACAGCTGTTTCATCTAGTTGCTTCTTTTCTAAGGCTAAAAGTGCTTGTGCCCAATCTAAAGTTTCTGCTACGCCAGGTCTTTTGTAAAAATCCATTTGACGTGCCTGTCCCATAAATCTAGTGATTTGTTCTGCTAAACTAGAAGAAATGCCTGGAACTTTTGTGGAAATAATTTCTACTTCTTTATCAAAAGAAGGGTAATCTACCCAAAGATATAAACACCTTCTCTTCAAAGCGTCGTGGATTTCTCTTGTTCGATTACTTGTTAAAATAACAAGTGGTTTATTTTCGGCTTTTACTGTTCCCATTTCAGGAATAGTAATCTGAAAATCTGAGAGTATCTCAAGTAAAAAAGCTTCAAATTCTTCATCGGACCTATCAATTTCGTCAATAAGAAGTACAACCGGTTTTTCCTTGGATTGCACTAAAGCTCTAAGGAGTGGACGCTCAATTAGATAATCTTGGCTGAAGATATCTCTTTCTACTTTTTTTGATGAAGAATTTTCTTGACCTTCTTCCATTTTAATATGAAGCAGTTGCTTTGCATAATTCCATTCATACAGAGCAGAATTTGAATCTAGTCCTTCATAACACTGGAGACGGATGAGTTCTGTGTCTAGAGAAGAGGCGAGTACTTTTGCAAGCTCAGTTTTCCCCACACCTGCTTCACCCTCTAGAAAAAGTGGTTTTTGAAGCTGGGATGATAAAAAAAGAGTGGTGGATAAAGTCTTGTCAGCAATATAATCAAGGTCTCTGAGTGAATCCTCTACAGATTGAACAGTAGAAAAATTCGAGTTCTTCTTAGATTTCTTCTTGTTTCCTTTTGTTGAGTTTGTAGTCAAAACTATTTGCCCTTCTTGGATGGTTTTATTTTGGAAGCAGCTTCAATTGCATCGATAATTTTTACATATCCTGTGCAGCGACATAAATTGCCGGCAATTCCTGCTTTAATTTCTTCTCTGGTAGGTTTGGGATTTTTGTCGAGTAATTCTTTCGCAGAAACAATCATGCCGGGAGTACAAAAGCCACATTGAATTGCTCCATGTTCTATGAATTTTTCTTGGATGGGATGGAGATTATCTATAGTCCCTATCCCTTTTACTGTTTCGATATCCCTTCCATCTGCTTGCACGCCTAAAATACAACATGCATTTGCGGCAACGTCATCAAAGAGAATGGTGCAAGCACCGCAGTCTCCTGCCTCACACCCATTTTTTACTTCTGTAAATCCTAAATCTCTAAGCAAATAAAGTAGGCTGGTATGAGCATATGTTTCTGTTTCTACTTTCTCCCCATTTACGTTGAAAGAAATAGGATACTTTTTGGGGAGTTTGAACTGAGTTGCCTTGGCTGTCTTCTTTTTAGAAGATGACGCGGACTTTGTTCTTTTTGCTGTTGATGGCATTCTTGCTCTCCTTGTAACAATTTATTTTGCGCAGCTTCTAAAGTTTATTTTTCCATTTGAATGTTAAGTGCTTGTGACAAAAGTCTTCTTGGAAGCACCTCGCACATTAATTTCCTGTATTTTGCAGAAGCTCTGATGTCATCTATTGGTGTTGCTGCTTTCTTACACAATTCAGAAGCTTCTTGAATCAATTTTGCATCTGCTTTTTGACCTTCCAGCATTTTCTCAGCTTCATAACATCGAATAGGACACGCATTCACGGAACCTAAGGAAATTGATGCTTTTTTAATAGTTTTGCCACTTATTTCTAGCAAGACGGCTACTCCTACGACAGTAATTGCCATCGCATTTCTTCTTGCTAATTTATAGTATCCCCATTTATGATTTTTCGGAGGTGTCGGGAATGAAATACGGGTTATTAACTCTCCCTTTTTAATATCTGTTTTACGGTAATCTAGTAAGAACTTGTCTAGTGCTACTGTCCTTTTTCCCCTTGGACCTGCTAAAGTAACTGTTGCTCTTAGTGCAAGAAGAGGTGGTATAGCGTCTGCTGCAGGTCCGCCATCAATAATGTTTCCTGCTACAGTAGCTCTATTTCTAATAACAGGACCAGCAAATTTTGCCCCCATAGCTCCTAGAATTGGAGCATTCTTTTTGAGGTCTTTGTTTTCAATGAGGTCGGTAATAGTTGTAAGAGCACCGAGACTAGTAGTTTTTTTAGAAACGTTCACTCCTCGTAAGGCGTTCACTCTCATTAGATCGATAACAACATCCGCAGGACCATCATGTTGATGACGCAATTCTGGAAGAAAGTTTGTACCTCCAGCAATGAACTTTACTTTTTTTGATTTTTTTGCGGTATTTAATACTTCATTTATTGTTTTTGGGGCTACAAAATCAAAACCCTTCATCGCCAGTTTTCTCCTTGTAGTGTAATAAACCCTGATTCCAAGCTATAATTAAAGAAGTAGCCTATATCAAGAGCTGTAATTCTAATGATATGAAACAGACGAACAAACACTATCAACAGGAATTGTGAACGTCAAGTCGTAACACACTTGCAGTTTCGTTTAAAGTAAGTCAAATATTAGTAAATTTAGTAATTTTTCTGAAAAAATTTAGGAAAGATGGATTGCACACTTCAGTTAAAAATATAAAACGAAAACGACTTGCCCTCATTAGCCTTGGTTGTAAATTAAATCATGCTGAAGGGGAGGCAATGCGACATAAATGTTCCCAGGCTGGTTTTGATTTGGTTCCTTTTGACGAAGAGGCAGATGTATATGTTGTAAATTCTTGTACTGTGACATCAGAGGCAGACAGGGAAACTAAGAAATTAGCTAGAAGAGCGAGAAGATTGGCTAAAAAAGGGGCGTCAGTAATAATAGCTGGTTGTTCACCACAGGCAAATATTAAATCTATGTCTATCCCGGAAGTAGATATGCTACTTGGGAATAGTGAAAAATTAGATCTTCCAAATCAGTTGAAACAAGAAATCAAAACGAGTTCCTTTCCGGAGGTTCGAGTAGGCGAGATTCAAAGAGAGATGAATGCGGAGGATTCGTCTTTTCCATCTTTCGAAAGTCAAACAAGAGCGTTTATGAAGGTTCAAGATGGGTGTGATTTTTCTTGTTCCTTCTGTGCGACAACAATTGCAAGAGGTCCCAGTCGGTCTCTCAGTTTGGAAGACTGTATAGAAAATGCAAGACAGTTTGTGTCTAATGGACATAGAGAAATAGTGCTTACAGGAATTCATTTAGGTGCATACGGAAAAGACTTTAGGCCACGGTTAAGTTTGAGCAAGCTTTCTGAGGCTCTTTTGAAAGTGGAAGACCTTGTGAGAATACGTTTTTCTTCAGTCGAGCCAGGAGAAGTTACAAAAGAGTTAGTAAGAGTAGTTTCTAGAAATACATTTTCAAGAAATGAAGGAAGCGAATCTCCCTATTTTTGTAGACATTTTCATATCCCTGTTCAAAGTGGAGATGATTTGGTTCTAAGTGCAATGAAACGTAATTATAAAATTGATAGATGCACGAGAAGATTTAATGAGATTACCTCTTCTATTCGGGGTGCATGTCTTGGAGGAGATTTTATTGTTGGTTTTCCAGAAGAAACTCGTGCTGCATTTAATAAGACACTGGATTGGGTAAGAGAAAGTCCTATCTCGTATTTACACGTTTTTCCTTATTCTGAAAGAGAAGGTACAGATTCCTCACTTATTAATTTTGCCGTAGATCCAAAGGAGAAGAAGAGAAGAGCAAATGAACTTCGAATCCTTGGAGATAGAAAGTGGTCTGCATTCGTAGCTTCGCAAATAGGAACAGATGCAGAAGTATTATTTGAGTCAAAGAATAAAGAGGGACTACTTTCTGGATTGACCGATAATTATGTTAGAGTAGTTTCTGATGCTCCAGACTCTTTTGTTGGGAAGCATGTAAGAGTGCAACTTGAACCTCTCCCGACTCGATTTTCTACCCTCAAAGGGAAATTCCGTTCGGATTATCTTTGGGCAAGGTTGAGTAAGTAATTTTTTTATGATTTCTATTAACTGCAAATAACAAGAGAAAGCAGGGTAGAGATAATGAAGAATATTTTTGAGACGAATTTTGATTTTGATGCACGTCTTAGTCGTTTAAGAAAACAAATGGACAAGAGAAATCTCGATTGCATGCTAGTCCATTTGTGGCCAAATCAGTATTATGTTTCTGGATTTTATCATCATCTTCCTTGGTATCCTTTAAGTCTTGATTCATCCACAGAATCCCCTTTGATTATTTTTAGAGATGAAAACACACCACCAATTTTTCTCTGTGGTTTTTTGGTTTACAACGCAATTAAAGAGGGAAGTTGGCTTGAGGATGTGAGAGCTTTTGATAAAGAATCTACTCTTGGTGCAATGGAGTATTTAGCAGAAGTTCTTAGAGAAAAGAAAGTAGACAATGGAAATATTGGACTTGAAGATGAATGCTGCACTATCAGTACCTATAGAAAATTAAAAAATGTCCTGCCCAAGGCAAAATTTCACCATGCTTCTGATGTTTTTAATTTGACTAGATCTGTTAAGGATCCTGAAGAAATTTCCTTAATAAGAAAGGCTGTGGAAATAGGGGAATCCTCTATGCGAGTTGCTATGGAGGTTGCGAAACCCGGGGTTCCAGAGATAGAAGTTCAGAGGGAAGTAGAAATTGAGATGAGAAAAGGCGGTGCTATCAGAGAAGTGGAAACTATGTGCCAATCTGGTATTAGGACCGCAAATTATAGAGCTTTTGCCTCAGAGTGGAAGAAAATAGAAGAGAATGACTTAGTCATGGTTGACTTGGGTTGTATCTATAAAGGGTATAGTTCTGACATGACAAGAACGTGGGTAGTAGGAAATGCTACAGATGAGCAAAAGAAAATTGCTAATGATTTGTATGAAGTCCATGGAAAATTAATGAATTTTATTAAACCTGGAATTCAACATAAAGAAGTTGCTAGTTTTGCAATTCGAGAAATGGAGAGTATGGGATATGGTAGTAATTGTCATTCTTTCCCGCATTGGAGATTTTCTTTTCACGGTTTAGGATTAGGACCTTTTCATGATCCTCCTGATAATCATCATCCTGATGTTGTGTTAGAGGCGGGGATGGTTGTTTCCATTCAGCCTGGGGTTCGACATGAAAAGTTTACTATACGTTTTGAAGATGACTTACTTGTAACTTCAGATGGAGTGGAAAATTTGAATAAAATTCCGAAGGAATTAATTTGAAATGAATAACTGGAGATGAAGATGGATCATTCTAAAATGTTTTTTACAGTATATAGTGACTTTTTGTGACCTTGGTGTTTCAATTCAGCCGTTCGGTTGAACAATCTTAAAAAAGAGTATGGTGAGAAGCTTGATGTGCAGTACAGGGTTTTTATGTTACGTCCTCAGCCAGATCCTACTGCGGTTTTTAATGAATACAGGATCAATGGCTGGACGAATGCTACATCTCAAGAAGAATCAGCTGATTTTCGTTTGTGGGACTCTGATGAAACGTTTCCAAATTGTTCTATGCCGTCTGCTAAAGCAGGAATTGCTGCACGTATCCAGGGGGCAGATGTTTGGAATGCTTTTCATATGAATCTCTTGGCTGCATTTTTTTCAGAGAGCAGAAATATTTCTGATGAAAAAGTAGTACATGAAATAGCGGAAAAAAGTGGACTGGATATGGACAGATATCACGATGATATGCAGGGAGATGGTCTGGAAGAAAAAGCAAGTAGAGAATTCTTAGATGCAACTAATAGAGGGATAACAGGAATTCCTTCCGTGGTTGCTAACGATAGAATGCTTATCGTTGGAGCGGTTCCATCAGATCATTATAGACAAGTCATAGATAGGTATCTTCAGACTGGTTCTTTGCCAGAAAGAATACCTCTTTAGAGAAGGGTTTAGTTTGAAAGAGAATGTGTTTTCTGGATGCGTGACAGATGTGGAAGGATTTCGTTTGGGACATTCTTCTGATCTTAATGCATATACCGGTGTTAGTGTAATTCTTTGTCCTCAAGGAACTGTAGGTTCTTGTGAATTGAGAGGAACTGCAACTGCTACTCGAGGTATCGATGCACTTCGTGCTGAACATTTAGTTGGACATATTGATGCTCTTGTATTTACAGGTGGCAGTGCATACGGATTAGCTTCATCTGATGGAGTGATGAGGTATCTGGAAGAACAAGGAATAGGTTTTAAAGCTGGGAGTCATACGGTTCCAACAGTTGCATCTAGTGTTTTGTTTGATCTGAATTTTGGAGATGGCAAAGTAAGACCATCATCTGAAATGGGATACGATGCGTGTGTCAATTCTTCTCTTGAGGAAGGAGCGCAAGGGAGTGTAGGTGCAGGTACAGGTGCTACAGTCGCAAAACTTCTAGGTAAAAAAGGAGCTATGAAAGGGGGATTAGGTACGGCAAGCTGTCCTCTGCCATCTGGGGGTACTGTTGGTGCACTTGCTGTCGTAAATGCATATGGTTCGATCTACGATTATGCAAGCAACTTGAAAATCGCATCACCTTTGTCCGATCAGAAAAACAAAGAATTTGTAGATACAGAAGAATTCTTGAGATTGCATGGTCGCCCTACGGAAGGGTTTGGGACTACGGTTGAGAATACAACTTTGGTAGCTATAACAACAAATGTGAGTTTGAATAAGAATGAAACCCATAAACTTTCTCAAATGGCCGCTCATGGTTTAATTCTTTCGGTAAGACCCTCTTACACCACCGTAGATGGAGATGTTGTCTTTGCTCTTTCTAAAGGGAATTTTCAAGAAGCTCTAGATGTAGTAGGAGAAGCAGCCAAATTTGCTGTAGGGCAAGCTATTTGTCGAGCAATTAAAGAAGCAGATGGTTTTAGCATTATTCCGTCCTGGAAAGAACTTAATTGACAGAAAATATTGCACGCAAAAAAGCTTTGAGAAATTGGAGATTTAGAGACACTTTTGATCTGGCATTAATGAGCTCTGCTCATGGAATGAGTGATGGATACTCAAATCTAATGGTTCCTGTGCTAGTTCTTATTGTTGCTGAATTTAGTCTCTCTCCAGTGGAATCAGGAATGTTACTTAGTTCCTTAAGCCTTTCAGTTTTATTGTTTCAATATCCACTTTCAATCTATTCCGATATTTCGGGCAGAAGAAAAGTAATTCTTTTAGGGGGTATGCTCTTAGCAACGATTTCGTATCTATTGGTAGGCATTGTTCCCAATTTTTATTTCTTATTGCTGATCACTTTTTTGGTGGGTGTTGGAAATTCTGTTTATCACCCTTGTGGTACATCGATGGTGGCAAGAAGATTTATAGAAAATCGTGCGTTTGCCATATCTATTCATGGTTTGGGTGGTAATGTTGGAATGGCTATTCTGCCAATTCTTTTGACCTTCTTCGCTGCATTTCTAGGATGGCGGATTGCTGTGGTTATTTGTGTTTTGCCAGCTATTGTCTTTCTATATTTTATTTATCTTCGTTTTTCAGATGAAATTGATAAAGGAGATACAGAAAGAAGAAAGATTAAAGATATTTTAAGAGATGTTTTTCAAAACAAGAAGGTAGTTATTCTTGCAATTGCTTATATGTTAAGAGGTATGTGTACGAAAGGGACAGTCGGTTTTTTTCCTTTACTTGCAGCTTCTAAGAATATTGAAATACATCTAATTGGCATTGCTATCTCGATACATTTTATATTAGGGGCTATTACAAAACCCTTGATGGGGTATCTTTATGACAGAGTAGGCGCAAGATACTCTTTGATGGTACCTTTTTTCATCGCAGGTTTATTAGTTTTCGCAATGCCTTTCACAAGAACGCCAACAGAACTTATTACTGTTTTTGTCTTAGTAGGCGCTGTAAGTCATGTGAGCCCCATAATTTTAACTGCTACAGCAGATTTTGCGGATGAGAAAGTTTTAACTTCTTCTGTAGGTTTTATTTATACTTGTCATGGATTAAATTTTATTTCTCCACTGATAGGGGGAGTAATTGCTAGCGAAGTAGGATTGGATTCAAGTTATTTTTTCTATAGCTTTGCTGTTTTGTTAGGACTTTGGTTTGTCCTGAAAATTAAAGATTGAAAGTGAGTTTTATCTAACTGATCTCACCTTTGAAAGGAAATTAGATGAATAGGGAATATTTTAAAGGTACATGGCAAGAGAATAGGTCATTTTCTCCGGCGGTAGTTACGACTGGCGGAAGACAAATTTGGCTAGCAGGAGTAGGAATGTGGCAGGATGAAGACGGGAATAATCTAGATGGTGATTTTGAGGCGCAGGTACATGCTACGTTTCGTCAAATAGAAAGAAATCTTGCTTTGGCAGGTGGAAAACTTGCCGATATCGTAACCATGACTGTTTTTATTAAAGATGTGAGAAACGGTGATAAGCTTACTGAGTTACGAAAACAATATTTTCAGGACGGTTTCCCTGGTAGTGCTCTAATAACCGTAAGTGGTTTTGCAAGGCCTGAGATGATGGTCGAAATTCAAGCTATTGCAGTTTCGCATGATTAAATTTCAAACTTAAGGGCTTGACTTCAAGGTTCAATTTGTAGTTTCCTATTGTTTAGTATTTTGTGTGCGGGAATAGCTCAGTGGTAGAGCATCACGTTGCCAACGTGAGGGTCGGGAGTTCGAATCTCCTTTCCCGCTCCAATTTTCTTCTCTTAAACCATGAAAGGTATTTGAAATGAAGAAAATATTTGTTCTCATAATACTATTCCTTTCTATTTCTTTAGTGACTAGTTCTGCTTTTGCTCACAGATGGCACAGACACCACCACCATCGTCATAATAGTGGAATTGTAGTTGGTCTCTTGGGTGGAATACTTCTTGGGAATCTTCTTTCTCATCCCCATAGACACTATACCAGAACGTATTATCCCTATAAAAGAATCTGCACCTACGAAAGAGAAGTATATGAAATTGACGAGTATGGTGATAGATATTATTTGGGAACGGAGACTATTCAGCGCTACTGTAGGTAATGTTTTAGTATAAATACAACAATTTTTCTTATGAGTTATTTCATTTTTTCTGCCCTAAAATAGATCTTTTTATTTTAAAATTGCCAATTACAAATCTTTAAATTTTGGAGGAATTTATGGATAACTTTGTCAAAATTTTAGATGGGGTAAACGGTTTCATTGATAAGGCAATAGAATTTATTGGAAAAAAAATAAGTGGAAAAGTTTGTGATTTTCTTTTATTGCACCTTAACAAAATTTACGCACCTTTAATTTTAATTACGATCGTTTTGTTCCTTCTTAATACTCTTAAGTTAGGATTTATATACTTTTTACTGTCTCTTATTTTTGCTGTGCCGATACTTCTCATTTTCAATTATATGGGAGAGAAATTTCATGGTGCATGTAAAAACTTAATTTCTGCCAATAAAACAAGTCTTAGCGATGATGCGATTATGAGGTTACTTTCAATTTCATATATTTTGGGAGGATTTTTCTTTTTTCTCCTTTCTGTGTTGCTATTTGGAAATCTGGATGTTTTTTTAGGTTTTGGAGAATATATACTTCCATTCGTGATGGTCGGTATGTGGATATTAGCTCTTATCCATTTTCTTGCAACCGTTCCGATTGCCAATCCAGAACGTATTAATGTTCAAATATCGAAGGATAATACGTCTGCAGAAGATGCTATCTGTATTCTTACTCTTCCATTAAAGATCATGTTGTATTTTGAGGAATTGACCTCTAGGCTTTTAATTGTTTCTGCTGCATTTCTTTTTATTCGGTTTCTATTATTTTCTAATGATATTTATGATTCTATGACGCTAGTTTTTGCTTTTGCATTTCTCTGTATTGGTTTAGCTTATCCTTTGGTGATTTATTTTGTTTTTTTGGTCTTCAATTTTTGGTTTTCTTTTATGCTTTCTATATTGGGGGTGGCAAAAAATATTTCATCTGCAATTTCGGGTAAATAGAATAATTTCATAAACAGTTTTAAGGATTTACTTTGCAAGAAATTGAGCATTTTTTTCTTTGTCCTTATTGCCTGCAAAAAATTTCGATGCTTTTCGATCTTTCTTCAGGCATTCAAGAATATATAGAAGATTGCGAGGTTTGCTGTCAGGCAATACAAATTTCCTATTATTCGTCAGACGAAGAAATAAAGAATTTCAAAGCATTGAGATTAGATTCTGTCTGATAAATTGTGATGGCTTTTATTCAAGAAGTAGACTTACAGATGGCAATACCTTTTCAGACGGGAAGGGTAGGTATGTATCTCCATCGAAAATAGGCATCCCTGTTGAAGAAGGATTGATGACAATTATTCTGGCGCTATTTCTCCTTGCGTCTGCTACTAGTTCAGATACAGAAGAAATTTTCAATTGTGTTCCGATCACAATAAGACAATCGCAAGTTCTGAAAATTTCTTTCGAAGTTTCCCAATCATTAATATTTAAGTTTTCTCCTATTGCTATTACCGAAGGCTTGAGAAGTCCATTGCATATATCGCAGACCATTTCTGAATTTTCCCATCTGGCTAGTTGAGGCCAACTTGTTTCATGTTGGCAATTCAAACATTTAATTTTTTGAATATTTCCATGTAATTCAATAACATTTTCAGATCCTGCTTTTTGATGTAGTCCGTCGACGTTTTGAGTCACAATTCCATTTATCAATCCTTTTTTCTCTAAATCTGCCAATACTTTGTGAGCAATGTTGGGGAGTGATTTGCTTGATATATTCTTAAAATTTGAGCAGGCAGACCAATATTTCTTTCTCGAAAGAGGTACAGTTAAAAAATTATTGTATTCATACTCTGTTACTGAGTCGCCTCGTGGCAACCAGACTCCTGACGTATAATCGGGTATTCCAGATGCGGTACTAATTCCTGCTCCAGAAAGAACAATTGTATTTCCACCTGTTTTTTTTATTTCTTTTATTTTTCTTACGCACTCCCATACCAAAGGGTTTAAGGAGAGTTTCGATTTATCTTTGTTTCTTAACATAAAATGCATTGAGATCCATGTTCCTAGAACAAATGGCATCATTAATGGTTCGGGTACCCATTTGAAATTAAAAAGATAAAAAACAATCCATATAAGACTTGAAGATAAAGTCGCTAGAATTCCAGTTTTAAATCCAATTCTAGAATTGGGAAGAAAAATTGCATAGCAGCAGAAAAATGCAGGAGCTACAGTAAATCCCCAAAGTGAAACTGGTCCGATCCAGTTACTAGTAATCAATTGTCCTGAAATGAAGGAAAAGACAGAAACCATTAAGATAGATAGGAAAGCAGGAAAGGGTGCTTCCAAGATAAGAACTATTGCAACGAGCGAAACACAGATTATAGGTCCTATACTACCGAAAGAAATTGTATTCGAAGCTATCCAAAAAGAATCTCCAAAAAGTAAGAAAAGTATCTCACAGATCCATGCAGTAATAAGAGATGAAAATGCTAATGGCGGAATATTCAAACGTTCGAAATAAGGTCTTGTGTGTCTATCTATCGCTATACATAAAAAAATGAAAGGTAAAAAAAGAATACTCTTTGAATCAAGCCTAGAAAGAGTATTGCCCCAAATGATTCCAAGTATAGCCGGATTGTATCCAAGGATTCCCAGTGACCAAGAAATATTATTTTCTCTGTAATTTGGTCTGATAGATGCTACCCCTGCCAATGCACCGATAAACGCACCCACTGCGCCGAATGGAGATACAAAAAAAATGGCAAATAAAATAAGAAGACCATTGATTGGTTTGTTAGAGAATGCTACTTGGGCTAGGCTAGAAAAAATGGCGTTCGTAGATTTTTTAAAATTCATGTCCAGGTTGTCGTAATCGTTTAGGTACAAGGTCTAAAGCAAAAACGTCCTCCCATTTTTCCTTTCTACGAATCAGTTCTGGACCATTAGGGCCAAGGAGTACTACAGGAGGTCTTGTCTGAATGAACTGCATCGATTGTGTAAGGCAATAAGCACCAACGTTAGAAAACAGTAATGGCGAACCTACTTCTAATTCTGGAAGGAGGACTCGATCCCTTAAAACATCAATTTGCATACATAATGGACCATAAATTCGAACGGGATGAAGATTTTCTACTACTTCTTCTCTCTCTTTTGGTGTCTGAACATTATGATTGTACCAGTATGCAGTAGGAAGTATATTTACTCCTGCATCGACAACTACTGCAGTTCCTTGATTGAGGATCTCTTTTTTTGAAATTACAGTGCATGCTAGAAAACAAGGAGAGTCAATAATCGCTCTTCCTGGTTCTAGAATAAGAGTGGGTTTTCCATCGAAAAGTTCTTTTTCTTTTTTAATTTGATTCAAAATTCTTTCAGCATAGGGCGCATAAGTTACTTTTTGATTTGGTATCTTTTGTTGGCCATTGAATTCTGGTTTTAGTTGATTCCCAGAGGGAAATCCACCTCCAAGGTCAATAGATTTGGGATGTATTCCTAATTTTTTTGCTTCGCCTATTATGGCAAGTAATTTGCTTGCGCCATATTTGTATATATTCGGGTCCATTACATATGTTCCGCCGTGAAAATGCAAAGTATCCAGTTTGAGCTTAGAGTGAGTAGAAATAATTTCAAGCGCTTTTTGACAATCTCCATTTTCTATATTAAATCCAAATTTTGTCCAAGAATTTGTGTCGTAAATAAAATTGACTCGTAATCCAATTCCAATTGGATTCTTGAATTTGGAAGCTATTTGTATAACCCTATTTAATTCTTCAAAGTTGTCTATATTAACTAACGCACCTTCTTTGAGGGCGATCTCTAATTCAGAATTAGTTTTATGCGGACCATTAAAAATGATGTTTCCTGGTGATACTCCAAGAGATTTGGCAAGGGAATACTCCATACCCGAGACTACCTCTGCTAAAGCTCCTTCTTCATGAAGAATCGAACAAACTGCTGGTAAGTAATTGGTTTTATACGAGTAAGCAATCTTAGTATTAACACCGGATGTAGTGAATGTGTCCCTGAATTGTTTGAATTGTGATCGCAATGTATTTTCAGAAATAATAAAAACTGGGGATCCAAATTCAGAGATTATTTGATTCAGATCGTATGGTTCTAAAAGAGAAGTCATTTCATTTTGATCACGGATTTGATCCGACACTTCGAGAAGTCTATGTTTCCCGATTGAATTTACAGAAAGATACTCAAGTAGTGGAGTTTCATATTGTTTGAGTTTACTCATGATGTAAAATTCCTCTCGATGCGTACAGGGCAAACCTTTCTGCTTCTACTTTATATTCATGACAAGATCGAAGAAAAATTAAATTCTCATTTGTTTCTTTTGGAAATGTTTCCGTCCCAAAAATTGAAAGTATTGTAGTTAACGGTAAGTTGATGCCTAGATCACATGTAAAACCAATCCAAGCAGGGAAGCGGGGATTGATTTCAATTAGATTCAAAGTCTCTTTTGTAATATCTCTAATAAATTCAAGTTCAAATGGTCCTTTCCATTGGAGTTTTAGAAGGTAGGAAGCCAGATTTTCAGTTAGTCCTGGTAAGGAAACTTTAATTGCACCCCAAGTATTTCCCTTTTCACATTGGACAAGTTTTTTTACTGCTACTATTTGTAATAGCTTAGATCTATGATCACATACTCCAGCAACTGTGAATTCATCTCCAGCAATAAATTTTTGTACAAGAATTTCTTCATGTCCATTATTTTTCATTTCTAGCCAAACAGCGTGAGCATGTTGGTAATTATAAACTTTTTCTGAACCACCATTTATGCCTTTTAGTACAAGAGGAAAACCTAAATTTTTTAGCGAACGATAAAACTGTTTATCATTTACTACTATTTCGCTATCAGGAATCCTAAAAGCAGTCCAATCCTTTTGTTTCATATTGTGTAGATGTTTTTTTGAACGATTTTTGTAAGTTTTCAGGGTAGGCAATAACATTTCAACACCTATTTCCTTGAGATTGTCTTCTATTGTAATGAATTTTTCTATTTCATGATCTAGACAAGGAAGAACGACATCAAGACCTGAATTGTCTTTTATTTGCTTTATGCAATTTGTGAGATCAGATTCATTGTCTGTATCAGGCAGTCTATAAATAGAGTCAAATAGGGAAGGATTGTGAGCACCAGAATCATATGGACCATATCCTAAGCCATAAAGTTCTTCTATTTCAGGTTCATTTCGGAGTGATTTGGCAACCCCAAGTCCAGGCATAACGACATCAAAAGAACTTATCCCAGTAATAGCAATTTTGTAACCATTTTTCGAAGAATTTATCTTTTTATGATTGTTTGTAATAGGTGCAGATATCTCTCCGAAGCGACCGAATTTATCGATCAAATCAGCAGATATAGAATATTCATATGTATCACGAACATAAGCAGTGCCAGGTCTCGGTTTTGGAATTCTACGACGTCGTGGTTCTAAGATTTCACGAAGCAGGAGTCCTGGGAGATTGCACCCTGCAAATTCTGAAACGACTATCCAATTTGGAAATCTGCAATTTATTTCTATAAGATAAAATTGTCCTGATTCTTGCTGTTTTCTTATGAACTCTAATTCCAATGGACCACGCCAGTGTAGTTTTTTTATTATTCCTCTAGCATGCTTTTCTAACTGAGGATCTTCAATAACTGAACCAACAACTCCTTTCCCTCTTTCATTAATTCCTAGTTTCCTTACTGGAGTCATTCCGAGTATTGAATTGTCATGACGACAGACAACGGCAACAACATACTCGTCACCCTCTATAAAAGGCTGAAGCAGCACCCCACCTCCCCATTTTGCATTTAAGCGAGAAGCCTCATAAATTGCATTTTCTCTAGAATGGACTTTTTTAGAGTCTGCAACAGTTCCTTTTACCATCAGAGGATATCCAATTTGGTCAGCGTAAAAAGCAACATTCGTAATGTCCGGTACATGAATGGTATTTGGGGTTAAGATGTCATTCTTGTAGCAAAAATATGGTAGTGATATCTTTTTGATAGAATCTAAGTCTTCTTGGTTTGGAAGCAATGTTTTAATTCCATTTCTTTCTAATTGTCTAGAAAGCCTGGAATACGTTTCTACCTCCAAATCAAGGCACGGAATAATTGCATCTATCGGTCGTTTGGCATTTATTTCAAGAATTCTATTTAGTGTTGCATGGTCACCAGAAGATAGGGGTGGCATAAGATGGAGTCGATCTATTAATCCTGAAGGCCAAGCTCCAGAAGACCAGACATCATAGGTCAAACCTTCTATGTCTATATTATTTCCTAGATCATATCTAAGTGCTCTGGCAACTGCATTCCCAGGTTCAGGATTGTCTAAACCTGAAAATCCGGAAACAGCAACTCGGATTTTATTTTTCTTCTTTCGCACTATCTATTAATCCCATGTATTCAAGTTGTTTCAATAAGTTTTGAATGTCTTGGTCAGCTTTTTTTTTCGAAACTTCATATTCCTTTGTAAGCGCTAAAGATAGTTCCTGTAGTGTTGCTCCAGAAGAAAGGAGTTTTAAAAGGCTCCATGCTGTAGGATTGCAAGTTAAGAGTGCAGCAGTATATGTGTCAAATAAAACTCCTCCACCTTTCCCATTTGTCCCATTTACTGGGTTGCTATCTAAACGAGCTCGTACATGAAGTTTCCATATGGTGTCTTTCTTTTTTTGTGTTTTCACTTCTTTGCCTTTATCAATTTCATTCCGCGTTTAGCATCAGGGTAATAAGGATTAGTTTTTAACGCATCTTGGAAATATTTCTTGGCCTTTTTTGTTTTTTTCAATTTCAAAGAAACGTATCCCAGGCCAGTTAGAGCGTCTAAAGAAAAAGGATTTTTTTGAATGACTTTCTGAAATTGTTTTTCTGCTTTTTCTGTATTTCCAATTCGAAAATAAGCCCAAGCAAGAGTTGATTTCGCACTATATCGTATAGGCCATTTTCTTTTTGTCCCAGGTAGCAATATCATTTCTGTTATTGGTTTTAGAGTTTTAGGTTCAAGGCTAGCAGCCTTGATAAGTCCAGGTATAGATTTTTTGTATTTCTTGAGTCGAAATAAAGCAAAAGATAATCCTCTTTTCGCATTAGGATTTGAGCCACCAGATTCAATATATTGATTGAATCTTTCTAACGCTTCTTTATTTTTTCTTGAGAAGTAAAGACCCCAACCCATTGCATTAAAAGCTTCTTTTACTTTCTCGGAGTCTAATTTTAATTCGTCAAATTTTGGATGTATGTAGGCAGGGGCAAGAATTGCGGCTATATAACCTTTTTCAGTCGCTTTCTTTTCATTTCCTAGTCCTTTATACGCTTTAGCTAAAAGAAATTGAATGTCAGCAGATCGTGGATAAGTTCTTTCGCCTAGAGTAAGTAGTTCCTTTATTTTTACATATTTATTTTTCTCAAGAAATTTTCTTGCTGGGATTGTAAATGAACTAATCGGTTGATAAGGATTTTTTTCAAGTGAGGCTCTTAGTTGTTTTAATGCAGTATCAAAATCCCCTTTTTCAAGTGCTATAAAACCTAGTCCTTTTTGCGAAAGATAAGCTTCAGGTTTATCTTTTAGAACTTTAGTGAAAGTTTTTTTTGCTGTGTCAAAATCTTTTTTGTAGTAGGCAAGCCAACCCAATCCTTCTTCGATAAGCCATAGCAATTGCTTTGAGGCTTCTTTTTTTGCGATTTTAAAATTCTTTTCTGATTCTTTGAATTTTCCCGAGTTTGCCTGGATCCATGCTTTATTGTAACTGGTGAAAGAAGCTCTTTGTGCCGCTATCAATCCACTTCTAGAATAAAAGAATCGTTTGTCAATTTTTAATGCTGCTTGAAATGCTTTAAGTGCTTCTTTAGGCTTGTCTAATGCAAGAAGTGTCCATCCTCTTCCATCTTCTGCAGCAGGATTTCTGCTTTTTAATGCTTCTTTTCTTTGAGTATTAAATTTTTCAAGAGCTTCTTTGTAATTCTTTTTTGAGTATTCTTTCCAAGCATCCTTTACGATTCGTGTTTTGCGGTACTGTATTCGCGCTAGACCAGCGCTGGCAGAGTAGTGTCCTGGAATCCTTTTTAAGACTGATCGGAAAGTTTTCTCTGCTTCTTTAACTTTGTCGGATTTTAACTGAGCCCACCCAATCCATAGTTGAGCTGTAATATATTTATTTTCTCCAAGGGCTTTCGTGAATGTTTTTTCAGCATCTTTTGCTTTTCCAAGAGCAAGTTGAGATCTTCCTTTTCCTATTAATCCACTAATATTTTTCCCGCCGTTAGAAAAATATTCTTCGAATCGTTTAAGGGCTTCTTCACTTTTTCCAGCATAGTAAAGTCCCCAACCCATTGCATTGTATGCTTCTTTAATTTTCTTTGAGTCTAATTTCAGTTCATCAAATTTTGGATGAATGTACGCAGGGGCAAGAATTGCTGCTAAATATCCTTTTTGAGTAGCTTTCTTTTCATTCCCTAGTCCTTTATAAGCTTTCGCTAATAAGAATTGAATATCTGCAGAGCGTGGATAGGTCCTTTCTCCAAGTGTAAGTAGTTGCTTGATTTTTATATATTTCTTTTTCTTTAGAAACTTAACCGCAGGTATTGTAAAAGAATTGATTGGTTGATATGGATTTTTCTCAAGTGATGCTGTTAGATGCTTGAGAGCATTATCGAAATCCTCTTTTTGAAGTGCAACAAAACCTAATCCTTTTTGTGAAAGATAAGCTTCTGGTTTTTTCTTGAGTATTTCAGAAAAAATTCTTTCTGCTGTTTCGTAATCTTTTTTGTAATATGCGAGCCAAGCAAGACCATCATCTACTAGCCATTGCAATTGGGGTGAGGTTTCCTTCCTGGCTTTTTGAAATGATTTTAAGGCTTCTTTAAATCTTCCGATATTAAGTAATCCCCAAGCTTGGCTATAGCTGACCAAAGATTTTCTTTGTGCCGCTATCAATCCACTTCTAGAATAAAAGAATTGTTTGTCAATTTTCAATGCGGCTCTGAATGCTTTGATAGCTTTTTTTGGCTTATCCAAAGCAAGAAGAGTCCATCCTCTTCCATCTTCTGCAGCTGGGTTGTTGTTTTCTTCTGCGTCTTCTCTTTTGGAATTGAATTTTTCAAGAGCTTCTTTGTAATTCTTTTTTGAATATTCTTTCCAAGCATCCTTTACGATTCGTGTTTTGCGGTACTGTATGCGTGCTAGACCAGCGCTGGCAGAGTAGTGTCCTGGAATCCTTTTTAAGACTGTACGGAATCTTTTCTCGGCCTCTTCAACTTCATCTGATTTTAATTTTGCCCAGCCGATTCCAAGTAAAGCAGAAATATTCTTTTTTTCTCCATCCCCTAATGATTCTTCAAATAATTCGATTGCATCCTCTGTTTTTTTTAAGGCAACAAGCACCCAGGCTTTTCCTAATTTCGCAGAATTGTCCTCACCACCAGCAGAGAAATATTCATCGAAACGCTTGAGTGCATCTTTGCTTTTTCCAGCGTAATAGAGACCCCATCCCATATGTTTGTATGCATCTTTTATTGTCTCTGGGTCTAATTCCAAATCATTGAATTTAGGATGTACATATGCTGGAGCAAGTTTTACTGATTTCATCGCTTTTTGAGATGCAGTGGCTGGGTCTTTAAGGCCTTTAAATGCTCTTGCAAGGAGAAACTGAATATCAGCAGAGAATTTGTAGGTACGCTCTCCCAATGACAGTAATTCTTTTGCTTTTAGGAACTGTTTCGCTTTTAGAAATTTTTGTGCTGGAAAGATATAAGTAGAAATAACTTGAGAAGGATTGCTACCAAGAGAAGTCATGAGTTCTTTCTCTGCCTTCTCGAAATTGTCATTTTCTAATGCTACATAAGCTAGGCCTTTGTGTGACAGGAATGCATCTTTTTCTATTTTGATTGAATTATTAAAAGCCTTTTCTGCAGCAGAGTAGTCTTTTTTATAGTAGTGTATCCAACCAAGACCTTCATCGATAAGCCAATGGTATTTTACTGGAATTTCTTTTCTGGCTTTTTGAAAAGTTTCTGCAGCGTCTTTAAATTTTCCGTAATTTGTAAGTCTCCATGCAGCATTATACGTAGGAAAAGATAATCTTTGTGATGCAATAAGACCACTGTAAGAAAAGAAAAATCTTTTGTCTATTTTCAGTGCTGTTTGAAATGCGTCATAGGCTTTTTTTGGTTTTTCTAGAGCAAGTAACGTCCAACCGCGTCCGTCTTCAGCAGCAGGGTTTCCTTTTTTCTTTGCTTCTTCTCTTTTAGCATTAAATTTTTTTAATGCTTCTTCAAACTCTCCTCTTGCATATTCTTTCCAGGCATCTTCAACAATTTTTTTCTTTTGGTATTGAATCCTTGAAAGTCCAATTCTAGCTAAAAAATTTCCTGAGTCTTTTTTTAAAATCAATTGAAAAATTTTCTCTGCTTCTTTTGTTTTTTGTGCTGCCATTTGCACATATGCTAATCGACTTACGTACAAGTATTTTGGATCATCTGAATGAGTCTCTATTAATTCTTTTAATATTTTTATTTTTTTGTCTGTATCTTTGATTGTCAAAAAAATTGTATCAAGCAGGGAGAGGAGCCCGTTGTTAAAGTGAACTATCTTGAGGCCTTTTACTGTTTGTGCAAGTGCTTCTTCATAATTTTTTGACTGCAATGCAATTCTGGCCAATCCGTCATGACAGAAGAAACATTTTTCATCTCTGTCTAATCCTTCTTTGAATTCTTCTTTTGCTTTTTTGTATTTTTTTTCTTTCATGAAAGCCCAGGCCAAACCAACACGGCCATCTGCAGGCATATTGTCTTCTTGCCAATCCTCAAGAACACCATCCTCATTTCCAAATAATTCTTTTGCTTTCTTTAGATTGCCAAGTTTTGCATTAAGCCAACCCTCTGCATCTAGTACCATATAAGCTTGCCAATTCTCTGCTGCATCTTTGGCGGTTTGGAGATAAGGTTTTGCTTTTTTGTAGTTTCCTAATTTGATATGTGTCCATGCCATACCCAATTGCCCGTCAAAATTTCCATTGTCTTTCTTCGCAATTTTTCTGAAAATATTTTGAGCTGCAACATGATTGTCTAGCATAAATTCACACCACCCGAGCATTCCTTGATTGTCTAAATCGTCGGGATCTTTGTTTACCAGTTTCACGAATGCTTCTTTAGCCTTTAGGTATTTTTTCTTTGTAAAAAACTCAGTCGCATCTTCAGACGAAATTTCTTCGACTTCTTTTTGTTCTTTTCCTTTGAAAACGCTGAAAAAAGCTTCTGAAAATGGAATGGATGTACAAAAAAGGGCGATAAGGAATAAAACTGCAACCAATTTTATTTTATTTAATTCTTTCAATTGGGGTCCTCCCATTTTTTTAATAAAAAATTATTTTTAAGAAGCGTTGTATTCTTCTCTCAGTAAAGAAAGTAATTTTCTGTTGACCCATTTTCCTTGCCTCCAGCAGTCCTTTCTCAGTGTCCCTTCAATTTTAAATCCGTTTTGTTCGTGTATTTTTTCAGAAGCTATATTTGGCTCTAAATAGTCAGAATTGATTTTCCTCAATCCCATACTATTAAAACCTAATTTAAGTACTTCTCTCAGTATATTAGTACCTAAATTTTGTCCCCACAGACTTGTTTCTCCTATGACGATAAAAAATCGTGCTATTCCTCTACTCAAGTCTGGATCAGTAAGTGCAGTCAGTCCTACAAATTTGTTTTCACATTCTATAGCCCACCTGCACCAGGAGTCTTGATGAAAAAGACCTTCAACCTGGACACGTGTGATGGGTTTTTGAAAAAAATCGTCAAGCCAAATCGTAACTTCAGGGTTAGATAGGAAAAGAGTATATGGTTCTATGTCTTCCAACCTAGTTGGCCTTAGTATGAAGTCAGGAGATGGATGTTCGCTATTCAAGGAGGTCCTCATATAAATATTTTTTAATCTTGCATACCTTTTATTATAGTATTTTATACAATCATTTCAAAATCATTGTTTTAATGGAAGCTACATCTAAATTTGAATCGTTGCATTTATCATATTTCTGTTAGTTGTTACTTTTTGTGGATGTGCAAAAGTGAGTTTACACAAAGATTCTAATCTTGAAACGAAGATAAAGATTAAAGAAAATTGTCAATTTAAAATCAAAGACGTGATTTTTAAAAAAGGAGGTTTTAAATCCTTGCTAGAATGTCTTTGACGCTAAACGCTTAATCTTCCCCCATCTAGTAAAATGATAGCCCCGTTCATATAATCTGCCTCGTCTGAAACAATGAATGCAGCACAGTCCGCTACTTCTTCAACTGTTCCAAATCTGCCAGAAGGAATTGTTGCCATAAGTTTTTTTTCTTTTTCTTTGTCTTTTTCAACCACGCTCCCTACTGTTTCACTGAGAATAGTACCGGGGGCAAGAGCGTTGACCCTTATTCCCTGAGGGCCTAATTCAACAGCCATCCCTTTTGTCATAAGATGCATTGCACCTTTAGTAGAACAGTATAGAGTGAAGTTTGCGACTCCGGCTTCACCTGCAGTAGAGCCAATATTTAAGATCTGACCTTTTCCTTGCTGGAGCATTATTTTTGCAGAAAGACTAGAAAGATAAAAAGCACTCATGGAATTAATTTTAAAGAGTTTTTCAATTTCATCTTTTGTGAAATCTCCGACAGCGCTGAAAGATCGTAATCCTGCACAGTTGATCAGTATGTCTAGGCCATCCAAAAACTGTTCGGCATTGCTTAATAAAGGAGGAACTGTATCAAGATTGGATAAGTCTACGCATTCTCCTGAGGCGTTTACACCATTTTTTTTGCAAATTTGGATGGTTTCGTTTAAAGACGCTTCATTTTTTCCGCCTGCCAAATATAGATTTGCCCCATCTTTTGAAAGGCGAACTGCTATGGCTGCACCGATTCCTGTAGAGGCACCGGTAATGAAAACTTTTTTATCTTTTAGCTTCATCAAGAAAACTCCTAGAAATGGTTAAAGAAAGATTTTAATACTATATATTTTCCCAAACTGGGTCTCTTCTGTTGTTAATGTCTCCTGAAGGATGCATTTCTAAATAATCAAAGATGTTTGCAAGCCCTCCCTTTCTTAACATGATTAATCTCTCTCCCAAGTGAGAATTACTTTCATGTTCATTTTCGTAGAATTCAAATACTTTCTCTTGAACTTCTTCTTTGGTTAAACCACTTTTTTTGGCACCTCTAACTTTATTGATCAGATCATGCATTTTTTCTCTTTGTTCAGGAAATTCATCTTTCTTGCAAGGTTTCCCATGTCCGGGAATATACCAATCTACGTCAAGAGCTTCGAGAATTCCGAGAGAACGGAACCAACCCCAAACATCTGCAGAATGAAATGCAACATTATATGCAGGGGTGAGATTGTCGGCAACGAATACGACTCTATCTTCAGGTACATGAACGATTGTTTGTCCTCTAGTATGACCAGGAAGATTCATGAGATGTATCGTTTTTCCTCCCATACGAATAGTCATTCTTTCTTTGTAAGTGATATCTGGGGGCCTGAGTTCATATCCTTTAGTGAGTGGTTCTGCATCTGGGTCGTACTTCAGCATCCTTTCTATTCCTTCACTTGCATTTGCTATGGATGTCCAAAAATCTGCATAGGTTACTTCACTGCAAATAATTTTTTCAGGTTGTAAATACCAATTTGCTGCGATGTGATCCTGATGGTGTTCCATATTTACTAAATAACGTAGTGGTCCTTTAGTTTCGATAAATTCACGCCATTTTATCGCTTCCGATGGTCTCATTGGTCCGTCAATGGCAATAACACCTTCGTTTGTTACTATCATGCCAACTGTAGGATAACAGTCGTAAAAAAAGATATTTTCTGTAAGTTGTTCCATTTTATATCTCCATTTTCTTTAAGATAATTCTTCAAATTTGGATTTTAGTTTTTCAGTGATTTCATCTGCATTTTCTGCATCGTTATGATCTTGTGCAAGATTTCCATCTCCAACAGGACTTTTTGCTGCAAACATGACAGTTTTCTCATCGATAATAATACCTCCATGGACTGTATTTCTAGGTATATGAATTAGGTCCCCTGGTCCAATGATTCCCTCGTCTTCACCAAGAATCATGTACTGCCTTCCTTCAATAATGTAAATGAACTGTTCTTCATTGGGATGAAAATGTGGTCTTGAAAGTTTTCCCTGAGGATAGGTAACGAAACCTACTTTCATAAGATCTCCAGGAAGTCCTTTGAAAATTCCCATAGGCTGTTCTGGTAAAGTAGTTTCTTCCATTTCTGATTGTTTATAAAAAGGCATATTTAATTCCTTGTTTTAAGAATTTTATGTTAATTCTTCATATTTTTCCTTTAATCGAGAAATCAATTCTTCAGCATTTTTAGCTTCTTTAAAGTCTTGTGCCATATTGCCATCACCCGCGGGGCTCTTTGCTACAAACATAACTGTTTTCTCACTTGTTATGATACCGCTATGGACCGTTCCTTTCGGCGTATGTATGAGATCTCCTTCCTCGACGAGACTTTCCTCATCGCCGAGAATCATAAACTGACTACCCTCAATCATGTATGTAAATTCTTCTTCGTTCTCGTGGTAGTGAGGGTTTCTTAAGTTTCCCTTCGTATAGGTAACGAAGCCAACTTTGATGAGTTCCCCTGATAGGTTTTGGAAAACTGCAGTTGGTTGTGCTGACAAGGTGATTTCTTTTATTTCTGAACGTTTATAAAAGGGCATAATATCTATCCTTTATTTTTAAGGTTTAATTTTAGGAGAGTTCTATAAATTTTTTCTTTAGATATTCAATAGTTTCCTCAGTTTTTTCGACTGCTTGATAATCTTGTGCAAGACCTCCATCTCCACAAGGACTTTTAACAACAAACATCAGTGTCTTTTCATCAAGGATAATTCCACAATGCACTGTATTCTTCGGTGTATGTATAAGATCTCCAGGGCCAACAATTGCTTCTTCTTGTCCAAGAATCATGAATTGCCTGCCTTCGATAATATATGCAAACTGCTCTTCGTTTGGATGTAGATGCGGAATTGTAAGGTTGTTTTTGTAATAGGTTACGAAGCCTACTTTCATAAGTTCTCCGGGTAAACTCTGAAACGTTCCCATAGGTTGTTCAGGTAACGAAATTTCTTCCATTTCAGTCTGTTTGTAAAAAGGCATAGATTGTTCCTTCTTTATTGGAAGTTGTTAATTCATATTTTTTTTCAAATGATAAGGTGTAAAGAAACATATTCTTAACTATGATTATTTTCAAACCTTATATAAATTATTTTTTCAATTAATCACTTTGGATGGAAAAATGACATTGGATAAATCAGAAATAAAACATGGCATAGCTATGCTGCCTCCCGAACCCCACACATATTCACATTGGTGTGGGTTGGCAGAGGATTATGGATTTGAAATGATTTGGATTCCAGACTCTCAATCTTTGTATAGAGAATTGTATGTTTCGGCGGCAATCTGTTCCTACAGCACAAAAGGAGTTAATTTTGGTCCTTGTGTAACGAATCCTGTCACTCGCCATCCAGCTGTTGCAGCAAGTGGCATGTCGACTTTAAATGAGTTGTCAGGAGGCAGGGCAGTTTTTGGAATTGCTACAGGAGATAGTGCTTTGCTGAATTTAGATCTTAAACCTTCACTAGTAGAGGAGTTGCGAGATTATATTATTTCGTTCCGTGAACTTGTAGAAAAGGGGGTTACGGAATTTAAAGGTCATTCTTCAACCTTAAGTTGGAATAAAAGAAAAGTTCCTGTTTATATGGCAGCAGAGGGAATGAAAACTTTGCGTCTTGCTGGAGAGGTAGCCGATGGGGTGATAATTGGAACGGGGTTCATTCCTGAAATGGTAGCCGATTCACTTACTTGGATTGAGGAAGGAGCTCGCAAGTCTGGCAGAAAATTAGAAGATTTGGATTTATGGTGGATTGTAAAAGTAAATGTGAACGAAGATGGTGAACAGGCGAAGAGAGAAATTCGTATGGCTTTGGCTGGAAGCGCCAATCACGCATTCCGCTTTACGAAAGAACATAAACATATTCCTGCTGAGTTGTTGGATCCTATTACAAAATTAGAAAAAAAATATTTGCATGCAGAACATGAAATGGTAGATAAACGTTCGAATGCGGATCTGGTAGATGAACTTGGCTTGCGTGAATATTTGCTAGAACGTTTTGCGGTTGCAGGGACCCCATTAGAGTGTCAGCAAAGGTTGTGCGAACTTGCGGAGATGGGGGTGCAACACTTGAGAATTACTGCCCACGTTCCTGACAGACCTCTTTTTATTAAAAACTGGAGTGAAAAGGTAAGGGGTATTCCTGAAAATTAGAAATTTTTATTCGGAGATGGAAGGTATGAGTTATTTTCATAAATGGGAGGACTTTCCCAAAAAGATCAATCCTAAAAAAGGAAACTCAGGAGAGATTGTCTCCACAGAAAAAGTTTTGGTAAAGAGGGGAAGAGTAGAGCCAGGAGTAAATTTTGATGGTTCTCTTCACAGACATCAGGAAGATCAGTTTATGGTAATGATTTCTGGTAAATTAAAGATGAAGATAGATACTGAAGAAGATTGGATAGAAAACGGCGGATTCTCTGTCATTCCAGGGAATGTTTGGCATGGCTTACTAGAAGTTGGAGAAGAGGGTGCTGAATACTACGAAATTATGGGGCCAGGGAGAATGGATTATCTCATGGGCTTTGTAGGTATTGTAGGCAACGAATATAAGTCTAAGTAGATTTCAATTTTCTTTTTTGATACTTAGACTCGGTTTTCCTTTTTCAAACTGTACATGTTCCAGAGCAGGACCATCTTTTTTGATTAACTTTTTCACTTCGGATTTTAACACTTTTTGCGAGGTTTTGATACATTTTT
The DNA here is from genome assembly GCA_002377645.1 of Nitrospinaceae bacterium UBA3496. Taxonomy (GTDB): domain Bacteria; phylum UBA8248; class UBA8248; order UBA8248; family UBA8248; genus UBA3496. The sequence continues at coordinate 65,068 of DFQF01000050.1, read as the reverse complement.
CACCTAATTTGCCAAGGTCTTTTAGTTCTTGTACTGCAGCTTCTTCATCTTCGATTACTATTTTGTCAGGAGACTTCTTTAAAAAGAATGTATACGGTCCAATCCGGGTACTCTGGTTTGGCAGTCTCTTGATTTCTTCTTCTAACTGTTCTTTTAAATACAAAATATGTTCTTCTACTTTTCTCCTGGCATTTTTCATGTACACGATATACGCTTCTTCTTCTAGTTTGCGGTTATGCATTTCATCTTCTAGTTCACAAATTTTATAGAAAACATCAATAACCATTTGACGAATATCAATATCTTCTTTTGGCCTGGTACTTTTAATTTCGTGGAAATCTTCCATGATTCTCCTTTTGAAGAAGTGGAGGCGGGTTCAATTAAGAAAGTGATTCAGGAAGCCTTAATTGTTCAATCTCTGAAATTAATGAACTGTAATGGTTGTTCGACTCCTTTTAATTCTTTGCAAAATGTAATGATATTTTGCAAGTCATCTCTTTTCTTCCCTGAAACTCTAAGTTCATTTCCTTGTATTGCTATTTGTATTTTTGTTTTTGTTCCCTTTACTTCTTTTACAATATGTCTGGCAGTTTCTTGATCAATTCCATCTCTGATTGTTGCTTCTTGTCGAATAGAACCACCTGAAGCGTTCTCTGCTTTGTTGTATTGAAGCATTCTTGCGTCTACATTTCGTCTCTGGAAATATGTAGCTATCAGATCAATGACTTGTTTGAGTTTGAAATCATCATCTGCATTGATTGTTAAAGTTCGTTCCTTTCTTTCTACGGCACATTTGCTTCCCTTGAGATCGTATCTCTGTTTGATTTCTCTAGATATTCCATTAATAGCATTATCTACTTCATTTAGATCTATTTGAGAGACAATATCAAAACTTGGCATTGCAACTCCTTATTTATAAGTTGTATAAAAACGGACCTTTTTTTATACAGCAATTTGATGGAATGTAAAGTTGCTATATGTTAAATGTTGTTTCAAAAATATTGTCAATTTATTTTTTTGGATATTTATGATTCGTTTTGAAAATGTGAGAAAACAGTTTGGCGGACAGGTTATTTTAGAAAAAAGCGATCTCACGATTCTTCCAGGAGAGCGAGTTGGTCTTATAGGTTCAAATGGAGTTGGAAAGACAACTGTTTTCAAAATCATTGAGGGTTTAGAAGGTATTGACTCAGGTTCGGTTTTTGTACAAAAGGGTGTTTCAATGGGAGTCTTAAGACAAGAACTGGAAACTTCAGAAGACTCAATTTTGGAGCAAGTTTTAAAGGGAAATGATAAATTAATTAAATTGCGTGACAAGAAGCAATTGCTCTATGACAAAATTGGTTATGCAAAGGATAAGGAGACTCAGGAAAAGCTAAGCATGCAGATTGGTGAAATAGAACAGTCTTTAGAGCAGTTAGGAGATTTTCAGGCTGATTCAAGAGCCTCTTCAATTCTAATGGGTCTGGGTTTTAATCTGGAAGAAATTGCACAACCTTTGAGTGATTTTTCAGGTGGTTGGAAGATGAGGGTGTCACTTGCTCGTATCTTGTTTTCAAATCCTGACTTGCTTCTGCTTGATGAGCCGACAAATCATCTCGATGTTGAATCAGTTTCGTGGCTAGAAAAATTTCTTTCGCAGTTTCAAGGTGCTGTGGTTATTATTTCTCACGACCGTCATTTTTTGAACCGTATTGCCAAAATAATTATTGAACTCGAAAATTGTAGATTGACTAGGTATATAGGCGATTTTGATAAATATTTAGAGCAACGTGAAGAGAATATTGCTCATATAGAAAAACAAGCCCTGAAACAAGAACGACGTATTGCGGAACTTGAAAGATTTATACGTAGGTTTAAAGCTAAGGCAACAAAGGCAAGACAAGCGAAAAGTAGGGCAAGAGAACTCTCTAAAATCAAGCCCATTGATAAGGTTGCTGTTAAGAAAGACATTCCTGTTATTCGTCTTCCTGATCCCCCAAATTGTGCATATGAAACTTTAATTTCGAAGAATATGTCGAAGTCATTCAATGTTAAAACAATATTTTCAAATGTTAATATGACTCTCTTGAGGGGAAGTAAGATAGGTCTTGTTGGACCTAATGGATCAGGGAAAACAACTTTTTTGAAAATGGTGTCAGGAGAACTCTCTCCTAGTGAAGGATTGATAGAAATAGGAGACAGAGTAAAAATAGGATATTTTTCACAACATACACTTGATGGATTAGATGAGAATATGGAAATTTTTGATTCGGCAAAAGAAGTATCTCCAGACAATATGAATAACACTTCAATTAGATCTTTGCTGGGAGGATTCCTGTTTACGGGTGACGAAGTGTATAAAAAAGTTTCTGTTTTGTCCGGGGGAGAGCGTGCGAGACTTGCTCTTGCACGTTTATTTATGTCTGGAGCGAATCTTCTTCTTCTAGATGAACCTACGAATCATTTAGATATGGCATCTAGAACTGCTCTGGAGGAGGCGTTGGAATCCTATAGTGGGACTTTTATTTTGGTTGCTCATGACAGAGATTTAATTGAATCTGTTTGTGAAGAATTTTGGGTTTTAAGAAATCATGATATTGAATCCATGTATGAAACCTTGGATGAATATCTTCTTAATGTATCTAACCATAGAAGCAATGCAAACTTGAATGTAATGAAGACTCAGGATAAAGAAGAGAAGAAGAATGGAAAGAATAGTATGTCTTCTGGTTTATCGAATAATAAGAAAAAAGAGATTCGTGATAAACACAAGAAAATTGAAAAAGCTATAGAAGAACTAGAGATTGAAGATGAAAAAATTAAAGAGATTCTCTCTTCTAGTAGTATGTATAAAGAAGAGAGTAAGGAAGAATTGTCGAATGTGTTGAAACGTCAAGATGAGGTCTCGATCGCTCTCAAGAGCTATTTGAACGAGTGGGAAATCCTATCTAGCAAGATTGAGGGTTTTTAGTTTTCTTTTTTTCTTGATTTGGAAAGTGTGATTTGAAACTGTCTTTCTCTGGATGAACTTTTTTGTTGTTCGCTTCTATTATCAAAACATAAAGGACAGGAAACTCCGTCTTCATATTTTTCAGATAGTTTATCTTCTTCTGTGATAGGCTGACGACAACCATGACATAGTTCATAACTGCCATCTTGCGATTGCTCTCTTAGGGCAGTGCGTTCATCGAAGACAAAGCATTCTCCTTCCCATGAAGTATTGTCGGTTTCCTTTCTTTGATTAAGATAATTCAAAATTCCACCTTTTAACTGGAAAACATTCTCGAACCCAATGTCTCGCATATAAGAAGTGGCCTTCTCGCAACGGATCCCCCCAGTACAGTATGTCGCAATTTTCTTTTTCTTTTTATCCGCAAGTTGTTTTTCTATGAATATTTTAAATTCTGTGAAATTATCAGTTTTCGGATCTAATGCAGAATTGAATTTTCCTATTGATGTTTCGTATTGATTCCGTACATCGACTAGAATCACATCCTCTTGTTCAATAAATTCTTCCCATTTTTCAGGAGAAATGAAAGTTCCCGTATTGTTTGCAAATTCTCCTAAATTATCAAAAGTTACAATTTCTTTTTTGATTTTTACTTTTAATCGTTTGAATGGGACCTTGTTTGTTTGAGATGATTTCGATTCTAAAGAGTCAAATCCAATCGCTAATAAAAGATTCTCAAATTCCTCTATTGCTTTTTTTTCTCCGCAAACTGTTCCATTTATTCCTTCCTTTGCTATTAATGTAGTTCCTAGAATCTGATTAGATTTGCAGAAATGAATGATACGTTTTTTAGTAGAATGCAAGTCATCAGAAATTGTTTTGAATTGATAAAAACTAAGTACATGCATTTTTTTGCCTTTGTAAATCTGATGTATTAAAAATTGAATTTATTAAACCAAATGCAATATTAACTATGTATACTATTAAAGAATAATTTTTTTTTAAATAAGCAAAAACTTAAAGGAGCTTATTTTGAGTGAATCATTATTTAATTATAACGTTTCAGAGCTGAGTAGGCTTATTAAAAAACTCGATGTTTCTCCAGTTGAAGTATTGGATTCTTGTTTCCAGCGTATCGAAGATGTGAATGAAAGAGTCTTGGGGTTTCTGACTTTGGCAAAGGATGAAGCATATGGGCAGGCTAAAATAGCCGAGAAAGAAATAATAGAAAAAAGATATCTTGGTCCTCTTCATGGGATTCCATTTGGAGTAAAGGATATTATTGATACAGAAGGTATTCTTACGACGAGAGGTTCTTCTGTTTTTAAGGATAATATCCCTTCTAAAGATGCTTTCTGTGTTTCTAAATTAAAAGATGCAGGAGCAGTAATGCTTGGAAAATGTCATACTCAGGAGTTTGCTTCTGGTCCCCTAAGTTATAATCCTTATTTTGGTACTGTGAAAAATCCTTGGGATATTACCCGTACTACAGGCGGATCGAGTTCTGGTTCTGCAGCATCGGTATCCTCTAGGATGATTCCTTTTGCTCTGGGGACAGATACTGGAAGTTCAATTAGAGGTCCTTCAGCTCTTTGCGGAATAGTTGGGATGAAACCGACACATGGAAGGGTGAGTTTGAATGGGGTTTGTCCTAACACACTGAGTTTTGATCACGTTGGTCCTATGACACGCAGTGTTGAAGATGCAGCGATGATATTGGAAGTGCTCTCCGGTTATGATTCATTGGATCCATATTCGAAAATTGTAAGTTCCACTGAGATTTCTTCTGAAATGAAAAAAGGAATAGAAGGAATGAAAATTGGACTTTGTCCAGATTTATATAGTAATCATGAAGTGGATGATGAGATTTTTTCTGCGTTTGAAAAGATGATTCAATTTTTTGAAAAGAATGGAGTAGTAGTCAAAGAACTTCAAATGAATTCAATGGAGAAAGTTCAAGAAATTATAGATGTGATTTTGACTGCAGAATTCCTAGAATTCCATCTGCCAATTTTCAAGGATCATGCCGAAGGTTATGGAGAAATTGCGAGAGCAGCAGTAGAAGATAGAATTGGGAACGTTGGGCCTGAACTATTGGTTTCCTCATACAGAGAAAGAGAATTATTAAAAAGAGAGATTCTTGCAATGTTTAGTGAAGTAGATGTTCTTGTAGCCCCATCTCTTCCATGTATTTCACCTCGTATAGAGGATTGGAAATCTTCGATCAATGGTAAAGAGATTGATTATAATTCTCCAATCACTAAACCTTTCTTGACACCGCATAATTTTACAGGTTCTCCCGCTTTAGTTGTACCTATTGGCTTGTCTTCAGATGGATTGCCAATGTCTATGCAGATTGTAGGTGATATGTGGAAAGAGGGAACAGTATTGCGATTTGGTTATACTTTGGAAAAAGAAAACCTTTTGAATTTGGAAGG
>DFQF01000050.1:36002-59316 GCA_002377645.1 Nitrospinaceae bacterium UBA3496 | reverse complement strand
CGAATTCCTTCCATGGATTCTTTGTCTACATTTTTCACTTGATGTATTCCTTCGGGTTCCACGTATATCATCATCCCAGAGTAGCCTTTTCCGGTTCTGGGTATAATGTTTCCTTTTTCATCATGGTATTCTGTCTTGACAAGATTATTTATTTGAAAAATGCAAGGAAATTTATGTGTATGGAGATTTTCCATTTCACCTGGCCTCACGATTACTTTAATTACCCTTAGAAGTTCATTCTCAAATAATACAATATGGTTATCCGGAGCAGCGGAAACTGCATCTAGTTTTTCAGATGTTCCAGGTATAAATTTGGGTCTGTTTTCTGTGATATCCTTCAGGATTTCGTACTTCATAGTTCAATAACATCCATGGCGTCAGGATTTAATATTCTAGGTCCATCTTTTTCCACTATAACTTGTGGCCCAAAACATATCGCGATTTTATCTTCGAATGCAGCTTTGACTTCTAATGCTAGGGACATTCCCTCAGCAACTATAATTTCCCCTCTTGGAGTCTTGCTTTCCTCTGCAATAGTCTGCCATTCAGAGTTGTTTTCAATAGAACCTTGAAGAGATTTTTCTCTCCATTCATATTTGTTTGGTATTTTTCCTGCACAAACATCAGTTACTGGAGGTTCTATGCCATCTAGACCAGTACCATGAATTTGTGGGACTTCATGATAAAACCCTCTGGATAATATAGGTTCATCTACTAATTTATTTATTTTGCTCCACACGGTTCCTGGTTTTAAGAGTTCAAGAGCAATCGAAGTCCCCTCGGAAACAGCATTTCTCAGTTCTTTGTATTCTTTGTTCATAGGTCCGAGGGAAATTGCTACGTGAGGATGACTCCAATATCCTGCGAATCTTGTGTAGTGACCAAGTTGGAGTATCTCTCTGTCTTTAATTATTCTATTAGTATCACGGTGATTGACTGGGTAACCTTCTCCTGAATTTAGAAGAGTCCAGTGGTCTCTGCCTAATTCCGCTCCTGCCTTCATTGATACATAATCCATTTCAACCAATATATCTCTTTCACGTATTCCAGGTTTGAGCATCTTTAAAGCAGTATCGATTTCCAAATTTGCTAGTTCGGAAGCCTTTTCGATCATTGCGATTTCCTCTTTGCTTTTAATCATTCTTGCTTTTGTGAGTATATTAGTAGCATCTACAAATTTCGCTTTTGGAAGTAGGGATTTTAGGTTTTGGTAAGTCATATATGGAATGCTACCTTCAGCTGCATAGCCAGCACCGATGAGACCAACAATACCTATTTTTCCGTTTTCATACCCAAGTTCTTTTATCGTATCAGAAGCTACTACACTATATTTCCCTTCATGTCCTCTATAGCGAATTCCTTCCCAGCACGTTTCGGTAAACCATTTTCCCCAGTTCTGAAGCAACCAAAAATTCATTGGTTCTCCCTCTATAGGGAAGATTAGGTGTCTTTCGCTGTAGTCTCCGTTATCAAGCCATCGAACATTGCCGTTTGAGTTGTATCCTCTCGCTATTATTATAAGACAGTCAATTTTACGTGAACTCATTTCTGAACGAGCGAGTTCCCATCTTCTGTCTCTTTCGTTTAAGGATAATGAAGCTCCGGGAACCAGAGTTCTTCCTTCTCTTGGCGTGAATCTTGGATCGGTCAGCATACTGAAATATCCTTTTGGAAGAGTCTTTCTTTGTGTGAAAAAATTCTAGTTCTAATATACATAAATTTTTACGTTTTAAAATACTTTTCTTAAGTATGTGAGTTATTTTTGATTCTCACACCAAACCATGCAGCGATTGAAGAAAAAGTCATATATATAAAGCAGCCTAAAGCTATCAATTCCATAGTGACACCAGCATCTATTAAATATCCCATAGAAACAGGAGCAATTGCCGTTGATAGAACCATAAAGAATGTTGCCAATGCACGAATTCCACCAAGATTGTTTACTCCGTATATTTCAGGCCATATAGCTCCACCAATTGTTACTCTAATCCCTACTGTCATCCCTGATGTGAACATGTAAAAAATTTGGGCAATAGGATGGTTTGTTACTACAAGAATTAACATTGCAACGCATTGAGGAATTAATGATAAAGGTAGAATTTTTTTTGCTCCAAATTTATCTGTTACATTGCCCGTAATCAATGCTGTTAAGAGTGAGGAAACAACATACATATAAAAAGTTTGCGTGAAAATATTCAGATCCCACCCTTTAGTATCTACTAAATGAGACATATGAAAGAAAAAACCTGTTGTTATATAGGAAGGAGCAAGCATAAGAGGAAGTATTAGATAAAATCGAATATCTCTAAGTACTTCTTTTCTAGTCCAACTGCTGACGGTATTTGTTTTAGTAGAGTTGTTAGATATTGTTTGTCTTTTTCTAACAGGATGGTTTCCAAGGAGAATAAGTATAATAGGAGCAATAATTATAATGGTTGCAATTGAAGATGCTACCCAAATTGTTTTCCAATCTAGATAAGCAAGTAAAAAGATAGCCAAAGAAACTAGCATTCCTTGTCCTAATGGATTGCCAAAAGAAACTAGGCTAACTGCTTTGCCTCGTGTTTCTTCGAAATATCTTCCCATGGAAGTAACCGAAGTGTGCATCATAAGGCCTTGTCCAAAAAGACGAAGTAGAAAAAGAGATAGAGTCAATAAGATTACTGAAGAGACAAAAGAGAATAGCAAGCAAGCCAAAGATAGACCGAGAAGTACAAGAATTGTGTAAGTTCGAAGGTCCATTCTGTCGATGAATTTTCCGACCCAAACGAGTGTCGTGGCGCTTCCTACTGTTGCAATTGCATAGATCAATCCGTAGTCCCCATGGGATAATGAGAAAATTGAACGTATTTCAGAACTGAAAATAGAAATGTAGTACGTTTGGCCGAAACATGAGAAGAAAGTTAATAGGAAACCATAAAGTAAAAATCTAGGGTTTTCGCGGATGAATCTTATGTAGCCTTGTGTTACTTTTTCTGTTTTCAAATAATAGTCTCTTCCTACTAACTAAAAGTTTAGTTTTAGTAAAGGTTTTTTGTGATGGACTCAGTTAATAAAAAAAATGTGATTGCCCTTTCAGCTAGTCATGGAGTGAACACATTCTACCTCTTGTTTATTACGCCAATAATTCCACTTATTTCTGCAGAACTTAATTTGAGTTACTTTGAGGTAGGACTGATTGCTTCTGTTTTTGCGTTTGCAAACGGTGTTTTTCAGTTTCCTATTTCATTCCTAGGCGATTATCTTGGTAAGTGGAGAACTATACTTGTTACTAGTCTAATGGTTCAATCCATTCCTGTATTTTTTTATGGATTTGCTCCTGATTTTATGACTTTGCTTTTTTTAGTTTTCCTTAGTGGTCTCGGATGTTCTGCTTATCACCCACCTGCGGTTTCTTTGTTAACGAGAGAAATGCCAAATCAAAGAGGATTAAGTATGGCGTATTTTGCTGGTGGAGGAGAGGTTGGAAGTATTTTAACTCCCTGGATAGTAAGTACCATAGCTGTATATTTTAGTTGGCGCATTGCTTCTCATTTGGCTATTTTTCCTTCAATAATTATGGCGGTTATAATTTTTATTCTTTTCAAAGATTCAAAAAGAGACGAAAGACCAATGAAACAGGCTGCACTTGCAACTTTTTGGTCATTAACCAAGAATAAACCCTTAATGCTTCTGTTGTTGGTTTCAACTTTTAGAATTACTGGGTTTAGAGGTTTGATGACTTTTTTGCCTTTACTACTTGCACAACAGTTTAATTATGAAGTGCAGGCAATTGGATGGATCCTTTCAATGTATTTTATTATTGGCATTATTACTACTTTCGTAGTTGGAAAGTCATCTGATAAGGGAGAAAAGACTAAGTATATCCTCTATCTTACTTTTTTGTGTAGTATGGCGATGGGAACAATCTCTTTTGTAAGTTCAAGCACTTTAATTTTATTTCCTATTTTTTTAATTGGTTCTTTTCTGACTCCAGTCCCAAGCCTTGTGTTAGCTGTGGGAACAGAATTGGTTGATGAAGAAAAAAGAGCAAGTGCGATAGGACTCATTTATGCAGTAAATGAAATGGGTTCCATGATTTCTCCTATCGTGGGAGGTGTTATGGCGGAATTGTTCAATTTGCAATTTTCATTTCTCTTGTATTCTGGTTTTTTCCTTGTGGCAAGTTGTATTGCGATAGTTTTAGATCGGATAAGAGTCAAGGTTTGATTTTTTTATGATGAGAGAATTATTTGTTATTGAAAAATATTTCAGCATTCTTGTATGATATTTTTTCTGCTGTTTCTCTATTAAGTGCACCTAAAAATTTTCTAAATCTTTTAATTTGTTTCTTGTAATTTCTAATTCCTATGGTATGGCCTCTTTGGCAAAATTTTGTATCTGTACCGACCATAAATCTGTCGGGCATCTCTTCCATGAGCTCTGCCCAGTCTTCGTATGGTTCCCATTCGTTGTTGCTTGGATTCGAAAGATAGGCCCAACCATTATGATCTCGTATATGTGATTTTTTGAGATTGAAATCCATCATGAGATTTGGAAATCTTTTTAATATGATTCTTACATTGGAAGGTGGCGTCATTGCAGAATGTGCATATACCCATTTAAAGTTTGGGTATCTTTTAAATAGAAACTCCGCTCCGCCAAAAGCCATATCATGATATGAATCTTGGTTGTCTGAATCAATAGGTTCTGTGTGTAAGTTAAAGTATAGATTTTTCTTATTTGAATTTGCTATTTTGTCTAGGATTTTTAGAAAAGGAGGATAATTTGCTGGAAATTTGATAAGTGCTTGATGACCTCTTTTGTTGAAGTGCAAAAATGCAATCTCTCCAACTCCTGAATATAAGGGATTTTGTAGATCTTTGTTTAATCTGGTAAAAATTTCTTTTAATTCATCTTTCAGGTCATTTACTTTAGCTTTGTTTTCGTATTGTTGATTTGCCCAGTTTGTAATGTAGTGAGTGCAACATAGAAGGTACATTCTTTTTCCCAATACTTTTTTAAGAGACTTTTGAACATCAACATTGTAATTTTTCATTCTTCCAGAATTTGGAACCGACATTATGGTTATCTGTGATACATTTTGTTCATCAAGAGTTTTTTTGATGGCATTTACAATGCTGTTTGTAGATTCTTCTTCGTCACAGTAACCACCTTCTCTGATTGTTAAATGTGCATGGGAATCGAATATTTTTCCCCTGTACCGCTGTCGAATTTCTCTGGTTTCACGGTCAAGTGGGAGTACTTCTTTGCTGTATTTGAAAGTTGGTTTGAGTTTTTCTTCTGATGAAACAATTAGAAAAGACATGAAAAAAATAGGCAAAAAACATAATAAATAGATTTTCTTCAAGGTTGAAATCCTTCTTTTTTATTTTGTTCCGGATAATTTGTTAAATAATTCTGCAATACTTGAAGAATCATCATTCGCATGACCCATGCTGGCGACCGCCTGGTATAACTGAGTTCTAAGAGCAGTCATAGGAATAGGGTGGTTTAATTCATTGGCGGTCTTCAATATCTGATTTGCCGTTTTAATGCATTGCTGAATAGTAGATTCTGGAGAGGAGTAGTTGGCGTGAAGGATTCTATCTCCCTTTAGATCCATCTGTTTTGAATAGGCAGCTCCTTCTTTTAAAACTTCAAGCATAGTGTCTCCTTTTAGGCCACCTTTTTTACCTAAACTAAATCCTTCCCCTATTGCAGTCCTATTAATTTCACTGATCGTATTTACGACCATTTTCATTAAAGAACCGCTGCCACTTGGCCCCATGTAAAATTGTTTTTTTGTGAATGTGCGAAAAATAGGAAGACACGTATTGAACGAAGTCTTTGTTCCTCCGCACATGAGGACTAATTCTTTTCTTTTCGCAACTTTTGGATTTCCGCTAACAGTAGCATCTAAATAAGAAATTGATTGTTTGCCTAAGGTCCTGGATATTTCTTTTGTGATTTCTGGATACACGGTACTTATGTCAGCGAAAATTAATTTCTTTTTTATTTCTGAAATACCATTTTTGCCAAAAATAACTTCACGGACTATGTTGTCGTTGGGTAGTGAAGCTAAGACAATATCTGATTTTTTGGCAACTTCTTTTGGAGAGGAAAGAATTTTGCCTCCCTTTTTTTTGAATTTATTACAAGCTATTTTTTCAGGGTCATAACCAAAAACCTCATATCCAGAGGCAAGAATGATGTCAGAAATGGTCCCTCCCATTTTTCCAAGACCAATGTATCCAATTTTTTTCAATTAATAATCTCCGAGTTTAGTATTGAGAAATTAAATCCTTATCGGAATTGATTAAGTTCAACTACCTTTCCCATATTTGAACTTTCTAAGACAGCTTCCAGTGTAGCGATTATCTCCAAACCTTCATGGCCACTTACAAGAGGGGTTTTCCTGCTAATGATACATTCAGCGAAATGTTTGAGTTCTTCCATAACACAGTCGTTCGTTTCGATTGCAATTTCTTTTCTTGATGATTCGTCTTTTGTCTGAAAGTACATTTTTTTTCCGTCATCGTAAGACCATGCATTTGCTTTTGTGCCATATACTGCAGCGCTAAGGTTGAATGGGACAACGACGGATGTTGCTACATACCCAGTTTGTCCATTTTCAAATTCAAAAAGAATAGAAGTCACATCATCTAGATTGGATTTTCCGTGTAATTTTTTACTGAATGCAGACAGACGTTTCGCGGTACCTGCTAAATAATAAAGCAGGTCAACCATGTGAATACCTAGGGCAGTCATCCCGCCTGCAGGTGATTCTAGAGGATTGTTTCTCCAGTTATCTTTAGGTTTTTGCATAATGGGCTTTGAGTAATTCGCTTCAAGATGATGTACCTCTCCAAGTTCTCCTGTAACCACCAGTTCTTTTAATTTTTTATTCGCATTGATCCATCTTCTTTTATGTCCTACTTGAATTAGAGTATTGTTTTCTTTTGCAGCGGCAATGCATTTATGTGCATCTTTTACATTCAATGTGAATGGTTTTTCAATAAAAATATCTTTTTTGAATGAAGCTGCTTCGCAAACTAATTTTGTATGTGTTGAATGTGGGGTTGCAATGATTACGCCATCTATCTTGTCGCTATTTAAGATATCTTCTAGAGAAGAAGAAACGGTACATTCAAATTCATTTGAAAATTGTTCTGCAACCTCTTGTTCAGGGTCAAAACATAAGGTCAAATCAATATTTCCCGTTTTTTGAGCTGCTCTCGCAAGAGTGTGTGCCCATCTTCCTAAACCAATTGATCCTATGCGAACTCTATTTTCATTCATGTAAGAAGACTCCTGATTATCTTTTGAAGCTAATATATAAGACTTCTCTACAAAACGAAAATATCACATATGAATTTTATTTTTGTTAATTATTTCTATCTTGTTTGCTATCGTTTCTTTCCTCTTATATAAGATACGGTTTTACTGATTGAATAAGGATTTTAAATGACCACTATAGAAAACATGGCGTCGAATTTCTCTGATGTAATAAAGTCAAAGAGAATCTTTGCTCCTGAAGATGCATATATGGAACATGTGGAAATTATTCTAGTTGGAAATGGTCCTTATGTTTTGTTTGACTCAGGTTACAGTATACAAAAAGATGAAGTTGTCGATTGGATAAGAAAAGAAACAAATGGAGTTCTTGATAAGTTTGTTTTAACCCATCAGCATTACGATCATTCCGGTAATGCTAAGGCTGTTTGTGAAGCTTTTGCAGTTCCCTGTCATGCACATCCTATTGAGATTGATTTAATGAAGGAAAGAGAACTAGAACTGTCCTTTGTTCCTATTGAAGAGGATTTTGTTGTGAATATTGGAGAGATTAATTTGAAAGCAATCTTTACACCTGGACATTCTCCCGGTCATCTTACTTTTTGGTGGGAAGAGGAAAAAATTCTAATAGGAGGAGATAATATTTTGACGGATACGACAACAGCTGTTACTCCGCCATTAGGAAATTTGGCTGTATATATTCGGTCACTCGAAAAAGTGTTGGATATGGGGCCTGAATTAATTTTTCCTGGTCATGGAAAACCAATTAAAAATCCAAAAGAGAGAATCAATCACTTGCTTTCACATCGCGATAAAAGAGAAAATCAAGTTCTCGAAGCATTGTTGAAGAATGACTCTACATTGGAAGAAGTGGCAAAGCATATCTACAGGAATTTAAGAGAAGACCAATTAAAATTTGGTGTCAACATGATTAAGTCCATCATAGAAAAACTTAAAGAAGAGAAAAGAATAACTTACGAAGATGGAATTTGTAAGTTATTGTGAAGAAATAATTTTGGGAGTGCAGGTTTTGTTGACAAATTGCCATACATTAATTCTTCGAGAAGTGCTGAAGGAAACTTCGCAAGCACATGATTCAGATGTCTATGTATATAACATTGTCCCAGATTCGTTGCCTTTATCGGAAGAATTCAATGCCAAAGAGACTCATAAATTTCAATTGCCTAAAGGAGCATATGAAAAATATCCAAAGTTGAAGTGGGTGAAATGCCATTTGATAGTCGATAATTACTGTCATTATGGGTCAATAAATAAACCTTTAGAATTGTTAAGTCCGAAAGAAAAAAAAGGATACACTTATCAAAAAGGGAAAGAATTAATTCCTTTTTTGGAAGATTTTTGTTTCAAATTTGATATTGATTTGGATCCCTCTACAAAGTTTTATGTTTCTCATATTTTGACGGAAATTTCTGTAGATTATTCAATATATCTTGAGGATGAATCTGTTGCTAATTTACTTAATGCATCTAGAGATGCTATGGAAACTGATCAGATAAATGAATTTTGTGATGGGTTAGCTGTTTTATATGATTGTGAACCAGAAAAGATTTTTAGAGCAAGAAGTGCACCCAGGAAATTTTATGGAGATTTACATGACCTGAAATCACTTTTTCTTGACGGGAGAGCAAAAATAATTTTGAGGAAATTAGGTATTGAATTCTCCGAAGAAAATATAATGATGGGAAGTAAACTAATAGAATCTTGTTCGCAAATAACAAAAAACTTCGAAGAATTCACTGAAAATGCAAAAAAAGCTATTCTTGCCCATGAGAATCTATGGGATAACGGAGATCCTGTAATTAGCGAATCTTAATAGTATCTAATTTGAAATTTTAATTAACTACTTCTAAATAAAACTAATTCACGGAACCTTTTAGTCCTGCGCCAGCTTTAAATTTTGGTACATTTGCAGCAGCTACCTTGATGGTTTCGCCTGTTCTTGGATTTCTTCCATCTCTTGCTGCTCGTTTTGAAACACTGAAAGTTCCAAAACCAGTTAAAGTTACTTTGTCACCACTTTTTAAAGCTTTAGTGACGGATGAGACAAATGCATCAATTACAGATCCAGCTTGAGATTTACTCATGTCCGCTTCACTTGCAATTGCTTCTACTAAGTCGCCTTTATTCATTTTTTTCTCCAAAAATTGATAAAACTTGGGCGATTGAACTGATTAAAATTATTAGGCGGAATACAAAAGAAATAAAAAAAACAGGGCGGGTAGAGGAATACTAGCAATTAGAACGTAAAATTGCAAATTAAATTTTACGTATCCTTAGTTATATCGTGATATTGGGAAAAAGAAAGGGAATTGTTTAAGTTATTTTTCTTGGATTTTATCAAAAAATTCTCTCTCAAAAAAAGAATCGATTTCTAGCTTATATTCTCTTTCTGATGAATAACTTGTGTCGTCTAATAAATGATCTTTTTTTCCCGAAGAAAAAAATAAATTAAACAATTTATGGATTGTATATGAAAGAATATGTGGATTGTTATTGTGCTGTAGTTTGTTGAAATTGAAATATATTTTTGTGAAATTGCCATGAGTTACAATCGATTCTCTAAGAGAATTCCTTATGAAGAATCCGCCTCTTTTTAAAAAAATAGAAATGTCTCTTTCTGAGATAGATTCATATTGATCAATAAGGAAAAGAATATCGTATTTTTTAGGTATTTGAAGGTCTATAAATAACTGATCGCTAACTCTTGTGACAACTTTGTCTAGCAACCCATGAGGAGATGGCCAGCCTAATGTTCTTGTTTGAGTGTAAAAACCGTTTTTGTTTAAAACTTTTGTGAAAATCTTTGATGATTCAATAAACGAATTTTTTTCATAGCTTTGTCTCTTGCCTAAAATACATACTGTGAAAATACTCATTTTATCTTTTTCTTTCTCATGTTCATTTTTTGTAAAGTACATTTTTAGTTCTGTTGCAAGTTGACATGGTAATTTTGGTTTAGCAATACTTGCTTGGTAGTTTTCCTTTTATTGGAGTGCAACTTGGCTAAACGTTTTTCATTATACACCTATGGGTGTCAAATGAATAAATATGATTCTGAAACCATTTCGGGATATCTTGAACAAGAAGGCTATCAACCTTCTGAGGAAGCAGGAGATTCTGATCTGGTTATTGTAAATACTTGTTCAATTCGTGAAAAAGCTGAAGATAAAGTTTACAGTCAGATTGGTAGGTTGAATAAACTAAAAAAGAAGAACCCAAATATGAAGATTGCAGTATGTGGATGTTTTGCAAATAGGGCAGGGGAAGAAATAGCAAAAAGAGCAAAGTCTGTTGACCTTATTTTTGGAACCCAAAATATCGCAAAGCTTCCTGAACTTCTCGAAAAAATGGAAGAAGGTACCGTAGTAGACACCGAAGCTATGGTTCCGGATTTCACATCGCTTGAACCCATGAATAGAGAGAACGGTAAAAGCTGTTGGGTTAGTATTGCCAGGGGTTGTGATAATTTCTGTACGTTCTGTGTGGTCCCTTACACACGGGGGCCAGAATGGAGCAAGCCTAGCCATCTTATAGTTGAGGAAGTAGAAAAAGCAGTTGAAGAAGGGTTTGTAGAAGTGACTTTGTTAGGTCAAAATGTAAACTCATATGGGTTGAAAGACAATAGCGAATTAAGCTTTGGTGGATTGCTTGGGAAAATAAATAAAATAGATGGACTTCAAAGGATCAGGTTTACAACATCACATCCTCAGAATTGTGATTTGGAAATGATTGAATCTATGGCAGCAAATGATAAAGTTTGTGAACATTTGCACCTTCCTTTTCAGTCTGGTTCAAATAATATTTTGGAAAAAATGGAGCGAGGATACACCTCTGAAGAGTACCTAGAAAAAATATCTTTGTTTTATGATAAGATTCCAGGAGGGGTTTTGACCTCGGATGTAATAGTAGGGTTCCCTGGGGAGACTGACAAGGATTTTGAAGAAACTCTAGACTTAGTTCGTCAGTCAAGTTTTGAAGGTATTTATAGTTTCAAGTATTCTCCAAGACCTGGTACACCGGCATACGGAATGGATTGTTTGGTTGATGAGAAGGTTATCGATGAAAGATTTGAAGAGTTAGCCAACGTTCAGAAAGAAATAACAAAAGAAAATCATGATAAACTCCTTGGAAGTGTCCAAGAGGTTTTGATTGACAAAAAACTAGAAAAAAAGAAAAACTTATTAGATTGTGCTTCTTGTTGTTCGGGAGCAGTAAATTCAGAAGAAGAATTTGTTTCTTATGTAGGAAGAAATAGAGGTAGTCAGCGAGTAGTTTTTCTTTCTAAGGAAAACAATCTGAAAATAGGTCAAACGGTTAACGTAAAGATCCTCCGAAGCGGAGTGCAGAATGTTCAGGGTTTTTATCCAGAACATGAAGTCGAAATGGAGTTGGTGAAATGATAGAAATGAATATTAAAGGTTTGGCAGTAGACCCATTGACTAATGTCCCTATTGTAATTCTTGAGGAAAGTGACGGGGATAGAGTTTTGCCTATTTGGGTTGGTCTTTTTGAAGCACATGCGATTGCAAGGGAGATGGAAAATTTCGAAACTCCACGTCCTATGACGCATGATTTGCTGAAAAATTTAATTACAGAATTGAATTCACAGGTGGATCATATTGTAGTCAATGAATTGAAGGACAATACTTTTTATGCCCAAATTCATGTTTCTAGTAACGGGACGAACATTGTTATTGACTCTAGGCCTTCGGATGCAATTGCTTTGGCGATTAGAGTTAGTTCTCCTATTTATGTGAATGAGAAAGTTTTAGATGAAGCAAAAAGTATAGATTTTGATAAGCCTGTCAAACTTGATGAGAGCCAAGGTTTTCCTGATGATGTGAAAGATTTTGAATCTCCAGAATCTGCTGGAAATGAAATCGCAGAAGACAAAGATCAAATTAAAGATTGGTTGAAAAATTTGAAGCCTGGAGATTTTCTGAAAGAAGATAGTTAGTAATACCCGCCTAGATATAATTGAAGATTCAGGAATCGGAGTTTGTGTTGCGCCTTTATTTAGTTAGGCATGGTGAGACAGTTTGGAATTTCGAGAACCGTATACAAGGTGCTTCAGATGTTCCGTTGAATGAAAAAGGAAGAGATCAAGCAAAGAGCCTCGCAATTAAACTTCAAAAAATCCAATTTCTTAAATTTTTCTCTAGTCCATTAGAGAGAGCTATAGAAACTGCAAAGATAATTTCAATGTCTCAACATAGTGCCATTACGAAAAAAGATAATTTTGCTGAATTAGATCAGGGAAAGCTTGAAGGTTTGAAATTTCAAGAAATACAAGAACAATTTCCTGAGTTTTCTTCTAAGTGGAGAATTGTGCCTGGAGAGGTACGTATGCCTGGCGGGGAGACTCTGCATGAACTTCAAGAAAGAGCTTGGGCAGGAATTGAAAATATATATAACGAATTTTTTGATGAGGAAAAGCCGATTTTGATTGTAAGTCATAATCTTGCGATAATTTGTATTCTATCTAAAATTTTAGGTGTATCCTTAAATGAATTTAGAAAATTCAGGCAACACAACGCGTCTGTGAATATAATAGAACATGATTCGATGCGAGGTTGGAGCGTGGTAACGATGAACGATTTGTCCCATCTCTCCTAGTGTCCAAATATATTGGAACAAAAATGAGTGAGAAGAAAAACAAAACTTATGTTGTAAAAAGAGATGTGACTTCCAAAAAATCCTCTCTGGATTATTCTTCAGTTTTAAATCCTCAGCAATATGAAGTTGTCATGGCAGGGGAAGGTCCACTTTTGGTAATTGCAGGTGCTGGAAGCGGGAAGACTCATACAATCGTTTATCGTCTCGCAAGGCTTGTTGATGAGGGCGTTCCGCCAAGTGCAATACTTCTTGCTACTTTTACGAATAAAGCTGCAAAAGAAATGCTTTTACGTTCTTCTAGTTTGATTAAGGGTGATTTACGTAGTGTTTTCGGTGGTACGTTTCATCATATAGGAAATCTCATTCTTAGGCAGTATGCGCATCTTATAGGATTTGATAGGAATTTTTCTATTATGGATCGAGAAGATTCTACTGATTTGATTAAAGATTGTATAGTTCAGGCAAAAGTAAATCCTAAAGACAAGAATTTTCCTAAGCCGAATGTCATCGAATCTATCCTATCGTTTTCAGCGGATACTGAAATGGAAATAGCTAATCTGATTTGTAGAGATTATCCATATCTTATTGAAAATATATCAGTTATAAAGAATATACAGGAATTATTTAAGAGAAGAAAAAAAGAGTTGAATATTATGGATTTCTCTGATCTTCTTTCTAACACAAGTTTACTCTTAGAGGAAAATGAGGAAGTTCTGGAAGTTTTTCAGAATCGATTTAAGTACGTCCTGGTAGACGAATATCAAGATACCAATAAGATTCAGGCGAGAATTATAGATCTTCTGTCTGGTAAATGGAAAAATTTAACTGTTGTAGGTGACGATGCGCAAAGCATTTATAGTTTTCGTGGTGCTTATTTTGAAAATATTGTTACCTTTCCTGAAAGGTATCCTGGAACTAAAGTTTTTAAATTGGAAGAAAATTATCGTAGTACGAATCCTATTTTAGAATTAGCAAATGCATCTATTACAAATAATACTAAACAGTATCCAAAAGAACTTCGTAGCATTAAAAAAGAAGGTGAACTCCCGGTGTTAGCGTTGTGTCAGGATGTCTTGCAACAGAGTGAATTTGTGGCACAAAAAATATTAGAACTTAAGGATGAAGGAATTTCTTTGTCTGATATAGCGATTTTGTATCGTGCACATTATCACTCTATTGAATTGCAAATGGAACTTACTAGGCGTTCTATACCCTTTGAGATACGAAGCGGTCTTCGATTTAATGAGAGTAGGCATGTTAAAGACGTGATTTCATTTTTGCGTTTTGTGAATTGTCCAACAGATGAACTTGCTTGGAAACGTGCTTTGAATTTACTTTCAGGTATTGGAAATACAACAGCGACAAAAATATGGGATTTGGTTCGTAATTCTGATAATCCACTGCAATTGGATTTTGTGCAAGAGAATATGACTATTCCTAAACGTGCAAAAGATTCCTGGAAACATTTTGTCGAATTGACTGCATTGCTCCAGTCTCAATGTAATGTGTCTAAAGGAAAGAGTGATAATGTGGGTTCTCCTTCTGAAATGATTAGCGTGGTTTTGTCAAAGTTTTACAGAAATTATATTGAACTGACTTTTGATAATGCTGATTCTCGAATCGATGATATCAACCAACTCTCTGAATTTGCATTAAATTATAATAGTGTGGAAGACTTTCTCGCAGAACTCGCACTCATGGGTACATTTGGAATAGAAAATACAGAACAAGAAAATAAGTTTGACGAGGGAGAGTCTGTTATCCTAAGTACGATTCATCAATCAAAAGGGTTAGAGTGGAAAGCAGTGTTTGTTTTGTGGCTCACAGATTCTCGTTTTCCTTCAGCAAGATCGCTTGGTACAGAAGCCGGGGAAGAAGAGGAGAGAAGACTTTTCTATGTATCTGTTACAAGAGCAAAGGACCACTTGTTCTTATGTCAACCTATGCTTGAAACGAATATGTACAAGCAAAGTGGATTTTCCAGGCTTTCGCGTTTTGTGAAAGAATTGCCTGATTCTTTATATGAGAGATGGACTCTACTTGATGAGAGTTCATCGGATAACAGTTTCGCAAATACAAATTATGAAAGTGACAATTGGACCAGACCTGCAGATCCGGATGATCCGGATGGGTTTGTTTATGAATTTTTTGACGATAAAAATTAAAAATATTTATTTTTAATGGGGGAAAGATGGTATGAATGAATATTATAAGATCAATGCCGCTGATAATGATTTTAGACAAAATTACAGATTGATGGTAGGAACTATCGTGCCAAGACCCATAGCGTGGGTAAGTACTATCAGTAGTGACGGGGTAGCGAATTTAGCTCCCTTTTCCTTCTTCACATGTGTAGGGCAGGATCCTCCACTTGTTTCGATTTCTGTAGGAAAAAGTACAGATTTATTAAAAGATACAACTAACAATATTCTTGAAAGCAAAGGGTATGTGATTCACGTTGTGTCAAATGGGTTTGAAGACCAAATGAATATTTCAGCAGATAATTTTCCGTCAAATATTGATGAGTTTAAGGAGGCGGGTTTGAATGCTGTTCCTTCCGATAATGTTCCAGCTCCTAGGGTAGAGAATATTCCTGTGGCTATGGAATGTGAATTCCGACATATGATTACCAATGGAGTTGGTCATAAAGTGAATCTAGTGATTGGAGAAGTGCTTTGCTGGCATATTCGAAAAGACGTCGCTATGGAAGAAGGCAAATATATAGATCCTGTCAAATTAGAACCTGTTGGAAGACTTGCTGGTAATGACTATTGCCGCACACAGGATATTTTTGCAATGCAAAGACCAGACAGGAAAGCGGGGCAACAGTCACCTTGAGAAACGGGTTAAAATTCTGCTATCCTGTTTCTATCCCTAATCCTTTCGTGGAGTAATGTCATGAATGATGTACCAAAAATTATGCATGCGATTGTGACAAATGGCCCAAACGATTTTGAGTACAAAGAAGTGCCAGTTCCTGATTTTGAACCCAGCAATGTTCTTGTGAAAGTGGCTGCGTGCGGAATCTGCGGTACCGATACGCATATTTTAGGAGGGCATATGCGGCCCATGTGGCCCCCTTATTATCCCTTTATACAGGGGCACGAATGGTGCGGTACAATTGCTGGTATTGGAAAGGATGTGCGGACCGATTTGGAGATTGGGGACAGGGTGATTATGGAGCCTACAGTTGGTTGTTCCTCGTGTGCGATGTGTATAGCGGGTGAGTATCATCTTTGCGAGAATGCAGCAAAAAAAGACGGTGGGTACAAACTTCTTGGACATACTGCAAATGGAGCATTCAGTGAGTATGGATTAGCTCCTCCAAATAATTTACATAAAATGCCTAAAAAAATGACCTGGGAAGATGCGGTGATTGTGAATCAGGTAGTGATTGCGCTGCATGCTCTGGATAGAGGAAAAATTTACCCTGCTGATGAGGTTGCGATTCTTGGACCTGGTCTTTTGGGGCTTTCAGTTTTGCAGCTTGTAAAATATTTAGGTGCATCCAAAACATACGTAACTGGAAGAGGGTATAGACTCGAAATTGCAAAAGAACTTGGCGCGGATGTCGTGATTGATATTACGAAAGAGAATCCAGTAGAAGTAGTAATGGAGCATACGAATGGAAAAGGAGTAGACCTAAGCGTTGAGTGTGCTGGTCCAGTAAGTACGATGAGGGAAGCAGTGGATATGGTCCGAAGGGGTGGACGTGTAGTCTTAGAAGGAATTAATGGTGGAGAAGAGGTTTCTTTCAATACAGACCGTATTGTGCTAGATGAAATTTCTGTGTTTGGAGGAAGAGGTTCTCCAAACTGTTATCCTCGTGCCATACAGATTATTGCAGACGGGCACATTCAAACTGATAAAATGCTTACACATAGTTTTCCTCTCTCTGAATTTGAGGAAGCAATGAGAATGTTCCAGGCAAGGGAAGACCGTGTCATGAGAGTAATGCTGACACCTTAGGAAATCTATATATTATTTTTCTTTTCTTTAGAAAAAAGGAACTTGTATGCAGAAGATTTTAGTTTTCTTTTTGGCTTTTTTTCTTGCTCCAATCTTTTTGTTGTCATCTGAACCTATTTATCACAAGGTGCAGTATCCATCCGGGGATAAGAAATTTCCTGCGGTAATCCTTTTACATACAAGCGGCGGATTCAAGACAGTCCGAAAACAGATTCCAAAATATATTAAAAATGGTTTTGCTGTGTATGCCCCAGATTTTTTCAAAAAGCACGGTATCTCGAGTTCAAACCGTATGGAAACGTTTGATGAATATAGAGAGCCTATTGAAAAGGAACTTCTTGAAATTGTTGCTTTAATGAAGAAAGATCCGAAGATAGATAAGAATAATATTTTTACTGCCGGTTTTTCTAATGGAGGATTTTGGGCTTGTTTTCTTACAGGGAAAGGCGTGGTGAATGCAGGAGCATCTCACTACGGGGTCTGGAAAGCCAATTTTGGACCGGACATGACAAATGAATATCCCATGGAATATTTTAGTAAAAACAGTACTCCGCTTCTTGCTTTGCACGGGGATTCCGATTCCACCCAAAAGATCGATTTTGCGCACGATGCCTGGTCAGATATCAAAGACCGGGGAGGAAAACTAGTGATTCATGTATATGAAAATATAGATCATGCATGGGATGCACAAAGAAGCAGGAAATATGAATACGACGAAAAAACAGACAAAGATGCGCTGAAAAGAACAGTTCGTTTTTTTAGAAAACATAGCAAATGATTTTCATCTTTTTGGGAGTGATGAAAAAAATATTCTTGTTTCTAATTGCTGGTTTATGCAGGCATGACTTTCGGATGTTCCAGCATCTCTTTTAGCGTTTTTAGAAACTCTGCTGCTGGAGCGCCGTCGATAATGCGGTGGTCACAGTTGATCCCAAAGTAGGCTGTGGTACCTGGTACAACTTCTCCGTTTCTGACTACAGCTCTTTCTCTTGCTGCCCCGACAGATAAAATAGCACTTTCTGGATAATTGATAATCGCAGAGAAATGGTCGACTCCGTAGGCACCTAGATTCGTCACGGTGAACGTTCCCCCTTGCAGAGAATCTGGTTCCAAAGTTCCGTTTCTAGCAGCAGTTGCCAATACATTGGTTTCTGAAGATATGGCATCGATACTTTTTTGATCTGCATTTTTAAGTACAGGGACTATCAATCCATCTTCTAAAGCTACGGCTACCCCGATATTGATTTGTTCAGCACGTTCGATAGTGTCTCCCAAAAACTTCACGTTCACAGCAGGACATTTTTGAATAGCTCTTGCGGTGTAGAAAAGAATCAAATCGTTTATTGAAATTTTTACGCCAAGATCTGTTTCCCATGCCTGGCTACTTGCATTTCTTACCGCAAGTAGGTTGGTAAGATCTACCTCAGATTGCAACGTGATTCTAGCTACATTCGACCAGCTTTCAGACATTCTTTGTGCAACTACTTTTCTCATGGGTGAAACAGGTTCAGTTCCATAAGAAACTTCTTGGGAAACGACAGGGGCAGTTTGTTTAGAAGCACCCTCAATATCTTTTAATATAATTCTTCCGTTTGGTCCTGAACCCTGTACGGTTGTGTAATCTACCCCTAACTCTTTTGCCAACCTTTTTGCAGCAGGACTAGCGAAGATTCTATTGCCCACAGGTGCGGCCGCTTTTGTTTGATTAACATTACTTGATTCTTCTTTCACACGTTCTTTTCCTTTTTCGGCTTTTGGAGCAGGGGTTGCGGAATCAACTTTTTCTCCTTTTGCTCCAATAACGGCTATGTTTTCACCGCAGGGAACTACAGAGTCAGCATCAAAAATTTTCTTTAGTAGAATTCCGTTGTCTGGGGATTCTACTTCGTATTCTACTTTGTCTGTTTGGATATCTAAAAGAATTTCTCCTTTTTTGACTGCATCGCCTTCTTCTTTTCTCCATGCAATAATCGTACCTTCTTCCATGGTAAGACCCAGTTTCGGCATGGGCATTTGTGTGGCCATTACATTACTCCTTTACAAGATGAAAACTTTCAACTTATCCAAGGACGGTTCTTTTTATACCTTCTATTACATCATCTTTATTTGGTATTATAAAATTTTCTAGCTTTGGCGAAAAGGGCACGGGAGTTTCTTTTGCGGCAACTCTTTCTATCGGCGCATCTAAATAATCAAAAGCTTCTTTTGATGCTATAGCAGCAATTTCTGCTCCCCATCCACATCTCTCTACCGCTTCGTGCGTGATCAAAAGCCGGTTTGTTTTTCTAATGGAAGAAAGGATGGTTTCTTTGTCTAAAGGAAAAAGAGTTTTTGGATCTATGACTTCTACTGAAATCCCTGATTCTTCCAGTTCCTCAGCTGCGTCTATGGATTTTTGTACCATGGAGGAGGTAGCTACCACGGTAATGTCTGTGCCTTCTCTTTTTACTTCTGCCACGCCGATAGGAACAAGATATTCTTTTTTTGGTGTTGGTCCCTTCTCTAGGTATAGAAGTTTGTGTTCTATGAAAAGTACTGGATCTGGATCCCGTATTGCACTTTTTAGAAGACCTTTAGCATCGTAAGAGCAAGAGGGCATGACTACTTTCAGTCCAGGGATATGAACAAACCAGGATTCTAGGCTTTGTGCGTGCTGGGCAGCTGAACTTCTTCCCGCACCTCCCTGAGTTCGAATCACGAGTGATGTCTTTGCTTTTCCTCCAAACATATAACGTACTTTGGCTACCTGATTTACAATTTGGTCCATAGCCACAGCAGTAAAGTCAATATACATAAGTTCTGCTACAGGTTTCATGCCAACTAGTGCTGCTCCTAATGTCGCTCCTACAATTCCTTGTTCAGAGATAGGAGTATTTCTCACTCTTTCTTTTCCGTATTTTTTAAAAAGACCTGCAGTCGTTTTGTAGGAACCGCCAAACTCAGCGATATCTTCGCCAAGAAGAAAGACGGATTTGTCCTTTTTCATTTCTTCATCTAACGCTTCTATAATCGCGTCTCTATAGAGTATTTCTCTCATAGTCTCTTTTTCTTATAAGTCTGCATATACATCTTCGAGCGCATCATCAAAATCAGGTTCTGGACTTTCTTTTGCAAAAAGAATAGCTTCCTCAATTTCCTGATTGATAGAACTAATTAATTTTTCTTTGTGATCATCGGCGATCCATTTTTTTTCTTTAAGGAAATCTTCAAAGGTCACGATGGGATCCATTTTTTTCCATTTACCAACGACTTTGTCATGACCATAGGCTGTGCCAGGGTCTCCTACGTAATGTCCTAAGAAACGCATAGTTTTTGCTTCGATAAGTGTAGGACCTTTTCCACTTCTCGCTCTTTTGATAGCCTCTCCTGCTATTTCATAAATAGACATAGGATCCATGCCATCTGCGACAATGCCTGGAATATTGTAGGATTTAGCTCTGTCTGCAATGTCTGAAA
Organism: Nitrospinaceae bacterium UBA3496; assembly: GCA_002377645.1. Lineage (GTDB taxonomy): Bacteria > UBA8248 > UBA8248 > UBA8248 > UBA8248 > UBA3496. The sequence continues at coordinate 38,979 of DFQF01000050.1, read as the reverse complement.
CAGATTGGTGATTCTTTTGCGGTGTGCTTTCTGCAAATCCATTGTTTTCACAAACAAAGACAACGGGAAGTTTCCATGTAGAGGCAAGATTGATTCCTTCGTGGAACGCTCCTTCGTTACTTGCTCCGTCACCAAAAAAACAGACTGCTATATCTTTTGTTTTTTGTAGTTTGAGGCCCAGAGCAGCACCTGCAGCAATAGGGATTCCTCCACCTACAATTCCGTTCGCTCCAAGGACTCCAAGTTCTTGATCGGCAATATGCATGGATCCGCCTTTGCCCTTACAGTATCCAGTTTGTTTTGCGTAGAGTTCTGAGAACATTCCTTTATAATGGAGACCTTTGGCAATCATATGTCCGTGTCCCCTGTGTGTGGAAGTAATTTGGTCGCGGGGAGTTAAATGAACACATATGCCAGAGGCAACAGCTTCTTCGCCTATGTAGGCATGTAAAAACCCGGGGAGTTCCCCTTTGGTGAAGAGATCGATGGATGCTTCTTCAAAACGACGAATACGAAGCATCGTTTCGAAAATCCAAAGTGCATTTTTTTTGGTAATTGATGACATGAGGTTCCACTTAAAATTTATGCGAGTAATTACTAAATGATATATTCACTTTCTTTTCGAAAGAATGCGCTATGCTAACATTTCGGCAACTCTCGAGCAAGTTTTCTCCTTAGGAGTAAGTGTAGAAAATTTAAAACTAAAAAAAGGACTTGCACTTTTTGGAGAATGGGAATAGATTTATCTAACTTGAATGAAACTGTTTAAGGGTCCGGCAAGGGTCCCTTTTTTTTATTCTAATTTTTATAGTTGAAGATGGCCAAAAACGATTTATCGTCATTAATTGAAGATTTGGTATCGAAAAAAGGTTTTTATCTTGTAGAACTGCAGCATTCTGTTTCGCGAGGAAGAGACCATTTGAGAATATTTATAGACAATCGTGACGGGATTACGTTAAACGATTGTGAGAAAATCAGTAGGTTTTTGGAAGAAGAAATTGAAAAAGAAGGATTGGCATCAGAAAATTATCAGTTAGAGGTCTCGAGTCCTGGTATTGATAGACCTTTAAAAAAACTTTCTGATTTTGTTCATTTTCAAGGGAAGGTGGTTCGTGTCAGATTGTCCGACTCACATCTTGAAAGGACAGGAAAAAGAAATCTTGTAGGTACAATTAATCAAGTAGAAGATGAAGTCATTAAAATAGAATCAAAAGATAAAACAGTTTTTGAAGTTTCTTTCAGTGAAATTGTTAAAGCAAAGCTTGAGATTGATTGGAATGCAGAGTTAGAGAAAGATTCTGAATTTCAAAGATAGATATTAAATGTAAAGGGGTTTTCTCGTGAACAAAGAGATTTTAGAAGTTCTGTCTGAATTAGAGCGTGACAAGGGTATTCCTAGAGATGTTTTAATGGAAGCGATGAAGGCAGCTATTGTTTCTGCATCAAAGAGACAATATAAATTAGGAGATAATGTAGATGCAGAATTTGATTCTGTAACGGGTGAAATCAAATTGCAGGCCAGAAAAGAAGTAGTTTCTGAAATAGAAGATCCTGAACTGCAGATTTTATTAGAAGATGCGATTCTGCAAAAAGAAGATATATCGTTAGGCGATTACTTGATAATAGATCTTCAAGTTGAGGGATTAGGACGTATTGCTGCTTCTACAGCGAAACAGGTCATTTCCCAGAGATTAAGGGATGCGGAAAGATCAAAAATATATGGTGAATTTATTGGTAGAGTTGGCGAACTTATTACAGGCTCTGTCTCCCAAATTGATAAAGGCAATATTTATGTTGATATTGGACGGACAGAAGCGATTCTTCCAAGAAGAGAGCAGATTTATAAAGAGGTATACAAAAGAAACGATAGGATTCGGTGTTATATTTTAGAAGTAAGGGAATTTACAAAAGGTCCTCAAGGTCCTCAGGTAGTTTTGAGTAGAACTCACCCGGGGTTGGTAGTGCGACTTTTTGAAATGGAGGTTCCTGAAATCTATGATGGGATTGTTGAGGTGAAAGAATGTGTTAGAGAGCCTAGTGGGCGTTCAAAGATTGCAGTAACGAGTCGTGATAGAGATGTTGATGCAGTGGGAGCTTGTGTTGGTCCTAGAGGAACAAGAGTGCAGAATATTGTACAAGAATTACGCGGAGAGAGGATTGATATCGTTCTTTGGAATGAGGATATTAGAACATACGCTGAAAATGCATTAAATCCAGCGAAAATACAGCATATTGATCTTTTCGAAGAAGAGAAAAGAATGGAGATACTTGTGCCAGACGATCAACTTTCTATAGCAATTGGAAAATCTGGGCAAAATGTAAGATTGGCGTCACGACTATTAGGCTGGAAAATTGATATGAAAGCGGAAGGTGAATATAGAAGGCTCATCGCGGAGCAAACATTTTCTGGTGATAAAAGTGCGAAAAAGGACAAGAAAGATGCCAATGAGAGTGATGCTGTAGATAATGAATTGCTTAAGTTGGAAGTTGTAGGTGACAAAATGGCTGAGTTGCTAATGAATAATGGTTTTAATGATATTGAATCCATTGCTTCAACTACACCGGAAGCGCTTTGTGAGGTTCCGGGCATTGGGCCAACCAGAGCAAATTTACTTATTGAATCAGCAAAAGAATTTCAAAAAACTGATTCCGAGTAATAAACGAACGGGTTTTTAGTTAGCTTTAAATAGGGAATTAATTTTTGTTATATTTGATCTTCGAATATTTTAAATAAGGTGATGAATGGCAAATACCAGAGTCTATACTTTAGCGAAAGAGTTAGGGTTTGAAAGTAAACTTTTTGTTAAAGAGTTAGAGAAAGAAGGAATTAAGGTAAAGAGTCATATGAGCACTGTAGATGATGAGACAGTGGAACTTATTATGGAACTCTTTAAAGTAGAAGAAAAAAAATCTGCTTCCAAAAAAACTACTGCCAAGAAAAAATCTTCTTCGAAAGAAAAAGAAACAGAAAAAGAAA
>DFQF01000050.1:35138-35697 GCA_002377645.1 Nitrospinaceae bacterium UBA3496 | reverse complement strand
AAAAAGAAACAGAAAAAGAAACAAAAAAAGAAAAAGTAGAAGTACAAGAAGAGGTGGTCGTAGAAGAAGTGAAGTCTCAGGATGAAAAAATAGAAGTTCTAGAAGAAGAACCTACAGCAGAAGAAGATGATGTTCTAAATGAAGAAATTGTGGAAGAGGAAATGGAACAAGAGGTTGAAGAGATTGGAGAAACCGCTGCGATTTCTTCTCCCGTAAATAGAATCAAATTAGGGGAGGTAATTACTGTAAGTGAACTAGCAGAGAAACTTAAAATAAATAGTACGGACATCATAAAACATTTGATGTCTAAGGGTGAGATGACAACACTTAATCAGTCTATCGATTTCAAGACAGCTTCTACTATTTGTGAGTTTTTCGAATGTGAGGTTGAACTGACAAAAGATTTGCTGGAGGAATCTCTAGAGCAAATTGATGATAAGCCTGAAGAAATGGTAGTTCGTGCCCCAGTTATTACTGTTATGGGTCACGTTGATCATGGGAAAACACGTCTTCTTGATTCAATAAGAAATGCGAATGTTATGGATAGTGAAGCAGGAGG
>DFQF01000050.1:9828-34825 GCA_002377645.1 Nitrospinaceae bacterium UBA3496 | reverse complement strand
TTACTCAGCATATTGGTGCTTATCGTGTTGTTACTGACAAAGGTACTGCTGTATTCATAGACACTCCAGGTCATGAAGCATTTGCTGCTATGAGGGCAAGGGGGTCACAGATAACTGATTTGGTTGTACTTGTTGTTGCAGCGAATGAGGGTGTAATGCCACAAACAAGAGAAGCGGTTTCTCATGCAAAGGATGCTGGTGTTGTGATTATGGTTGCAATAAACAAAATGGATTTGCCAGATGCGAATCCTGATAGAATCAAACAGCAACTTTCTGAATTAAACTTGATCCCTGAAGACTGGGGAGGAGATACGGTTTTTTGCCCGGTCTCCGCAAAGGATGGAAGTGGGATAGAGGATTTACTTGATCTGGCAATTCTGCAAGCAGAAATGTTGGAACTGAAGGCGAATGGGAAATGCAACGCTTCTGGAATTGTTGTTGAAGCAAAACTTGACAAGGGAAGAGGTCCCGTTGCTACTGTATTAGTACAAAGAGGCAGATTAAGTGTTGGAGATAATTTCGTTTCGGGAAAATGGAATGGAAAAGTTCGTGCATTGTTCGATGATAAAGGAAAGAAATGCGAAGATGTAGGTCCATCAACACCAGTAGAAATTGTTGGTTTTTCCGGAGTTCCTCAAGCTGGGGATGTTCTGAATGTCGTCGAAGATGAAAGAACAGCAAGAGAAATTAGTTCCAGAAGATCACAAAGAGAAAGAGTTACAAGCTTAATGGGCATTAATAATGTCAATCTTGAGAATTTTATGGATGTTGTCAAAGAAGGGGATTTAAAGGAATTAAATCTTATTTTGAAAGCGGATACACAAGGCAGTATTGAGGCTTTGAGGGAAAGTTTAGCAAAGCTAGGAAATGAAGAAGTTTCTGTGAAAGTTGTTCATGATTCTGTCGGTGGTATTTCAGAAACAGATGTGATGCTTGCTACGGCCTCAAATTCAGTAATTGTTGGTTTTAATGTAAGACCTACAACAGGGGCAAGAGATGCAGCTAAAAAAGAAAATATAGATATTAGATTACATTCGGTTATCTACGATGCGATTGAAGAAGTGAAGTCTTCATTAAGTGGAATTTTAGAGCCTGTAAGAAAAGAAGTTGAAGTTGGCAATGTAGAAGTGAGAGATCTGTTTAGAATTCCTTCTGTAGGTGTTATTGCTGGATGTTTTGTGAAAGAGGGTTCTATTAGAAGAAACCTAAAAGTGCGTTTAATTCGTGATAGTGTTGTGATTTATACGGGTGATATTTCATCTTTGAAAAGATTCAAAGATGACGTTAATGAAGTAAGGGAAGGATATGAATGTGGTGTAGGAATAGAAGGTTTTAATGATATAAAGGTTGGTGATATTATTGAATCTTATACAATAGAAGAAATTGCTAGAACTATTTAATACTTCAAGATATGTCCGCGTGATAAAGTGCTATTCATAGGTTTGTTAACTCTCGATTTTCTGGTTCCTGAGTGTTCCTCTCTCAAACAAAAACGGAGTATTGTGAAATCTCTTATTGCTAAAATAAGGAATAATTTCAATGCATCGGTCTCTGAAATTGCTAATGATAAGTGGCAACGTGGAAAACTAGGAGTATCGATTGTGAGTAATGATTCTAGATTTTTAGATTCTCAATTGAGGAAAGTCGTGAATTTTGTTGAAGGAGTAGGCACCGTCGAAATCATAGAATCAAATATTGAGACTTTTTAAATGAATGATTATGAGAAAATTCCTCGTTCAGAACGCGTAGCAGTTCTATTAAAAAAAGAACTGTCAGAGTTGATATTGACTCACGTCAAGGATCCACGTGTGAAGAGTGTTCTTTTGACAAATGTTATAGTAACTAAAGATTTAAGAGAGGCGAAAATATATTTTAGTCGATATGATAATTTGAAGAATGATGAAGATGTCCTGCAGGAAAGTTTGGAGGGTTTAAATAAAGCAGGGAAGTTTCTAAGAGCAAAATTAGGAGCAAAATTAGATTTGCGAAATGTTCCAGTTCTTAAGTTTTTTTCAGACAATACATTTTCAAATATGTCTGAAATAGATAAATTATTGCAGAAATTATCGACAGATCAGGATCTCTAGTTATGTCAATGTCTGGATTTTTAAACCTTAATAAAATTTCAGGGCCTACATCACACGATATTGTAGTGAAAGTTAGAGAATCTTTTAAAGAAAAAGTGAAGGTTGGTCATTTGGGAACTCTTGATCCCTTGGCCGAAGGTGTTTTGCCAATTGCGATTGGTTCGGCTACAAGAACTTTTCCCTTTTTTCTTGAGTTGCGAAAATCTTATTCTGTAACCATGATTTTTGGAAAAATTACAGGAACACAAGATGTTACTGGAAGGTTAATAGAAGAAAATCAAGTTCCTGAATTGGAATTATCTAAATGTCAAGATTTTCTAGACAAATTTCTTGGAGAAACCTCACAGTCACCCCCTATGTTTTCTGCTGTTAATGTTGGGGGAAAGAGACTTTATGAACTGGCAAGAGATGGAATAGAAATTGATAGAAAAAAAAGGAATATTGAAGTCTTTTCCATAAAAGCAAATTCTATTTCGGGTCCATATCTGGAATTTGAAGTCGAGTGTAGTCGAGGTACTTACATTAGGACTCTTTGTCATGATTTAGGTCAATTTCAAGGTTCAGGCGGTTGTATGGTCTCTTTACGTAGAACTAGTCTAGGACCTTTTAGAATTGAAAATACTCTCTCGCTTGATGATTTTGCTGCTTTGTCAAAGTCTAATTCTATGTCTGAGGTTTTCGTTTCACTTTCAGACGCTCTTGCGCATTTGCCTCTAATGAATTTTGCTGATTCTGAAGAAGATAGATTGCGAAATGGTATTACAATAGACTGTCTTGTCGAAAATTATGATTTTTCAGAGAACGATGATTTTCGTATGCTCAATTCTAGAGGGAATCTTATTGGAATTGGAAGGGTAGTGCCCGGCAACCAAGGTTCCTCTAAGAAAATGAAAATAAGACCAATAAAAATATTTAATTAGTTATGAATACTATACTTGTTTTACATGTTATCAAAAGAAGGTTAGAATCAGCAGTCTTTTTGTAGTGATTTTTGTTTTTAAATTTTTTTACGTTGTTTGTCGGAGGATTAATTTTAGATGGTATTAGAGAAAGAAAAGAAAACAGAATTGATACAGAAGTTTGGTTCACATGAGAAAGATACTGGTTCGACAGAGGTGCAAATAGCATTACTTACTAATCGTATCGAATATCTAACTGAACATTTCAAGATTCATGCCAAAGACCACCATTCAAGACGGGGTTTACTTAAATTGGTTGGTCAAAGACGTCGTCTTCTTCAGTATCTAGAAAGCAAAGAAGTTTCTAGGTATAGAACTCTTATAAAAGATCTTGGTATTAGAAGATAAATCAATCTTTAAATTTAAGGAAAATTTTTAATGGGTGTATCTCGTGTAGAAATGGAAATCAATAATAGTAAGCTCGTTTTTGAAACAGGGGAAATTGCAAAGCAAGCAAACGGTTCAATAATGGCGTACTATGGCGAAACTTCAGTGCTTTCTACGGTTTGTTCTTCAGATGAACCACGTGAAGGGTCAGATTTTTTCCCATTGACTGTAGATTATAGAGAGTTATCTTATGCTGCTGGTGTGATTCCAGGCAATTTTTTTCGTAGAGAAGCTCGTCCTAGCGAGAGAGAAATTCTTACCTGTAGGCTAATAGATAGACCAATGAGGCCGCTTTTCCCTGAAAACTTTATGTGTGAAACCATGATCCAGGTTATGGTTGTCTCTTACGATAAGGTTTGTGATTGCGACATTTTAGCAATTAACGCAACTTCGGCATCTTTGCATGTTTCAGATATTCCATTTGATGGTCCTATAGGGGCTGTCAGAGTTGGAAGAATTGATGGACAGATTATTGTCAATCCAACTATTGAGCAACAAGATGAAAGTGATCTGAATTGTGTTTTAGCAGGTACTACCGATGCAATCGTTATGGTTGAAGCAGGTAGCTTTGAGCTTTCAGAAGATGATTATATGCAGGCTTTTGAGCAAGGGCACGCTGTGATTAAAGATTTGTGTGAACTTCAAGAAAAATTAAGGGCTGAATGTGGAAAAACTAAAAGAGAAATTGAACCTGTAGAACATGATCAGGAACTCATGTCTAAAATAGAAGAGCTTGCATTGCCTCACTTGAATAAGGCTACAGAGGTACACGACAAGCTAGAACAATATTCCTCAATAGCTGAGGCTAAAAAAGCTGCTGTAGAAGGTTTGTGTAATGATTCTGAAGATTCTCCGGACAAAAGTTTAGTTTCAGAATATTTTGGAAAATTAGAGAAGAAAATTTTCAGAAACATGATTTTAGAGAAAAGTGTTAGGGCAGATGGTAGAGGTCTTAAAGATATTCGTCCTATCACGATTAGAATGAAACCATTGGCAAGATCTCATGGAAGTTCGTTATTTACACGAGGAGAAACACAAGCGTTAGTGAGTGCGACAATGGGTACTTCTTCAGATGCACAGTTGATTGATTCATTGGACGGTAAAACCGACAGGCTATTTATGCTTCATTATAATTTCCCTGGATTTAGTGTCGGCGAAGCTAGGCCAAATAGAGGTCCCGGAAGAAGGGAAATCGGACATGGTGCATTGGCCACTAGAGCTGTTCAAGCCGTGCTTCCGGACTTTGAATCTTTTCCATATGTCTTAAGAGTGGTCTCTGAAATAACAGAGAGTAATGGTAGTTCTTCTATGGCTACTATATGCGGAGCTAGTTTGTCGCTAATGGATGCGGGTGTTCCAATTTCATCCCCAGTAGCTGGAATTGCTATGGGGTTAATTAGTGATGAAGATACAGGCGACACTGCAATTTTGACAGATATATTAGGATTAGAGGACCATTTAGGAGATATGGATTTTAAAGTAGGCGGTACTCGCGAAGGTATTACCGCTTTGCAGATGGATATTAAAATTAAAGGTTTGAAATTAGAACTTGTTCAGGAAGCTCTAGCGCAAGCCAAAGAAGCTAGATTTTCTGTTCTAGATACGATGGATTCTGTGATTAATCAACCAAGTTCTGAGATGTCTCCATATGCGCCAAAAATTATAACTTTGCAGGTTCATGCAGATCAGATAAGAGATATCATTGGACCAGGTGGAAAAGTTATTCGAGGTATTATTGAAGAGACTGGAGCGCAAGTTGACGTAGATGATGATGGAACTGTTGTGATTTCCTCCTCTGATGAAGCGAGCGCTAATAAGGCAGTGGAGATTGTTCAGGAAATTACTCAAGTAGCAGAGCCAGGAAAGATTTATTACGGTACCGTACAGAAAATAATGGATTTTGGGGCATTTGTTCAAATCTTCTCAGGAACGGATGGTTTGTGTCATATCAGCATGATTGCAAATAAGAGAATTGAAAATGTATCTGACGTTCTGAAAGAAGGGGACAAAATTTTAGTAAAATGTCTACAAGTAGAAGGCAATGGTCGTATTCGCCTCTCTATGAAAGATGTTATTGAAGAAGAAGTTCCTGAAGAGTTGAAGGAATTTTATTCACCTGTTGTTTAGTTTTGTTGAAGTGTTTTTCTTAAACAATTTGTGGAGGTTCAGATGGATACTTTTGTTTTAGTATTAGGTGCAATAGTAGTTGTTGCATTAATTTTTGTTTTCTTTGTGAATGATCCTTTTAATATCTTTCCAAAGAAATAGAAGTGTTTCTAGGGTGTAAATTTATGCTCTTTGAACTGGCTTGCCCCATCCTTTAGGTGCAGAAACCACACCTTCCTTCATAACCGTTTGTCCGCGAACAATAGTTCTTAAAACTGAACCTTTGATTTTGAGGTTGTTGAATGGAGACCATTTGCATTTAGAAACTATGTCTTCATCTTTGATTGTTTCATTTGCATCTAAATCAACAATAATTAGGTCTGCATCTGACCCTACTTGAATTGCACCTTTTTTTGGAAAAAGGTTGAAAATTCTAGAGGGGTTCTCACAACACATTTTTACGAGTTGGTTTAGGTTTAAACAACCGTCATTTACTGCATTTAGCATCAATCTAACTGTAGTGTCTATGCCAGGTATCCCAAAAGGAGCATCGTGTATATTTGAAATACCTGCGTCTTTTAATTCTTTTGGGAAAGGACAGTGATCTGTTCCTATGGTATCTACCATCTCTTTGCCTAGTAATACACGCATTTCGTCTTTTGTCTCGGATGAACGTATTGCTGGAGTAAATTTTACATATGGACCGAGATTTTCAAGATGTGAATGGTCTAAATAGAAATATTGAGGACAACTTTCTGCGAAAATATTTACTCCGCGAAGCCTAGCAGATTGAATCTCTTTCAACAGTCTAGGCTGACTGACATGTGCAACCAAAACTCTGCAACCAGTAAGTTCGGCAAGATTGATTGCGTCCATTGTAGCAACAAATTCGCTCTCTGGATTTCTCCATTCGCTTATACACATTCTGTCTGTTCTATTATCCCGGTCGATAATTTTCTTGGATTCTTTAAGAATTGAATCACTTTCGCAGTGAAGCATAACAGTTGCACCAAATTTTACGGCTTCAAGCATGATATTTCTTAGTTTTCCTTCTGAAATATCAGGAACTCCATGTAATTCACACATAAATCCTTTAAATCCAAGTGCTCCCGAATCCCACATTGGTTTCAGGTCATCTAAATTGTCTAAGTCTAAACCCCCAAGCTGCCCAAAATCTACTACAGCTTTTCCTGTTATATATTCTGTTTTTTCTTCTAGGATACTACTCGTATAAACGAGTGGGTCACTTCTATGATGGTCTATTACGGTTGTGATGCCACCTCTCGCAGCAGCTTTTGTTCCTTGCTCCCAATCTTCTCTGTCTGTAAAACCTGGGTCCATCATATGGACATGTTCGTCTACCATTCCTGGTAAAACATAATTATTCGCTGCATCTATTTCTTCTTTTGCAGAGATGTCCTTGTTCTCGGTTATTGCGATTATTTTTTCATCTTTTATATAGATATTTCCGTTATAAGTATTGGAGGGTGTTACAATCTGACAATTAGAAACGACTAATTCAGCATCCATTTTGATTCCTTATAGAGAATTTTAAGTTTCAATAATAATTAACAGCATAAACGAATAGTTGTAAAAAATAAATTGCTTTGGTTCTTAATAGATAGCAAATAACTCTATATTAGATCTAATTTTTCTATTTCTGTTCTCAGTCTCGATTGAAAAAGAGAATCATTTTTTTTAAATTTTCTCTTTAAACTTCTAATATCATTTAAAAAATCAATGTCAATCTTTTCTGGCATTAATGTATATGAACAATTTATTTTTTTAATATTTTCTATTAAACCAATTGAAGTATTCTCAGAATTCCAATCGATTTCGTTAAAAATAGAGCTGTTATATGTATTTGTTCCGATTAAGTAAAATCCTCCATCTTTTGATGGACCAATAACCATCTTGTTATTTTCTATGCTTTTGTTTTTGAAAGAAATTGAGTCAAAAGAATCTAGGATGGTTCGTTCATCAATTTCTGGAATGTCAGTCCCTATAAGGATAGTGTTGTCTCCTTGTGCTAATCTTCTCCCTAGAGAGGAAAGCATCTTTCCTCCTAAATTTTTACCATTTTGTTTTGTGTGAAGAAAAGGTCCAGGTAACCATTCTGAAATTGGAAATTCATTTAGGTGTTCTTTAGGTTCAAAAGACCATGCAGCGATGAGTGAAACAGAATGTCTTTTAGCAAAAACTTTTTTTGCAACAATGCTAATGTTTTTGAGTAAAGCTTTATGAAAATTTAAAGCAGATTGTTCTCCAATTTCCTGGCCTAAACGTGTTTTAACTCTTCCAAGTAAGGCGGGTTTTGTGAAAACGATAAGACTCTCTTTTTGTTGTGAAAGTGACATGAAATTGCTTTCTTTTTAATCAAAAAGAATTGCCGCTCTCCCAGTGACTTTGTTTTTCAATAGAGCTTGAAACGCTATCTCCAATTCTTCTAGCTTGAACGTTTCGGTTACAATCGGCTTAATTTTTTTCTGTCTTAGTAATTCTAAAGATTGTCTAAGTTCATCCATAGAGCAATATCGAGATCCGTGTATCTCTTGAGCATTATTTAATACTTTTAGAGGGTCGACAGAAAAGTTTGGTAGAGTTCCATCGAATGCACTTGGTGGCCTATAACCGACTATAATTAATTTTCCTGCACGACCTAGGGTATCCATTCCTATTTCTAGGGTTTCTTTGGTTGCTACGTAATCGATGTAGACATCTACACCTTTCCCATCAGTAAGCGCGAAGAGTTCTTCTGTGACATCATTTTCCATTGGATTCACTGTAGCGAATGCCCCTAGTTCGGAGACTGCTTCTAGTTTCTTGTTCGACACATCTATTCCAATTACATGTCCACCACATAGTTGTGCCATTTGTACAGCATGTATGGCTACACCACCACCAGCACCGCATATAGCCACAGTATTGCCAGGTTTTATTTGCGCCTCAGTTATGCAATTATGATAAGGAGTGCATATCGCATCCGCTGCAAGACATGCGTCTAATGGGGTTACTTCTGATGGTACTTTGCATAAATTAACTGCCGGTACAACCGTATATTCAGCGTATCCTCCGTCCATGACTAGTCCAAAAAAACCTTTGAAATTTTCGCAAAGGCTTTCTCTTCCACTTCGACAGTAATTGCAGTTCTTGCAGGTTAAATAAAAATGACAAGTAGCAATATCTCCGATATTAATAATTTCAGAGGGAACCTCTGAACCAATTTCTACAACTTCACCGGCAATTTCGTGTCCCATTACCCTTGGGTAATTATTAATAAGTCCTTGGGTTTTTCTCATTATCGCAAGGGTAAGTCCTACGCCGGTAGCTTTGAGTTTTAGAAGTGCTTCGTTTGGCCCTGGTTTTGGTATTGGAATATTTTCTAATTGAAATCCACCGCCTAGTTCATGAATACGCATGGCTTTCATTTCGTTTGACATACAGTCTCTCCTTAAATTCACATTTTTTTTTAACGATATTGATGTTAGCATAAATATCGTTGCATTTGATTATATAGGAGAAGAAATGTTTTTTAAGATTGTATTGTTATTTATTTTGGTGCCGATTGTGGAGATTGTTCTTCTTTTCGATATCGGCAGTGCAATTGGTTTGAATGCGACTTTGCTTATAATTTTATTGACAGGTTTTCTGGGTGCCTGGATATCTAGGATGCAGGGAATGATTGTTTTGAGACAAATTCAGACAGAAATTTCTCAAGGGGTAATGCCCGCTGCAGAACTAATAGGAGGTGCTATAGTCTTTGCTGGTGGTATTTTATTGTTGACTCCCGGTATTGCAACAGATGTCGTAGGATTTGCAGTCATGGTTCCTTTTTTGAGGCACAAACTACAAGGTTGGATTTTGAGAAGATTCCAGGATGCTGTTGAAAGAGGGACTTTTAAAATAATTTCTTAATTTTGTATTTTTTCTTTGATGATTTTTTCTATTCCAGAAAGTTTTATTTCTTCTTGGCTACTATCATTCATATTTCTAAGTATAGCCGAATTGGTTGCAATTTCGTCTTCTCCAATAATGAGTGCAAATTTTGCAGAAGAGCGGTTTGCTTTTTTCATTTGGTTCTTCATGCTTCCACCGTCAAAGGACAGTTCTGTACGGATGCCACTTTCTCTGAGTTGATTCGATATTTTAAATGAAATAGACATTGGTTCTTTTCCTAAAGATATAATGTAAATTTCGGGGTTTTTGGAATGCGCCCCTTCTTCTATGGTTGATTCAGAGACAAGTTGCAATAATCTCTCAATTCCTATGGCAAAACCAATGGCGGGGGTTTCAGGACCGCCAAGTTCTTCTATAAGCTTGTCATACCGACCACCACCGCAAACAGCATTCTGTGCACCTAAATTTTCGCTAGTTATTTCAAAAACAGTGAGGCAGTAATAATCTAAACCTCTTACTAATCTTTTGTTATAGTTAAAAGGGATATTGCTCGATTCTAAATAACTTTTGACAGACTCCATGTGTTTTAATGAATCAGTGTCTAAAAAACTTTCGTTTGTTGGGGCCAATTCAATAAGTTCTTGATGGTTTGGATTTTTGCTGTCAAGAAATCGAAAAGGGTTTTTTTTAATTCTGTCTATAATGTCAGAATCCAATGAATTTCCGTTGTCTAGAAGAAATGATTCTAATTCTTTAGAATAATTTTTCCTGGATTCTAAATCTCCTAAGTTGTTTATTTGTAAACGAAGATCTTTTAGTCCTAAAGATTTCAGGAAATTCATCAACAAAATTATCATTTCGGCGTCAATAGCTGGATCTTTTGAGCCGATTGCTTCAGCATCAATTTGATGGAATTGTCTTAATCTTCCAGATTGTGGTCTCTCATACCTGAACATTGGACCTATGAAAAATAATTTGTTTAGTTTTTGTTTGTTGTAAAGAGCATGTTGTACATAGGCCCTGCAAATTGAGGCAGTTGCTTCGGGTCTAAGTGTAATTGAATCGCCCCCTTTATCATCAAAGGTGTACATTTCTTTAGAGACGATGTCTGTTTCCGTTCCGATTCCTCTTTGAAATAAGCTTGTTTGTTCAAATATGGGAATATTAATCTCTTCATAATTGAATAAAGAAAACATGTTTCTTGCTATATTTTCTATGTGACGCCAAGTATGAAAAGATTCTGGTAGACTGTCGTGAACCCCTCTGACTGTTGTGAATTTTGGCTTTGGCAAATCATTTCCTCGTCTAAAATATTAATGCTTACCTTACTTCTAATTCTTAAAATTTCAAAGTCTCGATTGTAGTTTACCAAAACATTGGGATATTCTGCTTTTCTTGTTTTGATATTTTTTGTAATTGCCGATATAAGAACGAATAACGTTTTTAATTATAGCAGTAAATTGAGGTGTAAATGTCGAGAACAGGTTCGCAAGTACTTTTAGATAGTCTTCATGAAGAAGGTGTAGAGTACATTTTTGGAATTCCAGGGACTCTGACATTGCCTTTTTATGATTCTCTGATTGATTTTCCAAATATTTACCCAATAGTGAATCGTCATGAACAAGGTGCTGCTTTTGCAGCAGACGGATATTCTAGGGTTTCTGGAAAAACAGGAGTTGTTTTTACAGTTCCTGGTCCAGGTGGGACAAATATTGCGACTGCTTTGCAATCCTCTAAAGAAGATAGTGTTCCAGTTGTTGCGATAACGTCTGCTCTTTCTGATGCTATGCGTCACAAAAGTGCGATACATGATGTAGATATGGAAAATGCATTAGCTTCTTGTGTTAAGAAAGTTTTTGTCCCAAATAAAGTTTCTGAAATTAAAGCTTACGTGGAAGCTGCTTTTGTGTGGGCAAATGAGGGAAGGCCTGGGCCAGTGCAAATTGTAATGAAAGCCAACTTATTTAAAGCAGAAGAAGAAAAGCAGATAGTAAGCACAATTGTTCCTTCTCCAGATCCTGCTCCGGCCATTGATGAATCAAAATTAGATGAAATAGTTGAATTGTTATTAAAAGCCAATAAACCGATCATTTATGCAGGTTCAGGTGTTGTTGTAGCTAAAGCAGAAAAGCTTCTGCAGACTCTAGCATTGAAGCTAGGAGCTCCTGTAATTACTTCAATAAAGGGTAGGGGGGTATTGTCTGAAGAAGATCCAATTTCTTTTGGACTGCCAAGTTTTGTTGGATGTGAAGATATGCTTAAAGAGTCTGACCTTTGTTTAGCTCTTGGAACAGGATTTGGACAATTTTCTACTTCCTACTATAAAATGCCGATGACAAATAATCTCATGCAGATTGATATTGCAGAAGATAGATTAGGGAGAAACTATCCGACAATACTTTCAATTCAAGCAGAAATCAATCTTTGTTTGCAGGGGATTTTAAAAAGATTAGAGGATGTTGCTCCATCAGCTAATACAGAAAGTCTCTATAGAATCAAGTCTAGTAGGTCTCTTTATAAAGAAAGGCTTGATACATTTATGTCTAATGAAAACAACCCTCCTTTCCATGGGTTATTTGTAATGAAAACTATTAGAGACGTTATGCCCCCAAACACTGTATTTCTTTCAGATTCTTCGGCTACGCAGAGTTGGTTGATGGAAGAGGCTTTTACTGTTTTTCAGCCAAATAGTATTTTGCTCTCAGAAGCATACCAATCTATGGGTTATGCTTTAGGAGCTTCTATAGGTGCTAAAATAGGTGCTCCTGAAAGACCAGTATGCGGTATTATAGGAGATGGAAGTTTCACTATGGTATGCGGAGAACTCGCGGCCGCAGTAAGTCATTCTCTTCATATAATTATTGTAATTTTCAATGATGGAAAATATGGGGCATTAAGGCATTCACAGAAATACGTTTATGGTGAAAGGTATATTGCAACAGATATAAATAATCCTGATTTTGTTACATTAGCGAAATCATTTGGGGCAAAAGGTCATAAAATTTTATCTAAAAATGACCTTGCAGAAAGTCTTGATATTGCCCTGCATGAAAAACACGTTCACATTATAGATTGTCCAATTGAACCAGATGTTTTGTCTACTAAGTGGGAAAAATCTGTTAGTGTTTTTAACAATGAAAAACAGTGATTTACAACGTATATATAATATATAACTTTAAATTATAAAAATATGGAGTTTTATTTTGAATGAATCTGTGATTGGTGAAAGAACCCATAAGTGCGGAGAACTCACTAAGGATCATATTGGAAAAGAAGTGATTCTCAAAGGATGGGTCAAGAGAAGTCGTGATCATGGTGGATTAATTTTTATAGATTTAAGGGATAATTCAGGAGTTGCACAGGTTGTTGCAGATCCTGCAATAAATAAAAGTGTTCATGTACTAGCGGAAAAAGTAAGAAGCGAGTGGGTCATAGCTATTAGAGGGAATGTGAATGCAAGGCCTGAAGATATGGTGAATGAAAAAATATCTACGGGTGAAATTGAAGTATCAGTGACAGAGTTACAAGTTTTAAGTGAATCGAAGACGCCTCCATTTGAGATTGATGATGAAGTTGAAGTGGGTGAGTCCCTTAGGCTCCAATACAGATACCTTGATCTTCGAAGATCTTCTCTTTCTGACAATTTGAAACTTAGACATAAGACAACGACCGTTGTTCGAGAGTTTCTTAATGGTGAAGATTTTATAGATGTAGAAACGCCAGTCCTAACTAAAAGCACTCCTGAAGGGGCAAGGGATTATCTTGTGCCAAGTAGAATACATAAAGGAATGTTTTTTGCTCTACCACAAAGCCCGCAAATGTTTAAGCAAATATTGATGATTTCAGGGTTAGATAAATATTATCAAATAGTAAAATGTTTTAGAGACGAAGACTTGCGTGCTGATAGGCAGCCTGAATTTACACAAATAGATATTGAATGTTCCTTCTTGGGAATGAAGCCATTTATGAAAAAAATGGAGGAACTCGTATGTCAGATATGGAGTAAGGTTTTAGGAGTAAATGTAGTCGAACCTTTTCAGGTTATTGCTTACAAAGATGCAATTGAATTCTATGGAAATGATCGGCCAGATACTCGGTTTGAAATGAGATTAGCAAATATTACTGAAATTGCCTCAGAAAGTAATTTTAAAGTTTTTAAGGGAACAGTAGAAGGCGGTGGTATCGTTAGAGCTCTTGCCGCTAAGGGTTTGTCGTCGATGTCTAGAAAAGAAATAGAAGACTTAATTGCAAGAGCACAGGAACTGGGTGCGAATGGTTTGGCCTGGATGAAAATGACAGAAAATGGGTTTGAGTCGAATATCGTTAAATTCTTTTCTGACGATCAATTAGACTCTATCGCAGAAAAAACAAGTGCCGAAGAGGGAGATTTGATTCTCATGGTTGCTGATTCAGAGAAAGTGAGTGCATCTGTGCTTGGTCAATTAAGGTTAGACCTTGGAGATAGATTAGAACTTCGTGATAAAAATAAATTTAGTTTTTGTTGGGTTGTAGATTTTCCGATGTTTGAATGGGATGAAGATGAACAAAGATTTTTTGCAATGCATCATCCTTTTACTCTTCCTGTTGAAGAAGATATTGAATTGTTTGAATCTGATCCATCAAAAATGAGAGCCTGTGCTTATGATGTAGTTGTGAATGGAAGTGAAATAGGGGGTGGAAGTCAGAGAATTTATCAAAGAGACGTGCAACAAAAAATGTTTGACACATTAGGATTAAGTAAAGAAGAGGCTAAAGAGCGTTTTGGGTTTTTCTTGGAAGCTCTTGAATATGGCACTCCTCCACATGGAGGTATTGCATTTGGACTAGATAGAATAGTTATGTTGTTAGCTGGAGCCGATTCTATTAGGGACGTGATTGCATTTCCTAAAACGCAGAAGTCCACTTGTCTTATGACAGATGCTCCTACTGAAGTAGATAGGATACAACTCAGAGATCTGGGACTTTCTTAGTGGATCTATTTCAAATCAAAGACAAAAACTATGAATGATTTTTGTTCGGGATTTGTGGCTATCGTTGGTCTTCCCAACGTTGGTAAATCTACACTTTTAAATCAAATTCTCAATGAAAAATTAGGAATTGTTACCAGGAAGCCTGGAACGACAAGAACAAATATTCTTGGGATCTCAAATCAACCAAATGGTCAAATTGTTTTTTATGATACACCTGGAATTGAAAGAGCAAAAAGTAGACTAGATAAAATTTTGGTGGAAGAGGTAAAAACGGCTTGTGCAAATGCTGATATAGTCCTTTACATGATTGACGTTGCTAGTAATTTTAATCAAGAGATTATTAAAGACTTTTTGTTGAATATGGAAGTTCCGATAGTTTTGGTGCTTAATAAAATAGATAAATTTAAAGATAAAACAGTCCTTTTTGAAATGATGGAAAATTTTTCAAAAATGAAGAATATTCATGAGATAGTTCCTATTTCTGCGCAAAAGAATCAAAATATTAGTAGACTATTGGATGTCCTGTTAGAGATTTTACCTGAAGGTCCAGAACTTTATCCTCCGGACATTCTTTCTGATTCCGACGATGTTTTTTTTGTGAGTGAATTAATTAGAGAGCAAGTGTATTTGAAATCTTATAAGGAGATTCCATATTCTTCAGCGGTTAGAGTCCATAGATTTGAAATGAATTCAAAGAAATCTTTGTATGAGATAGAAGCTGTTATTTTTGTAGAAAGAGAAAGTCAAAAAGGAATTTTGATAGGAAAGAATGCTTCAAAAATAAAGATGATTGGGGAATCTTCTAGATTGGAGATAGAAAATTATTTAGATACAAAGGTATATCTGAATTTGAAGGTTGGAGTAAAAGAAAATTGGAGACAGAAAGATTCGTCTCTGAACGAACTAGGATATTCAAATTAAGGAATTGTGAAAGATTTATCTGGTCTGAGATCTTGCTCTTTTCTTTCTTGCAGCAATTATCTTTCTTTTCCTACGGACACTTGGTTTCTCATAGTATTCTCTTTTCTTTATTTCAGTGAGAATACCTGATTTTTCACACTGTTTCTTGAATTGCTTCAAAGCTTTATCTATTGAATCACCTTCAAGAACTCTAACTCCTGGCATATATAAATCCCTATCTATATCGTTAATATAATTTGCAAAAAGATAACAATGTGAATATCGTTTAATTTTATGGATCCGTCAAGTGATTTTTTTTAATTAGGATTGAAAAATGGGAATTTATAATTCAGAAGGTATTGTTCTCAATAAGATACCTTTTTCTAATACTAGTCTTATAGTTTCTTATCTTACAGAAGCTTATGGGAAAGTAAAATTAGTATGTAGGGGTGTCAGGGGTTCTAAAAAGCAATCTGGAGTACATTTTGAACCTGGTTCTTTAGTGCATTTAGAATGGTACAAAAAAGACACTTCTGATTTAGGTACCTTGAGGAATTGTGATACTTCAAAAGTTTTTAGGCGTTTATGGGAGGACTATGATTCAATGCAGGTAGCACTCCGAATTATAAAGATAACTGATAGACTTTTTTCTTCGAGTGATGCTGAAATTGTAAATTATAATATCTTCAAAAATGCCCTTCAATCTATAGAAAGTGGTTTAGTTCCCAAGAATGTGGAATGCACTTTTCTATTGGGCGAGATTATAGCTTTAGGGTTTGCACCTACCTTGAATTATTGCGAAGAATGTGTAAGCGGGAACAATAGGAAAAGAGTGTATTTTAATCTAGAAAATGGAGAACTTCGTTGTTTAGATTGCAAACTAAGTTCTGAGCACGTAGTGAAGTTATCTCAAGGGACTATCATGACTATTAACGAATCATTTCGTAAAAATATATATGAAATTCACGACATGAAAATTATTACTCAGATACAGGAAGAGATTATTCGTTTAGGATATTATTTTCTTTCCTACCATTCTGGCATAAACTTAAATACAATTATGGAAAAGTAATTTTAAAATGTTTTGTTGAGTTTTGAGGGTTAAAGAATTGATTAAAGATATCATTAGAAATCTAACTGACGAAGCTATTTCAGCTTATGGTTTTCAATCAGAAACTAATTCAGATTCTATTTATAATGTTGAGAGACCTACCAATCCGCAATTTGGTGATTTTTCTACTAATGTTGCTATGGTATACGCGAAGTCAGAAAAGAAGTCTCCGATGGAAATCGCAGAGCAATTGCTCAATTCCTTTCCAGAAAATAAGCAATTAATAAAAGAAATAAAAATTGCAAAACCAGGATTTATTAATTTTTACTTAAACACTCAATTTCTTGCACAGAACGTTGCTATTTTGAACGAAAAACCACTTGGCCCTGATTTTAATAAGTTGGGTAGAGGGAAGTCTGTTTATCTTGAGTTTGTAAGTGCCAATCCAACAGGACCCTTACATGTAGGTCATGGTCGCGGAGCTGTTGTGGGAGATTCATTAGGGAGACTGTTAAGAGCTGCAGGTTATGATGTTCATGCTGAATATTACGTGAATGATGCAGGAAATCAGATGGAGAAGTTGGGAGAATCGGTTTACTTGCGTTTTAAGGAAATGAAAGGAGAAAAAATCAATTTTCCTGAAGATGGGTATCAGGGGGAATATATAAAGGAAATTGCTTCATCTGATGATTATCGAAAAGAAGTTGAAAATTTAAGTAATAATGAAGATGCGCTGAGTTTATCTTCAAAGGTGGGTGCAAAAATAATTTTAGATGATATCAGAGAAAGCTTAGTTTCTTTTGGCGTGAATTTTGATAATTGGTTTAGTGAAAAAAGTCTCTTTGAAAATGACAGTGTTGCTGAATGTATTTCTGAACTTGAAAAAAAGAAGATGATATACGAAACAGGAGGAGCTAAGTGGATACGTTCAACCGATTATGGAGATGAAAAAGATAGGGTAGTAGTAAGAGAAAATGGCAACCCTACGTATTTGGCGTCTGATATCGCGTATCATAAACTAAAATTTGCCAAAAAATTCGATCAGTATATAAATATTTGGGGTTCTGATCATCATGGTTATCTTCCTCGCGTAAAGGCTTCTTTGGAGATGCTTGGGTTTGATTCTTCGTTGTTGAATGTTCTTTTTGTTCAATTTGTAAGTCTAAAGAGAGGTTCTGAAAAAGTGCAAATGAGTACTCGCTCTGGAGAATTTGAAGAACTTTCTGATGTTGTGGATGAAGTTGGTGTAGATACGGCTCGTTTTTTCTTTTTGATGAGAAGTCCTGATACAACCTTAGAGTTTGATTTAGATTTAGCTAAAACTCAGTCTAGTGAAAATCCAGTCTTTTATGTTCAATATGCTTATGCAAGAACATCGAGTCTTTTCGAGCAAGCAAATCAAAAAGGGATAAATTTAGAAACTATTGATAGTTCTGTCCTTCAGTTACTGGATTCGGATGATGATCGAAAATTGTTTCTAAGTATTCTTGAATGGCCAGATAGTCTCAATTTAGCAGTGAGAGAACATGAACCACATCATATTGTATTTTCTTTAATGTCTATAGCTAAAAATTTTCACGGATATTATAACCAGAATAGATTTATCTCTGATGACAAGGAAATCACATGCGCTAGGCTATTCCTTGCAAAATGCGTTAGAGGAATAATTCGAAATGGATTAGAGTTAATAGGTATTGCAGCGCCTGAGAAAATGTAAAAATCCCGTCCGCTTTAAGAAAGAGAATTTAATTTTCATGAAGAGAAATACCCGAAAAGATTCTTTTTTGAGTGTAAACCTTACTAAATCCAATTTAGCAGTTTGTTTATCTGTATTAATTTGTTTTTTGGGAATATTTTTTGCTCTTGGCCAATGGATGGGGAGAAACGAAGTTGTCAGGATTGATGAGAATAAAAAGAAAAAAGAACGTCCCAAGTCTATTTTTTTGTTGAGAAATTCAAGAAAAAACAAATCAACTGAAAAAAGACAAGACAAAACTGTAGAAATAAAAAAGGAATTTTATCAAACCTTAAAAGAGTATAGAAAAGATGAGGTTGATGATTCTAAAGAATTGCATTTAGGAAAAAGTGCAATAACAAAAGTCGAACTTCCTAAAAAGAAAAGACTTCTGCTGTTAAAAAATACGCAAAAAAAAGCAATGAAAAATGTTCGTAATAGAAAAGCAATTCAGAAAAGTGCATACTCTTTACAAATAGCTTCATTTAGAAAATTAAGTTCTGCTAATGACTTTCTAGAGAAATTGAAATATAAGGGTTTTTCTGCTTATGTACAAATTGCAGACTTAAGTCAGAAAGGTACATGGTTTCGCGTTAGAGTAGATGTTCCGCAGGGAAAAAATGGGCTTCGAAATTTAAAGATAAAATTGAAAAAAAATATGAAGATTTCAGAATTTCAAGTTATCAAGAATTAATACAAGACATTTCAGGAGTTTGATTTGGTTTCAGATAGATTTCCACCATGGTTGGTTAAAAGACTGCCAAATCCAAGCAA
Source organism: Nitrospinaceae bacterium UBA3496 (assembly GCA_002377645.1). Lineage (GTDB taxonomy): Bacteria > UBA8248 > UBA8248 > UBA8248 > UBA8248 > UBA3496. The sequence goes on along the minus strand of DFQF01000050.1, from coordinate 15,959 downwards.
AGCGCATCACGTAAAATCATTAATGCGGTCTAAAAATTTACATACTGTTTGTGAAGAAGCAAGATGTCCGAATTTGGTAGACTGTTTCTCCAGAGGTACTGCGACTTTTATGATAGGTGGTGATATTTGCACAAGGACTTGTGGGTACTGTTCCGTGTCTAAGGGCGATCCTTTAACTTTAGATAGTTTGGAACCATTAAATGTCGCTGAAACAGCTAAATGTATGAAATTAAAACACGTAGTAGTGACTATGGTTAATAGAGATGACTTGCAAGATGGTGCGTCTGAACATGTTGCTGAAACTGTATCAGCTATAAGATCCAAAATTCCTTCTGCAAAAATTGAGGTGTTGGTTTCTGATTTTTTGGGTGATTTTAAATCAGTTGAAAAAGTTGTTTTGTCAAAACCGGATGTTTTTAATCATAATATGGAAACTGTAAGAAGGTTGTTTCCAAAAATAAGACCAAACGGTGATTTTCAAAGATCTCTTGAAGTTTTGTCAGTAGCTAAAGAAATAGATCCAAAAATCTTTACGAAGAGTGGTGTTATGGTTGGCTTAGGAGAAAAGGAAGAAGACGTTTTTTCTCTAATGGATGATCTGAGGGATCCAAACATAAAGTGTGACATAATAACTATTGGGCAGTATCTGCAACCACAAAAAAAGGCTATTCCGGTAAAAGAGTATATTCACCCTGATGTTTATGAAAGGTACAGAGTTGCTGCTAAGAAAAAGGGTTTTTCATATGTTTTTGCTGGTCCGTTTGTTAGAAGCTCATATAATGCCGCGGAAGCATTGGAATTAGCACAAGGAGAATTAACAGAGTCTTCACTAGACTTAGAGGGAAGAAAATATATGACGGATTCGGGTTTAGGTGAAAATGTTTCTCCTGTACGTCGTAAAAAGAATATTAACCTATTTACACAGGTACAATATGAATAATTTTGAAAGAATTAATAGATTGCCACCTTATGTTTTTGCTGAGGTCGATGAACTCAAAATTAATGCAAGACGAAGTGGTGAAGATATTATAGATTTTGGAATGGGAAATCCAGATCTTCCTACTCCTCCTCATATTGTGGAAAAGCTTGTTGAGGCAGCTTCAAATCCTAGGAATCATAGATATAGTGCATCTAGAGGAATTACACGTCTAAGAAGTGCAATCTCAGATTGGTATGGAAGACGTTATAACGTTGATATAGATTCTGAAGAAGAAGCTATTGTAACTATAGGTGTCAAAGAAGGAATTTCACATCTGGCATTAGCAATTACAAATCCAGGAGATTTAGTAATGGTGCCAAGCCCTACGTATCCTATTCATACATATGCACTTGTAATAGCGAATGGTAATGTTGTGCAAGTTCCATTGTCACTAGGGGATGATTTCTTTTCAAATATGGAAGATGTAATAAGTCCGTTATGGCCTAAACCAAAGATTCTTTTATTAAGTTTCCCACATAATCCAACTACTGTATGTGTAGATCTAGATTTTTTTGAAAAAGTGATTGGTTTTGCAAAAGATCACAATTTAATTGTTATTCATGATTTTGCTTATGCAGATTTAGGTTTTGATGGTTATCAACCTCCAAGTATGCTTCAGATACCAGGTGCTAAAGATATTGGGGTGGAGTTCTTTTCTATGTCGAAAAGTTATTCAATGCCTGGATGGCGGATGGGTTTTGCAGTAGGAAATAGAGAACTTATATATGCGTTAAGGCGTATTAAAAGTTATTTAGATTATGGTGCTTTTCAGCCGATTCAAATTGCTTCCATAATAGCACTGAATGGATCGCAAGAGTGTGTGGATGAGATTCGAGATGCTTATCAACAAAGAAGAGATGTTTTGTGTGAAGGTTTGGATAGAATAGGTTGGCCAGTGGAAAAACCAAGAGGAACTATGTTTCTATGGGCTAAAATTCCTGATAAATTTAAAGAAATGGGGTCTATGGAATTTTCAAAACATTTACTAAGAGAATGCAAAGTAGCTGTTTCACCTGGGATAGGTTTTGGGGAATTGGGAAATGATTTTGTACGTTTTGCAATGGTAGAAAATGAACATAGAACAAGACAAGCATTGAAAAGTTTACGTTCAATTTTTTAGTAAAGAGAGTCAAATGAAAAAAATATCCGTCGGTTTGATAGGTTTGGGGACAGTTGGTTCTGGTGTAGCCAAATTATTATATGAGCAGAAAGAATTGATACGAAGGCGTGTTGGTTGTGAAATCATTGTTTCAAGAATTGCAGATCGAGGTGCACTGAAAAAGAAGAAAACTGCCGTGGGTGTAGCTAATGAAAATATTGATACTGATATTGTAGGTATGATTGAAGATAAGAATATAGACATAGTTGCGGAATTAATAGGTGGTTTAGAGGATGCTAGAAAATATTTATTAAAATGTTTTGATTTAGGCAAACCTGTAGTTACAGCCAATAAAGCTGTTCTTGCTGTGCATGGAGAAGAAATATTTGAAGCAGCATTTAAATCAAATTGCTCAATTGGGTATGAAGCTTCAGTTGCTGGTTCTGTCCCAATTATTAGAAATATTCGTGAGTCTTTTGCCTCTGACAAGATATATGAGATTACTGGTATTTTGAATGGAACCTGTAATTATATTCTTACTGAAATGACAGAAAAAAATGCGGAATTTTTGACTACTCTAGAAAATGCTCAGAAACTTGGCTATGCAGAGGCAGATCCTTCTTTTGATATAGACGGTATAGACGCAGCTCACAAGATAGCAATTCTGGCAAATATTGCATTTGGTAGTCCAGTCAACGTTGATGCATTTGCTGTTGAAGGAATTAGAGATATTCATTCATATGATGTGCAATATGCGACTGAGCTAGGGTATAGAATTAAACTCCTTGCAATAGCCAGACAAACAGGAGAAGGATTGGATATTCGTGTTCATCCTGCTTTGTTGCCACAAGACAATCCTATTGCACAGGTAAATGGGGTATTAAATGCAGTTAGCATTTCTGCTTCCCATGCTGGACCGCAAGTTTTTGTGGGTCGTGGTGCAGGTGCAGAACCAACTGCTAGTGCAGTGGTGTCAGATATTATAGAATTGGCAAGGAGTAAGGTTCTAGGCGTTAAGTCAAGAGTGCCAGCATCATCATTTTTGACAGAATACAGAAAGTCTGAAAATGTGTTAGAAAAAGATTTGAATTCAACAAAATTTTATCTTAGGTTTTCTGTATTGGACAGTCCCGGTGCGTTGAGCGAAATCACTGGGTTGCTTAGCGATCAAGATATAAGTATAGAAACTGTTTTGCAGAAAGGGAAAGCAGTTTCTGAGGGTTATGTGCCTTTGGTGATCATGACTCATCAAGTAATAGAAAAAAATATTAGCAAGGCTATTGAAGATATTCTTGAATTAGAAGTTGTTCATCCCGAATTTTCTATGATTAGGGTTGAGTCAAATCATTCTTCCTCAGTCGAAGGTTAAATGAAGAAAGTCATAGTTTTATATTTAGGTAATGTGTTTGATGAGAAAGAAGATTTGTTAGGGGATCAAACACCTTTAGAAGTTGCAGAAACCCCTTTTTTTGATCATATTTATTCATCTTCCTATAATGGTACTTTAGCAAATCCAGATATACATGATTCTTTTTCTTTAACTTCTGTTTTGTCCATACTATTAGGTTCTGAAGGATTTCATCATTCCTCAGTTTTGCTTGCTAAGGGTATGGGTTGTGATTTAAAGGAAAACGATATTATTTTTAAAAACAATTTTGTATCGTTGAAGCCTACAGCAAAGAGTCTTTCTGTGATGGATCCATTGGGTTCTTCACTTTCTATAGATGAAAAAATAGAATTCACCGAATTTCTAAATTCTAATCTTTTTCAAGAAGATGGTGAATCTTTTTTCTTGAAAACTGCTCCAAATGGTGATTCTGTTTTTGTATATAGGAAAAACAATTTAGAAAAAGGACTAGTGTCATTTGATCAATTTCATTCTCCTTTCGAATTTACTGGAAGAGAAATAGATGTTTTTCCAAAAATGGAAGATCAGTCAAAAAGGTTTATGTATATCATGAACGAATCGCAAATGTTGCTTTCAAAACATCCTGTTGTAGTCGAAAGTTCCAAGGATAATTTCCTCTTTCCCAATAGCATTTGGTTTTATGAAGGTTCATATACAAGATTATTGAATCGAAATTTTGACAATCAAACATTTGGGAAAACTAGTGTTATTTCTTCAAATTTAATTCTTAAGGGTTTTTGTAGTGTTTATGGAATGCAATTTTCATCATTTGAGAATTATGAATTAAATTCTCTTGAAGAAAATGATCTTATTTTTATAGATAAAGAAGCAAGTGAAAAACATGTTGATCCGATAGATAAGGTCAATACAATACAAGAATTAGACGAAGAGATGAAAAAGTTTGCAGAAGATTTTCTGAAATTTGATGCGCATGTTTTATTTCTATTTAATTTTCCAAAAAATATAAGTAATTATAGAGAAAGAGGGTTTTCATTTTTATTCACTGAGCTAGAGAATGGGGTATTTAAATTACCTAGAAAAAAATTCACTAAATTTGATTTACTTTGTATGATTTCTAATGCAATATCGCCTCCCGAATCAAAAACTTCGGAATTTAGTGAGAAGAAGTTTGAAAGCAGAAAAACTCTTGATCCAGTTATATTAGGGACTAAATTGTTTAAACATTAGTTTTTTCTGGGAGAAAAAGATGAGTTTGGTAGTTCAAAAGTTTGGAGGTACATCGGTTGGAGATATAAATCGTCTTCAGGCTGTTGCGGAGCGTGTGGTTTCTCAAAAAAATAAATGGGACCAGATGGTCGTTGTCGTTAGTGCTATGGGTGGAGAAACCGATCGTCTTATTGATATGGCTGGTGTTTTAAGTCAGAATCCACAAAAGAGAGAAATGGACCTGTTGTTGACCAGCGGGGAGCGTATTTCTAGTTCTTTATTATCTATAGCAATAAATTCTCTTGGTTTTCCTTCAATCTCTCTTACCGGTGGTCAGGCTGGTATTATGACTGATGGGGAACATTTACGAGCAAGAGTAAGGACTATAAGACCAGATAGGATTTTGAAAGAACTTGATTCTGGAAGAATTGTAGTTGCTGCGGGTTTTCAGGGAGTTGATGAATTTAATGAAGAAACTACTTTAGGAAGAGGCGGATCTGATCTTACAGCAGTTGCTTTAGCTGCAGCCTTAAAAGCTGATTTATGTGAGATATACACCGATGTAGATGGAGTTTATACTGCAGATCCTAGAATTGTTGAAAAGGCTGTTTGTTTAAAAGAAATTTCTTTTGATGAAATGATGGAAATGGCAGTTTTAGGAGCAAAGGTTTTGCAGCCTAGAGCGGTTGATCTAGCGGCTAAATATAAATTGCCATTGATTGTTAGATCTTCATTTGGAGAAGGAGAGGGTACTTTGATTAAAATGGAAGATGATTTTCTAGAAGCACCAGCAGTAAGTGGAGTGAATTGTGATAAGAAACAGTCTAAGTTAACAGTCTTAAACGTACCCGATGAACCTGGTATAGCATCGAAGCTATTTGGGAAGCTGGCAGAACATTCAATTATGATAGATATGATTGTTCAAAATGTGGGAGAGAAAGGACTTGCGGATATTTCCATTACTGTTAATCGTGATTTTGCGGAAGATGCAGAATCAATTATAGATGGTCTTAAGTCTGAGTTTGGTAAAATTGAAATTATAAGGAATGATGAAATTGCTAAGGTTTCAGTTGTTGGTATTGGAATGAAAAGTCAGGCAGGAGTTGCGGCGCGAGTTTTCAGTGCTCTTTCTGGATCTGACATTAATATTCTCATGATCTCCACCTCTGAGATTTCAATTTCTGTGATAATTGACACTAAATATTCTGAGAATGCTGTGAAACTTTTACATAAAGAGTTTATTGAGTAGCGCTGTGATTACTTTTCAAGAAATTTTCCTTAAACTAGAAGAGTTTTGGTCTAAGCAGGGTTGTCTTATCCAGCAACCTTACGACATTGAAGTAGGAGCTGGAACCATGAATCCTGCTACTTTTTTGAGAGTACTTGGTCCAGAGCCTTGGAATGTTGCGTATGTTGAACCTAGCAGAAGACCAACAGATGGAAGATATGGAGAAAACCCAAATAGACTTCAACATTAT
>DFQF01000050.1:4787-9528 GCA_002377645.1 Nitrospinaceae bacterium UBA3496 | reverse complement strand
ATAGACTTCAACATTATTATCAGTATCAAGTTATCTTAAAGCCTTCGCCTTCTAACGTGCAGGATTTGTATCTCAAAAGTTTAGAATATTTAGGGATCAAAACTTCAGATCACGACATTCGTTTTGTTGAAGATGATTGGGAATCCCCTAATCTTGGTGCATGGGGATTAGGTTGGGAAGTATGGTTAGATGGTATGGAAGTAACTCAGTTCACGTATTTCCAACAAGCCGGTGGTTTAGATTTAGACGATATTTCTGCTGAAATTACCTACGGAATTGAAAGAATAGCTATGTATCTACAGGGTGTGGATAGTGTTTTTGATCTTATTTGGTTAGATACTAACGATCGAAAAATAACGTATCGTGATGTGCATATGCAAACTGAAATTGAATTTAGTAAATTTAATTTTGATTCTGCTAACGTAGATATGTTGTTTAATATGTTCAATATGTGTGAAGAAGAGGGACTAAGGCTGATTAAAGAAAACCTATCCTTTCCTGCTTATGATTTTACACTAAAATGTTCACATTACTTTAATCTTTTAGATGCAAGAGGTGCTATTAGTGTAAGCGAAAGAGCGAGGTACATAGGCAGGATTAGAAATATGGCTAAGGGATGTGCAGAATCATACTTGAAGTCAAGGTATGAATTAGGGTTTCCACTTATAATTGATGAGAAACAGAGAAACGAGGAAGTAGAAAAATTTAAGTCTAGCAATGAAGGAAAAAAATAATGTCCTTTATATCTAGGAGCTAATTTTGCAAAAAGATGTGTTGTTTGAAATTGGAACTGAAGAAATACCATCGATCTATCTGACAGACTTGCTTCGCCAATTGGAAGAAAATACGCGTTCTGTTTTTTCTGAATTTAGAACTACTTTTTCTGATATTCAAATATGCGGTACGCCAAGAAGAATGTTTGTTCATGTTTCTGAATTAAAAGAATTTCAACAATCCTATACAGAAGAAATTTTAGGTCCTCCTACGAAAATAGCTTTTGATGAAGAAGGAAAGCCTACAAAGGCGGTACTTTCATTTCTTGAAAAGAATCAGATTGAAATGTCTGATATTAAAACTAAGGAAACACCTAAAGGTGAAAGAATTTTTTTAGAAAAGTTACATGAAGGTAATAAAACAATTGACATTTTGTCTTCTGCGTTAATTACATTGATTACTTCTTTGTCTTCTCCTAAATCAATGCGATGGCAAAGGGAAAATTTTCAGTTTGTAAGACCTATACGATGGATTTTAGCTTTGTATGGAGAAGAAATCATTCCCTTGAGATTGCAAAAAGAAGAACTGATTGGAGTTGCCTCTTGTTTGCCTGAATTTAGCAATAAAACTTATGGCCATAGATTTCTATCTGATCAATCTTTGGAAGTAAAAGATTTTGATGACTATATAAGAAAACTAAATGAAAATTATGTGAATCCTATCTCATATAAAGATAATCCAGGTGGGCGTTTTAAGATAATCGAAAAAGAAGTTCTTTCTGCAGCATCTTCTTTAGACTGTATTCCCGCTTTAGATAAAGATGGTTTTGAATTTTTGGTTGAGAAAGTTTCAAATTTAGTTGAATGGCCCAAAATTGTTCAATGTCAGTTTGATGAAAGATATTTGAATATACCAGAAGAAGTAATAGTAAATACTTTAGAGAGCAATCAACGTTTTTTTGCATTGAAAGATAAGAGAGATGAAAATATCACCTCTCACTTTATTGCTGTAAGTAACTTAGAAGCTAAAGACATGGGAATTATTAAAGAAGGTTATGAGAGAGTAGTACAGGCAAGATTAGAGGATGCTGAATTTTATTGGGAAAAAGATTTGGCTATTTCTCTTGAAGTAATGTCCGAAAAATTAAATGAAGTAGTTTATCATCCAAAATTAGGTACGAGCATGGAGAAAGTTATTCGCTTTTCTCAATTAAGTGCTTATCTATGTGAAGAATTCTATCCGAATGAAAAAGATATGAAAGAAAACGTGTTAGAAATATCTAAATTATGCAAGGCAGACTTGACCAGCGGAATGGTATATGAATTCCCAGAACTTCAAGGTGTTATGGGTAAGTATTTTGCCCGAATTCAAGGAAAAAATGAAGTAATTTCAAATGCTATTTATGAACATTATATGCCGATAAGAGATGGTGATGAGGTTCCTTCTTCCAGAGAAGGTGGCGTAGTTTCCCTATCAGATAGATTTGACACTATTGTCGGACTAATTGGACTTAACTATGTGCCTAAAGGTTCTGAGGATCCATACGCTCTTAGAAGAACTACTACAGGAATTTTTAAGATTCTGTCTTCCTTTGGTTTGAAAATAGATTTGTCTAAAATGATAGGAAAGTCAATCGAAACATTTGGTGATATTTTTAGTAAGAACCAAGAAGATATTTTGGAAAGATTAGATGTTTTCTTCTCCAGCAGAGTCCATGCTTTCTTGATGCAAAATACAAATAGGTCAGATTTAGTTGAATCTATTTTGTCTATTGATAATCAAACTGCTTGGAGATTTCCTCTTGAAGCATTAGCGAAATTGAATTTTCTGGATAAAATTGTTGATAACGAGATGTTTGATGATTGTTCTGCAATTTGCAAGAGAATCTTCAATATCACAAAAAAAGAAGTTCTATCCACCAATGAAAAGAATGGTGGTGATTTTGGTCTGGAAAAAGTTAATGACTCTATCTTTGTAAAGGAAGAAGAAAGAATTTTGTTTAAACAGCTAAAAGATTCGATTGAAAAGACGAATAAGGTTTTAGAGTCTACTGCAAATACTTCAATTGTTTCGCTTGATGAAATGAAGATAAGATATGAAAAGATTTTTGAAATAATGTTTGCTTTAACTGTTCCAATTAATAAATTTTTTGATAATGTTTTGATAATGGATGATGATAAATTAATAAGAGAAAATAGGTTTAATCTATTAATGTGCATGAGAAGTTTCTTTTCCTTGCTTTGCGATTTTACAAAAGTTCAGAAGTAAGTAATATTATCGATACCTATTTTGTTTAAAACAGCCCACTTAAAGAGGAAGTCGTTATGTCGGGAACAGAAAAATTGCTTTACGCATTTGGTTCTGATCAAACAGATGGGAATTCTTCTCTTACTCATTTGTTGGGCGGAAAAGGTGCTAACTTAGCAGAGATGTCAAATTTAGGAATACCTGTTCCTCCTGGCTTTACGATTAGTACCGAGGTTTGTATAGAATATCTACAGACTGAAGAGATTTCAGAACCTCTATGGAAAAAAATACTTACTGGCATACGACGTTTAGAAACCTTAATGGATATGAAGTTTGGTGGTGGTGAAAAACCATTATTATTGAGTGTCCGTTCTGGTGCACGAACTTCAATGCCAGGAATGATGGATACAGTTCTAAATTTAGGCATGAATGATCAAACTGTGCAGGCTGTCGCAAAACAAACAAAGAATGCCCGATTTGCATATGATAGTTATAGAAGATTTATCCAAATGTTTGGAAATGTGGTTCTTGGAATACAATCTTTTCATTTTGAAAGAAAACTTGAAGAAATGAAAGCAAGCAAAGGGGTTAGTGAAGATGTTGATCTAAAAGATGATGATCTCTTTGAACTGATTGCTCAGTACAAAAATATAGTTACTGAGAATTTTGGAAAATCTTTCCCTGATGATCCAGAACAACAACTTAAGCTTGCTATAGAGGCTGTTTTTAAATCTTGGAATAACGAAAGAGCGTTTGCGTATAGGCGCATTTATAACATTCCTGATGAATGGGGTACTGCTGTAAACGTTCAATGCATGGTTTTTGGAAACATGGGCGATGATTGTGGTACAGGTGTCGCATTCTCTAGGAATCCGTCTACTGGTGAAAAGGAATTATACGGAGAAGTTCTATTTAATGCTCAAGGGGAAGATGTGGTTGCTGGTGTGAGAACACCGGAGAAGATTACAGCTTTGAATGATAAAATGCCTGATTGTTATGCAAATTTTGTTGAAATTTCAGAAAAACTTGAGAAGCATTATCAAGATATGCAAGACATGGAGTTTACTATACAAAACGGTATGCTTTTCATGTTGCAAACTAGAAATGCAAAAAGAACTGGTGTTTCAGCGATCAGGGTTGCAGTAGAAATGGTTAGAGAAGGACTAATTGACAAAGAAACTGCATTAATGAAAGTTGATGCTGATTTGTTAGATCAATTACTTTTTCCAATGATAGATCCAGATCAAAAGCTTGATATTATTGCTGAAGGATTGGCAGCTTCTCCTGGTGGTGCTGTAGGGAAAATAGTTTTTACTGCAGCAGCAGCTGAAGCTCAGGCAGCTCTTGGGGAAAAAGTTATTCTTGTTAGACAAGAAACAAGTCCTGAAGATATTGGAGGTATGAAAGTATCAGAAGGCATACTTACTGCTAGAGGGGGTTTAACGTCACATGCTGCGGTTGTTGCTAGACAAATGGGGAAATGTTGTGTGGCTGGTTGTTCTTCGTTAGATGTAAAAGAAGATGAACAAGTGATTGAGATTGATGGGACTATATTTTCTGCTGGGGAATGGATTTCTTTAGATGGCAATAACGGTCTTGTTATTTCTGGAGAAAAGAAATTGAAGATGCCAGATTTGGAGAATAATCAAGATTATATTCAGTTCATGAATTGGGCAGATGAGGTTAGGACCCTAGGTGTCAGAGCTAATGCAGATACTAAAGAAGACAGTCTTGCCGCTTTGAAATTTGGTTGTGAAGGAATCGGTTTATGTAGAACAGA
>DFQF01000050.1:3857-4475 GCA_002377645.1 Nitrospinaceae bacterium UBA3496 | reverse complement strand
AGAACAGAACATATGTTTTTTGAAGGAGATCGTATTAATTATATTAGAGCAATGATACTAGCCAATGGGGAAGAAGAAAGAAAGAAAGCGCTAGATTATCTTCTACCGATACAAAAAGGTGATTTTATTGAGATTTTTGAAATCATGAAGGATAGGCCTGTTACTATAAGGTTGTTAGATCCTCCTTTGCACGAATTCCTGCCTAAAACCGAGAAAGATATAGCAGAAACTGCACAAGTTTTAGTTAAAGATGTTTCTATGGTTGCTAAATCTACGGAAGACCATAAAGAACAAAATCCTATGCTGGGACATAGAGGTTGTAGATTAGCGATAACATTTCCGGAAATCTCAAGAATGCAAGTAAGGGCAATAATAGAAGCGGCCTGTCATATGAAAAAACAAGGCGTAGATGTCTTACCTGAAATTATGATTCCTTTAACTTCTGGTGTGAAAGAATGGGAATTTAACCATGATATAGCTCATGAGGTTGCCAAAGAAGTTATGGAAGAACAAAAAATTCAAGTTCATTATCTTGTGGGCACGATGGTTGAAATACCAAGAACTTGTTTGTTGGCTGAAGAAATTTCAAAAGAGGCTGAATTTTTTAGTTTTGGAACA
>DFQF01000050.1:0-3554 GCA_002377645.1 Nitrospinaceae bacterium UBA3496 | reverse complement strand
TTTTAGTTTTGGAACAAATGATCTCACTCAATTAACTTATGGTTTAAGTAGAGACGATGCAGGTAAATTTTTGCCAGAATATTTAGAAAAAGGTCTTATTGCGCACGATCCTTTTGTTGCTATAGATCGAGATGGAGTTGGTGAGATGGTAAAAATTGGAGTAGAACGCGGTAGAAAAAGTAGAAAAAATCTAGAAGTTGGAATCTGCGGGGAACATGGAGGGGAGCCAAGTTCTGTTGAATTTTGTCATACTATAAAAATGGATTATGTGTCATGTGCTCCTTATAGAGCTCCAATTGCAAGGTTGGCTGCTGCACAGGCTACGTTAACGCATGGTGAATATGAAAAGCTCGGAGATCATCATATAGTTGGTAAACAAACTAATTTAACTCTCTAATTCTTTCTGGAAAACTTGTCTAAAAAAAACAACAAAAAATTTGCATTAATGTCTGAAGTTTTGCACTTGGCAGCCAAAGGGTTAGGTTTGACCAGTCCTAATCCTTTAGTGGGAGCGATTGTTACAGATAGTAGAGGAGTAATTGTTGGAAGAGGATGGCATGAAAGATTTGGTGCTCCCCATGCAGAAGTGATTGCACTTCAAGAGGCAGGCATTAAGGCCAAGGGTGGAACTCTTTATGTAAATTTAGAGCCGTGTTCTCATCATGGAAAAACACCACCTTGTGCACCTTTGATAGTAGAGTCTGGTATTGACAATGTTGTGATTGCAGTGAAAGATCCCAACCCATTAGTTAATGGCAAAGGACTTGAAATTTTAGAATCCAATAGCATTAGAGTTGAATATGGAATAATGGAAAAAGAAGCTATTTTATTAAATGAGCCATTCTTTACCCATACAGTATTACAAAGACCTTTAGTTACCATTAAAGTTGCGTCGAGTCTTGACGGATTCATTTCTAGGGAAAATGCGAAGGACAGATGGATAACAGGAGAAAAATCTAGGGATTTGTCTCATCATTTTAGAAACTCGGTTGATGCTATACTAGTGGGCGTTCAGACGATTTTAGAAGATGACCCGCAATTAACTGCAAGGCCAAAAGGGATAGAAGGGAATCCTTTAGTAAGAGTAGTGTTAGATACAAACTTAAGGACCCCTTTAAATTCAAAGATTTTAAACACAGAAAAAAATAATTCTACGATTATTATGACTGGTGAAGATATTTCATCTGAAGATTTAAAGAGATTTCAGGATTTGGGTGTGAAAATTGTTGGGATACCAAAAAATAATCGAGGTTTATTGGATATTAGTAAAGTTCTAGATTATCTTGCGAAACTAGATGTTACTCACCTGCTTGTTGAAGGAGGTGGTCTTGTGCATGGTTCTTTTGTCAGAGAAAAACTAGCTGATCACCTTATGTGTTTTGTTGCACCTATCATTATAGGTTCAAACAATGGAGTCTCTTCATTTAGAGGAATCAATCCAGAAGGCTTGACAGATTCAACTGAATTGATTGATCTTAGACATGAATTTGTTGGGAAAGATATTTTGTATAGAGGTAGGTTCAAAAAACCTTTTTGGGAGTAGTAAACAGTATGTTCTCAGGAATAATAGAAAAAACAGGGAAGATATCTAGGATTGAAAGAAATTCTGATGGTGCAAGACTAGTCGTGTCAGTGGATTCATTTATGGATGGCGTGAAATTAGGAGATTCTATAGCCCTGAATGGAACATGCATAACTGTTGTTTCATTCGATTCATCAAGCTTTGAATCAGATTTGTCGAATGAAACTTTAAAAAAGACCACTCTGGCAAATTTAGAAGTTGGAGATGATTGTAACTTAGAAAAAGCGATGCTGTTAAATGAAAGAATAGGAGGGCATCTTGTAAGTGGTCATATTGATGGTCTAGGGAAAGTAGAGTCAATTGAAAAAGACGGGGAATCTTTTTGGTTTAAAATAAATGCAGATAAACAAATTATGAAATATGTTGTATATAAAGGTTCAATTGCAGTTGATGGAATAAGCCTTACAGTAGCAGAATGTGACAATTCTTCTTTTTCTGTTGCTATTATTCCGCATACATTAGAATGTACAACTCTGAATAATAAGAAGGTGGATTCAAAAGTTAATCTTGAAGTAGATATGATCGGAAAGTATGTTGAAAAATTAGTTTCTCCCTATACAGATCTAAAGGAATAAGTGGTGTCAGAAAATCAAAACAATTCAGGTGAACAATCAAATGATTCCCATTCTCCTTTTTCATCAATTGAAAAAGCAATTTCTGAGATCAAAAGTGGGAAGATGATAATAGTCGTAGATGATGAAGATAGAGAAAATGAAGGAGACTTAGTCCAAGCTGCCAGTAAAGTAACGCCTGAATCAATTAATATAATGACAAAAGAAGCTAGGGGGTTGGTATGTTTAGCATTGTCTCCAGAGCAAGTCGATAATCTTGGACTAAAGATGATGATCGAAGAGGGACATAACAACTCTAAATTTGGCACTAATTTTACAGTGTCTATTGAGGCGAGAGATGGTGTCACATCAGGAATTAGCGCTTTTGATAGATCACATACGATTGCGACTGCTATTAACGAAAGTGTAGTTCCTTCAGATCTTGTAAGTCCAGGTCATGTTTTTCCTCTTAGGGCTATGTCAGGCGGTGTGTTGAGAAGAGCAGGGCATACAGAAGCTGCAGTTGATTTAGCTCGTTTGGCTGGCCTTAAATCATCTGGAGTTATTTGTGAAGTTTTGAAAGACGATGGTTCAATGGCGAGATTGCCGGATCTTATTGAATTGTCGAAAAAGAAAGGTTTGTCGATAATTACTATCAAGGATTTGATTGCTTATAGAATGGTGCATGAGGGATTAATAGAAAGGGTGGAAGAGGGCAAAATCACGACTAGTTATGGAGATTTTGATACAGTGCTATATAGAAATAAAGCAACCTTGCAATTGCATATGGCTTTAGTCAAAGGTGAACTTTTGTCAGAAGAAGAGACTCTTGTTCGTGTACATCCATCTGAAAATATCAAAGATTTTTTCCATCTTTTGAGGTCAGACATGACTGACAGATTGAGAAATGCCCTTTCTTTAATTGAGAGTGAGGGGAAAGGAGTTTTTGTTTATTTGCAACCAGATATGGCTATAAACAAATCTCCATTAAATCTTGTAAGTTCCTTTCCAAAGAGAATCGAAGATACAAAAGCTGTGTCTTCAGCTGATGAGCCAGGGTTGAGAGATTATGGAATAGGCGCACAAATTTTAGCGGATTTAGGTCTTAATAAAATAAAAATAATAACAAATGATGAAAGAAGGATTATTGCCCTTGAGGGTTATGGATTAGAATTGACTGGGCGAATGTTTGTAGATACAGAGACAGGTGTTCCAGTTAAAAGAGATGGGGTCGAATTGAAAAGTTCTTTGCTCGATAGGCAACAATTCAATGTGGAGAAATAAATGGGCGAAAGTACTGAAAGAATTGTTGATGGGAATGGACTGAGAATTGCTATAGTCTATTCTGAATATAATGGTTCTATTGTTAGTGAATTACTAACCGGTGCAAAAGAAGGACTCGAGAAATGTAATGTTTTAGA
>DFQF01000093.1 GCA_002377645.1 Nitrospinaceae bacterium UBA3496 | reverse complement strand
CCATGCATATTCCGTTGTCATTTTTTCCCTTTTTGCTCTATTTTTACAGAATTATAGATTTCTACACATGAGCTTTTACAATTCGTTTTGATTATGTGATTCTTACTATATATTAAATTATGTATTTGAAAAAGGAGGCATGAGTGGCTATAGAATTTGCGTGGTACATGTCTTGTGATGGAGATAGTGATCATTTAGGTCAAAAATTTGCCGATTTCCCCCCAAGTCACGACACATTTACAAGAATTGCAGTGAATGCAGAAAAGAGTGGATTTACAACTATTCTTGTTCCTACTTCACAGGTAAGTGGTCATTATGGTTCTACAGCTCCTACTTGGGATAGTTTAATTAATGCTGCAGTAATTGCTCCTAAGACTGAGACAATAAAATTATTGCTCGCTGTTCGAGTAGGAATTATCGATCCTGCGATTTGCGCTAGAATGTTTGCTTCTCTGGATGAGTTAAGTGGTGGGCGAATTCTTTACAATGTTGTTACTGGAGGAGGAGCTCTTGCGAGTTATGGTGAAGAATTAGAACATGACACTCGATACGAGCGTACTGAAGAGTTTATTCAGATTTTAGATGGACTTTGGAAAGAAGACAAATTTTCTTTTGATGGAAAATTTTATCGATTAAAAGATGCCTCTGTCTATCCTCGGCCTGTTCAAAAGAGTGGAATCCCTTTCTATGTAGCTGGTTCTTCTGAAGTTGCGCAGGATATCGCTATCCGTCGCGGAGATTATTATGTTTTTTGGGGACAAGATCCTGAACAGGTCTCAGAGCGTGTACAACACATGGAAAAGAAAATTAAGAATTCGGAAAGAACGGATCCATTGAAATACGTTACTCGTTTCCAAATATATGCGCGTGAAACTGAAAAGGAAGCATTCGATGCTGCATATGAAGTATTGAGCCAAGTAGATTCAGAAGTGCAGGAACATCGAGGAAAAATGATTTCTAGTTTTGAGAGTAAGGGCACAAAAGAACAACAATCTTCTTATGAAGATGATATGTTGGCTCCCAATTTGTGGACTGGGATGAGCCGTATACGTTCTGGATCTGCGGTTGCGATAGTAGGTTCCTATGAGCAATGCGCAGAAAAAATCATTGAAATAGAGAAGGCAGGTATTAATCTTCTCATCCTTTCTGGTTTCCCTCTTCATTCTGAGTGCGAAATAGTAGGGAACCATGTAATTCCTATCGTGCGTGAGATGGAAGAAAAAATGGGTCTCATAAGTGAAGAAGATAGAGATTTTCTAGATTATGCTAAAGTTTAAAATTAGCGAATTCCTGGATATATAAAAAGAAATTATCTGTACTATTCATGGAGAAATTTTTGAATTTTCCCAATAGTCCCTCCTCAAGGTTGCGTGCACCAACAGAAAATATACAAACTCTAGAAACCGATGTGCTTATCATTGGAGGAGGTGTGGCAGGATGTCTTGCGGCAATTGGTGTAGCAGAGAAAGGAGCAAAATCTGTTATTTGTGAAAAAGGAGGAATCATTGAGAGAAGTGGTAGTATCGCAGGAGGAGTAGACCACTTTTTCGCGATTCTAGAAAATGGTTCTGAATGGGATACTCCAGATTATCTTCTTAGGCATATTCCAAAAATAACCGAGGGTGTTACTGATCTAGATGTATGTGAACGATTTTTGCGCGGATTAAAAGGAATGGTGACACGTTTAGAAAAATTGGGAGTGGATTTCAGGAACCCTTCTTCCCCTGAGAAACCTTATTTAAGGCATCGTTCGTTTGGTCTCCCTGGAGAATATACGATTGAATTTGAAGGAAGTAATTTTAAGCAAGTTATAGGACAGGCTGCACGGAAAACAGGAGCGAAAACTCTAGAACGTGTAATGGTTTCAGAGATTCTGATGGATGGAGATAAACCAAAAGGATGTGTCGCGTTTCACATTCGCCATGGGACAATTTATGTTGTTCTTGCTCGTTCAATTATCCTGGCAACTGGTGAGACAAATCGTTTGACTAGAAACGCTTCTGGAAATCCTTATGATAGCTGGCACATTCCATATAATACGGGTGATGGACATGCAATGGCTTTGGAAGTAGGAGCAAAGCTTGCCAATATGGAATTTACGGACGCAACTATAACTCCAAAAGGATATTCTTCTCAGGGGACTAATGGATTTGTGGGTGCCGGTGCATATTTAATCAATAAGGATGGAGAACGTTTCATGTTTAATTACCATCCAGCAGGAGAACAAGCTAGGAGAACGGATTTAATTAATGCGGTGATATCCGAGACTCAAGCAGGACGCTCACCTATTTACGTTGACTGTCGTCATCTAAAAAAAGAGGATGTGGAGAGATTGAAAATTACACTTGGTATTGATCGACCAGCCATGACCGCGTTTCTTGATCAAAAAGAGATAGACCTAGAAAAAGATTTGCTTGAGATAACGATTAGTGAAATGTCTTCAAGAGGAGGAGGAGTAGTTTTTAGAAGGGCGGGAGTGAGAATAGATCCTGAATGTTTGAGTAATATTCCAGGTTTGTTTGCAGCTGGAGATTGTAGCACAGTAAGTCAGGGAATTTCTGGAGCAGCCGTAATGGGACATATTGCTGGGGAGAGTGCAGCTGAGTATGCTTTGTCTCAACCACTTCCTGAACCTTTAACAAAAAAAGAATTAGAAGACATTCAAAACAGTTTAACTCGACCTTTAAAAGAAGAAAGTGAGTATACTCCCAGAGATTTTGAAGATGAAGTCAGAAAAATCATGACTGAAGATGTCGGATTTAGAAGAAACGAAACGAAGTTAGAAAAAGCAATTGATAAACTTTCTTTGCTTGAGGATAAAGAAAAATCCATGAAAGCAGATAACTTTCATGGATTAATGCGTTTTCATGAGGCAAAAAATTTAAGAACGGTAGCTCACGTTGTTTCTGTTTCGGCGTTAGAGCGAAGAGAGACAAGAGGAGGAGGAGCTCATGTAAGAACAGATTTTCCTCATAGAGATGATGAAAATCCGCCTTATACACTCGTCGTTGAAAAAGAAACAAATTCATCTAAGCTGAAATTTGATAAAGTACCTACAAATTTAGGTGTAGATATTGTTGAAGAAAAGAAAAATTAATTTCTGGAGATATTTTGAGTATTTTAATAGATGAAAAATCTTGTTTAGACGGATGCACAATATGTGATTTTTTCTGTCCTGGAGATATTATCTATAGAGAAGAGAAGGATAAGGTTGCTGAGGTACGTTACCCTGAAGAGTGTTGGTATTGCGGAATTTGTGTCGACAGATGTCCCGTAGACGCCGTTAGCGTTATCTTTCCTGACTCGATGAAAAATTGTACCACTTCACCTGAAATTTATATGGGGAATATTTAACTTAAAGTAAAAAATATTTTTTTATTTTCTATAAGAGAATAAAATGATTTCATTTTAATTGAGAGAGAATATGATTTCGCAAAAACATGAAAAGTTTCC
>DFQF01000020.1 GCA_002377645.1 Nitrospinaceae bacterium UBA3496 | reverse complement strand
GTTTTTCTAGGATATTGGATTGGATTAAGATTACGTAAATATATTAATCAGAACCGATTCGAGTTTATTGTGAAGATAGTTTTAATTGGTATTGCTGCAGTCCTTTTCGTGAGAAGTGTTTCTGGATTAACATCTTAATTCTTTAAAAAAAATTGACAAGAACAGTATGTTATAATATAACATCTCTTTTCTTTTTCTATTTATAGGAGATTGTTGATTTGATTTTGAGATTTTTTACTTTTATTGCTTTATTTTTTTGTATTGTTTCTTTCAATTTATCCGATGTTTCGGCCAAAGAAAATCGGAAAAAAGTAGTAGTATCTTTTTCTATTTTAGAAGATATTGTTTCTGTGATTGGTGGAAAAAGAGTACATGTGACATCGCTTGTGAGAAGGAATATGGATTTGCATATGTTTCAACCAACTCCGCGTCAAGCGAAGATAGTTTCCTCAGCGGATCTTGTAATAATGAATGGCTTAGGTCTTGAAGGTTGGATGGAAAGATTAGTGAAGGCTTCGGGATATAAAGGGAAAACAATTGTTGCAACAGATAATATTCCAAAATTGAAATTTGAAGATGATCATGATGATCATAAGAAAGACGATCATGGACACAAGAAGGATCATGATGACCATCATGGACATGGGCATGGCGAATGGGATCCGCATGTTTGGTTAAGTGTGCCTAATATGAAGATTTATGTCACAAATGTTGCAGAAGCAATGTCTAGAATGGATCCTTCATCGAAAACGTATTATATGAAAAATTTAAAAAAATATATGTCAGATTTGGACAATTTGGATAAATTCATACGTCGTAGTGTAAATTCTATTCCTAAAAAAGATAGAGTAGTCATTACTAGTCATGAAGCTTTTGGCCATCTATCTAATGAGTATGGAATAGAAATGTTAGCTCCACAGGGGTTATCTACTGAAACTAGAGCACGTGCATCAAGGATCGCCTCAATTGTACGGTTTATAAAAAAGAATTCCGTGAAAGCTTTATTCCCTGAAAACATTACCGATAATAGATTGATTCAACAAATTGCAAAGCAAACAAATATAAAAATAGGCTCGAGTCTTTACTCTGATGCTCTTTCAGAAAAAAATGGTCCAGCTGGAACCTATTTAAATTATATGCGTTATAATATAGAGACCATTGTAAACGTTCTTAAGTAGAATTTTTAAATTTTAAGGGAAAAGATGAGTAGATTTAATGATTTTACACTTACTAAAAATCAACAGTTGGTTTTTGATTTATTGAAAGAACAAGGTGTTAAAATGTCTGCTTATGAAATTTTAGATAAACTAAGGGGTAGCGGTTTTTCTGCTCCCCCAACAGTTTATCGTGCATTAGATTTTCTTATATCTAAAGGTTTAGTCCATAAAATAGAAAGTCTTAATGCATTTATAGCTTGTGATCACATTCATGAGGACGAGGATTCAGTTTTTTTTGAAATTTGTAACGATTGCGGTGAAACTAGAGAATATTCTGATAAGAAAATCTATTCTCAGATATACAGACACACAGAAAGAAAAAATTTTAAGATTACAAAAACTACAGTGGAAATTCTTGGCCAATGTCAAAATTGCATGGATAGTTAATAAGGATTGTATTTGTATGAAAAGACAAAAGTTAAAAACTAAATTTACATCTTATAGTCTTTTGTGTTCTGGATCTTTCTTAAGGATTTTGGTCTCTGTTCTACTTAGTTTGGTTCTATGGATCGGGGTATTTTGGTCAATTCAATAGTCGAGGAAACGTATGCCAAAGATAGTTTCATGTAAAAATTTAACATTGGGATATGATCGCCATCCTGCAGTTCATCATTTAAGTTTTGATTTCGAATATGGTTCATTAACTGCCATAGCGGGACCTAACGGCGGTGGGAAGTCTACACTTTTAAAAGGAATAACAGGTTCATTGCAACCATTAGAAGGAAGTTTGCAATTTCCAAATGCTCAGTCTGTTAAAGTGGCATATTTGCCGCAACAGAGTAATGTTGATCCCAGCTTTCCTGTAACTGTTATTGATTTTATTTCAATGGGTCTTTGGAATGACATTGGTTCTTTTTTCGCTATTTCTAGTTCTATGAGAGATAGAATTTATGAGTCAATTTCCTCACTTGGTCTTATTGGATATGAGGATAGACCTATTGGAACCTTATCTGGTGGTGAGATGCAGCGTGTTCTATTTGCGCGTTTATTATTACAGGATGCTGAGTTAGTTCTTTTGGATGAACCTTTTAATTCTATAGATAGGCAGACTACAGATTTCTTGTTACGACTAATTCTTGAGTGGAATCGTGAAGGGAGAACTATAATTATTACATTGCATGATCTAGAAGATATAAGGTCAAATTTTCCGGAGACTCTTATTCTGGGTAGGGAAATGATCGCTCACGGACGTACCGAAGAAGTATTGACCGAAGACAATCTATCTCGTGCCCATGAACTTTGCAAAGCATTTAATGAACATGCTGATATTTGTTCAAGAATTACGCCAAGTTTTTTCTAATGATATACGACCTAATTATAGACCCATTTGTTGAATTTTCTTTCATGAGACGTTCTCTTATGGGATGTTTTTCTATTGCGTTAGGTGCGTCTCCGGTTGGTGTTTTTTTAATGTTGCGAAGAATGAGTCTTACTGGGGATGCAATTGCCCATGCCATTTTACCTGGTGCTGCTATTGGGTATCTTATTTCGGGTCTCTCTCTAACTGCAATGACTTTAGGGGGTCTTGTTGCAGGAATGATAGTTGTTCTTCTAACTGGATTAGTAACACGAAATACCATACTTAGAGAGGATACAAGTCTTGCATCTTTCTATCTGATTTCACTTGCTTTGGGAGTTCTCATTGTCACTTTACGAGGAACTAATGTAAATCTAATGCATATTTTATTTGGGACGATTCTTGCGCTAGATGATTCAACTCTTTTCCTTTTATCTTCAATTTCGACCTTTACTTTGATTGTGTTAGCCTTATTTTATAGGCCTTTGATTTTGGAATGTCTTGATTCTGCATTTTTGAAATCTGTAAGTCCTATGAGTGGAGTTGCACATTATCTTTTCCTTAGTTTGACAGTTTTAAACTTAGTCGGTGGATTTCACGCTATGGGTACACTTTTGTCAGTAGGGGTGATGATAATTCCTGCGGCTGCTGCTAGGTTTTGGTCTCGTAATGTACAAGGACTTATTTTAGCCTCGGTTCTATTTTCCTTGTTGGGCGGTATTATAGGTTTACTGTTATCCTATCATTTTGCTTTTCCTACTGGACCCTCTATTATTTTAGTGATTGGTCTTATATATATCAGTTCAATTTTATTTGGTCGTTATGAATCTTTGTTTATTCAACTATTCCCTAGAACACATCTGGAAGGATAATTTTTAATTAATTGTTTTTTTAAATTGATATAGTTTACCAAATGCAGTACGTTCCTTTCCCTGTAACGAAATTATTTGTAAAATATAAATTATGTTTGTGTGCGCCCGTAGCTCAGCTGGATAGAGCGACGGACTTCTAATCCGTAGGTCGCAGGTTCGAATCCTGCCGGGCGTACCATAATTTTTTAAAAATCGACCAGTATTTTAGAATTTTAAGTTCTACTTTTTATAATTTATTGATACGATTTCAATATTGAACGGATTTCTTCGAGGTGGGTGTAGCTCAGTGGTTAGAGCGCCGGGTTGTGGCCCCGGAGGTCGGGGGTTCAAATCCCCTCACTCACCCCAAATAATAATGTTTTAATTTGATATGCGCCCGTAGCTCAATTGGATAGAGCGTCGGACTTCGGATCCGAAGGTTGTAGGTTCGACTCCTACCGGGCGTACCATTAAACTTGAAAAAGGTTTAATATTGTGAATCTAATTCAATAGTTTTGTTATTTTTGATTCCTATTTAATTCTTTAGAATTGTAATGGAGGATAGCGAATGAACTTTTTTAAATTTTCTTGTTTTTTTGTTGTAGTTTCCTTAATTTTTCTGATAAGTCCAATCAAATCCGATTCTGCAAATAAGTTTCCATCTAAACCTATAAAAGTTATTGTCGCACTTGGGGCAGGAGGTTCTTCAGACTTAAATGCCAGAGCTATAGCTAGTGTAGCCTATACCTACTTGGGTCAACCAATGATAGTACAGTTGATGCCCGGTGGAGGCGGAAAGATTGGAATGAACGCATTACTCAGATCTAAAAAAGATGGACATACACTTATGCTTGCTTCTGTAAATCACTTAACAGTTGCACCTCATGTACGTAAGATGGGATATAATCCCTTGAAAGATTTTGAATTTATATTTCTGTTTACAAAAGCTGATTATATGATGGCGGCATTATCTTCACAGCCTTGGAAGGGATTTGGTCAATTTGTTTCTTTTGCAAAAAAGAATCCAGAAAAGATTTCCTATGGTTCATCTGGGATTTATGGAATGGGACATTTAATGATCCTGAAAATAATGGCAGATAAGGGAATTAAGCTAAAACACGTTCCATTCAAGGGTGGTGGTCCTGCATATAGAGCTGGATTAGGAGGTCATATAGATACATTTGGAGCTCTTCCTGCTACAGGTGGAACCGTTGGGCGTTATAAAAGAGGACAAATTCAAATACTTGGAGTAGCTGCTAAAAAAAGAAATAAATTGTTTCCGAAGGTTCCTACTTTTAGGGAAAATAACGTAGATTTTGTAATAGCATCCAAGCGTATGATGATTGCTCCAAAAGGAGTTCCTAAAGAAAATATTAATTTCTTAGTTACCGCATTTAAAAAGTTAGTGAAAGACAAAACATATATAAAATTACTGAAAAAGATGGGAGAAAAACCTACCCCTCTTTGGGGAGATTCTCTTGTGAAGAGTGTGGGAGAAGATTATTCTGCATACGGCAAAATCTTTGAGACCATTGGAGCAAAAAAATAACAATATTACCTAAGAACTAATTTTATAATTTTCAAGAGAAAACTCTCCTTGAAAAAGGAGGGTTTTCTTTTTTATATTTTGGGGGGAGGTGTACCCGCAAAGGTTTTTTTCTTAAGGATAGCTTCTTTTCCTCCAAGTCGAGCAATAAGTGCAGCTTGGTCCAATTTTGCTTTTTTATCAGTTTCTTCAGGGTTGAGTATATCATTAAGAAGTGTGTCGAATTTTTTTACTAATTCACTATATTCTTTTTCGTTAGCTAAATTTTCTTCTTCTTCAGGGTCTAATTCTAAATCAAATAATTCAGGAGAATATCCAAGATAAGAAATATATTTATATTTACCCATTCTAAGCATATAAACAGCGCTTGGAGAACCTGCTCCGTGATATTCACTAAAAACTTTTCGTTCATTATCATCTGGTTCATTAGCAATCATTTGCAAAGAACGTCCGGGAAGACTTTTCTCTTTTTCTAATAGTGGTTCTCCAACACATTCAAGAATTGTCGGATAGATATCGATCAAGGAAACTGGAGTTGAACAAGTTTTACCTATTGGAATTTCAGGACCAGAAATTATCATCGGAATAGCGGCCGCTTCTTCGTACATTGTCATTTTGCCCCAAAGACCACGTTTTCCAAGGTTTTCGCCGTGATCGCTCATATAAATAATTTGAGTGTTTTGCGTTAATTGAGACTTATTTAGAGAGGTTAGTATTTTCCCGACATTTGCATCCATGAAAGAGCACATCCCGAAATAAGCAGCAATTCCCATTCTTCGCTTTTCCTCATTCATATAATCATCATAAGGCCAACCTTTTCGAATTTCGCGTATCCAAGGATGATGTTTAGGATCATTCACACTCATTGATTTTGGGAGAGGTACGTCATGCAGTGGATACATTTCGTAGTACTCTGGTGGAGCTATGAGTGGATAATGAGGTGAAATGAAAGATATAAAGAGTACCCAAGGAGTACTATTTGAAGACGAATCTACAGACTCGATCCATTCACATGCTTTTTCAGAAATTTCTGTATCATAACGTAGATAATCTGAATTGCCAGGACCTAATTCTTTAGCTAGTCGTTCGCAAGAAGTATTCGGAATGTTTTCAGAACGGAGTGCTCCATGTATTGATCCGACACCGTCAGTAACATGCATTGGAATAATTTGTTCATCAAAACCTGTTGGATCAGTTGTATTCCGGTAATGTAGTTTGCCAATAGAAACTACATTATGCCCGGTTTCTTGAAGACGGTGTCCCCAACTTGGAATTTTTCCATCATAAGGGTGTGCTCCATCCCAATATCCAATCTCATGAACGTATTTACCTGTAGCTAGCGTAGCACGAGCAGGAACGCAGAGAGGACAATTAGTATACGCATTCGTAAATCTTGTTCCGTTCGCTGAAAGTCGATCTAGATTAGGCGTTTTCACCATCGGATGTCCATAACAACCAAGAACATTTACGTTATGTTCATCGGCCATAATGAATACAAGATTTTTAGGTTTCATATAAAAATACTCCTATATATTTTTTCACTAAATTATATATGGGAAGATTCCTAATTTGTATCTTTACAAAATGATTTAAGAGCATCCTTCGTGAAGGTAACGCCATGTCCTGGGTTTTCAGAAACTTCTATATGCCCGTCATGCACTACAAAATCATGGGTCAGAGAATCTGCGGGCAGTAAATCCGCGTATTCGACCATGCAACCTGCAGGTGTAGCACCTATTAAACAAACAGAGACTTCTTCTAAAAGATGACTACATAAATCTAAATTAAATGCCTCAGCAAGGTGCGCAATTTTTCTGAATTCAGTTATTCCGCCGCAACGCCCAACATCTGGTTGTAAGTATGCAGCTGCTTTTCGCTCACAAATTTCTCTAAATCCCCAGCGCATATATGAATTCTCTCCGGCTGCAACGGGCACGGCACTTTTTGTAGAAAATTCAGCTAAATCATCTATAGAATCAGCAAGAACAGGTTCTTCAAACCATTTCACATCATAGTTCGCAAGCATTGATGAAACTTCAATAGCATCTTTTATATTGTATTTTTGATTAGAATCTACTAGAAGGGTAATTTCGTTTCCTATTTCTTTACGTAATAGAGCAATTCTTTCTTCGTCTCTTGAAGTTCCAATCTTAATTTTATATGCAGTAATGCCTTTTTTCATAAAATTCTGACATTCTTCCACTAAATCATTGTCGCTGAAGGTAAACCAACCACCACTTCCGTATACAGGGACTTTTTTTCTAAATCCTCCTAAAATTGTATGTAGTGGCATAGAAACTGATTTTGAAAATGCATCCCAGCACGCTGTATCTAATGCAGAAATAGACATTACTCCTAAACCACCCCTCATTCTAGCTTTATTTGGACTCCACAGAGTATTCCAAATTCTTTCCGGACTTGAGACATCATGGCCTATTACTAAAGGTGCTAATTCATTTTGGATGTATGGCGCCATAGCTTTACTTCCATTGCCACCTAAACCCATAGTATATCCAAAACCAGAGATGCCTTCTTCAGTCTTGAGTTCAACTATAAGATAATCCAGAGTTGATTTATTACCTCCTGCGCTACCAATTTCTCTTTTTAAGGGGACTTTTGCAGATTTAGCTATAATAGAATGTATTTTTAATGTCATTAAAATACCTTTAATAGATATCAAAAAATGAAAAGTTGACGAAAAAGCATGATGTAAATAGAATGTAATTAACCAATTATAACAATCATTAAAAATTAGGTCTACTTCGTAGAGAGTGTTCGACTTTTACTTTCATAAAAGGAAATCATATGAGGAAAGATGTAACTTATTACAGCGATGAGCTGAAAATTTCCGCACATTTATACACTCCGCCTGAATGGAAAGAAGGTTCTCCTCCTCTTCCCGCTGTTATATGTCTTTCAGGTTATAGTGGCAGAAAAAACATTGCGACAATTGATATGCCACAAAGATTAGCACGAGAAGGATTTATAACACTTGCACCTGATTACAGAGGTTACGGAGATAGTGAGGGGGTTCGAGGAAGACATCGTCCTTTGGAGCAAGCTCAGGATACACATGATGCAGTTACTTTCTTAGAAACTCTAGAGGAAGTGGATTCTGAACGAATCGGTGTTTACGGTTCAAGTTTTGGAGGAGCAAATGCCGTTTGGGCTGCTGCGTTTGATGAAAGAATTAAGGTAGTTGTTTCGGCAGTTGGTGTCCATGATGGAGAAAGATGGCTTAAATCATTACGTAGCCCATATGACTGGTTTAAATTTCAGGATTATGTCCGGGAACAAGCACGAAAACGCGTTGTTTCTGGAGAAAAAATAATGATAGACAGAGATGATATTTATCCGCAAGATCCTGATCTTAGTAAACCAAAAATGAGTAAAGAAGAGCATGGTTCAGAAGAAGTAAAAGAACTTGATCTTCAAAGTGTAGAAGCATGTTTCCGCTATAAAGCTGATTGGGTAGTCGATAGGATTTCTCCAAGGCCTGCACTTTTTATTTGTGCGGAACTAGATACTATGTCTCCTCCGGAAGAGACAATAGCAACCTACGAAAAATGTTTAGAACCTAAGAAATTAGTTTTTTTGCCAAAGGCAAGACATAATCATATATATGAATTTTCTAATTCTGAACATTTTCAAACTGCTGCCGAAGAGACTACCGAATGGTACCGAAAATTTCTGTAAGTTATTTTTAGTTAACTAACCATAGTGTTAGAAGACCCATAGCTATGATTGAAATTATGGTGTAAGGAGCTACCTTTCGAAAAACTACACCCTCATTACCTCCAAGACCAGCTGTAGAACATCCTACTAAAACTTTAGCTGGGGCGATCATACTTCCTAATGAACCACCAGCACTTTGTGATGCGCCAATAATAACTTCACTTTTTGCAATTAATGTAGCAGCCTTAACCTGGAAAGAACCAAAAAGTATATTAGAATTAGTATTACTGCCAGTAATAAAGCATCCTAATAGTCCGACCATTGGAGCAAAAAATGGATAAAAGTTTCCAGAGACAGACGTAGCTCCTTCTGCAAGAACTTGAAGCATTCCTCCTGTCATCATCACAGAAGCCATCGCAACCATAGTTACAATACCAATAGTAGTTGGATAAGCAGATTTATAGGTACGTGTAAAGACACTTGAATTTTCTGGCCATCTACCAGAAAATTTATAAATAAACCAACCGACAATAGTTGTAAGGATTAGCATACCCCCTGCATGAGTTAGAATCTTTAGTTTCCAAGGTTTAGCCTCAGTGACAATTCCATATGCGGTAGTCATCTTCGGAAATTCAATCTGGAATGCAACCTTACCTAAAAAATCATGAATAAAAGGAACGAATTCAACTGAAGCGACTACAAGAATCAGAATATAATAAGGTGAAAAAGCCAAATTAAATCCCATTTCTTTTTTTTCTACTAATGGCGATGGGTCGATTTTAATTTTCATAGATGAACTTTCATCTTTCCTGTAAAATTTAGTTATCCAAAAGCCCACTCCAAGACAAAACATACCTGCACCAAATGTCGCGACAACAGTTAAATCGATCCAAGCCAAAATAAAGTGAACTAAAGAAGTTGAAATTCCTAGACCTAGTACAATTCCAGGATATTTTCTAATCGAATACCAACCATCATGCATGTGTGCGACTGAAAGCGCGGCTATTACTCCAGCTATAGATAGAAAAAATCCAATATAAACCGACAATTCGTGAGGCGGAAGATCTGTAACCGATAGGAGAGCTTGATAACTGCTTGCTATATCTCCTAGACTTACAGACCATGCGTGTCCAACTAGTGCTGCTGCAACAGCCTGAACAGGAGAAAATCCTATTCCAGCTAAAAGAGGTGCGACAACAGCGACAGGTACTCCAAAGCCTGCTACTCCTTGCAGAAATGTCGAAAATCCAAAACCTAAGATCATCAGTTGCAGAACCTTATTTGACGTCATCTTTGAAACGCTATTGCCGATATTTTTGATCCCTCCTGCCTCATCAGCGACGTGGTAAAGTAAAAGTGCTGGGATAATAATGTATAGAACTTTTACACTCAGTAGGAATCCTCTGAATAGAGATACGAGTAGAACTTCAAAATTTACACCAAATTGGAAAAAAGCAATTAATACAGAACAAAGGAGTCCTGCAGGGCCAGCTTTTTTGCCTCCCCATCCTAAACCAAGCATTAGAAATGTAATTACAACTATAGGAGAAAGCGACAAAAACCAGTTATAAAAATTCGTTTGTAGTGTAAGGTCTACAGGATTCAAACCAAAACTCCAGATAAAAGATTAATAATTTTTCATTATGTTACAGAAGTGACGAAAATTCCTCCAGCAACAATCAAAATTGCTGCAAAAAAGGTTTTTAAGGTAACTTTTTCTTGTTTCTTTAAGAAAACAATACTAAGGATCACAACCCACAGAGGCGTGATTCTACTTAATGGTAAAACTATGGTTAGATCTCCTAAAGAGAACGCACTCCATAAAAATCCAGAAGCAGCGAGATTAAAAAGAGCTGCAATGGTAAAAAGCTTAAAACTTCTTTTATCTAAAATTATTTTTCCTCCGTCCTCCATGAATCTTTTGTAAAAAAACATGGTTGCGAGACCGACCCAAAAAGAGATCCCTATACCAATAAAAGGAACTTTTCTATAGGAAAACGCTATCTTTACAAAAACTGGAGAAAGGCCATAACTAATTGAAGAAATAAGTGGATATATACACCCACTGTCTAGCCATCCTTTAAAACCACTAGAATCTTCTTTTTGAGGAAGTGAAAGTAAAAATACTCCCACAATTATGAGAGTAGTTCCAACCAAAACAATGTTTTTTGGTTGTTCCCCCAAAATAAAAATCGCAAGTAATACAGCCCAAATAGGTGATGCTGAGTGAATAGGAGTAGCTCTACTAACTCCAATTCTCTGTATCCCTATGAAATGCGTTATAGTTCCAAGACCTGCTCCGAAGAACCCGCTGAGTACAAACCATAAAATTTGATTTATAGAAACTACTGAAAAAGAACCTAGGTACCATGCAATTACAAATCCGCCAGTGCCAACTATAACATCGATGAAAAGGATTGCAGCAGTAGAACTTCCACTTTCCATTCCTTTTCTTAGTAGAATTAATGTACCTGTATAGCTGAAGGAAGAAGCTATCGCAAAAATTACACTTAAACCAAGAGTAAAATCAGAATTCTCCATTTATCTTGAAATTCCTAATTTTATAATTTTTGCCCTAAAAAGAGAGATGTGTTTGTAAGGGCAATAAAAACAAATATTTGTGAAAGTTTTAAAAGTCAATTTTAAACATTTAATCTGATATAATTGCGATTTTAGCTTAAAATTGTTATATTTGGGTAGTAAACCATAACATTTTACTGTAAACATTTATCTCTTTTCTTCAGTTTGTTGAAAGATTTTTGTTTTTTTTTTTTTTAGTTTGAGGTTTTTTTGGTTAGGTCTATAGATTCTTATAAAGATTTTTCTATTTCCAAAGATT
>DFQF01000079.1:5761-15066 GCA_002377645.1 Nitrospinaceae bacterium UBA3496 | reverse complement strand
TTTTTTGCAGATTAATAGCATCACTTTTTTAATTTATTAATGGAGGGGAAATAGTGTTTTCAAAAAAAGGTATTTTCATCGCGGTTTTAAGTTTTATGGTTTTTTCCGCGCCTGCTTTCTTAGCTAATGAAGCTTTAAGTGCTGGAAAACAATACGATCTCGCTGTTGGTAGTCTTAGGGGTACAATGGGTAGACTAGGTGCTGGTTTGGCAAACGTTATTAATAAAAACACAAAAGATTTTGGTCTTAGTGTTACTCCTGGTGGCGGAAGAGCTAACCCTGCAAGGATTGGTGGCGGTGGAGCCGACTTTGGTTACTCATTTTCTAACTTTAGTGCAAATGCGCTAACAGGAAAAGCTCCTTATAAGAAATCTTATCCAAATCTTAGAGGAATCGCTAAGTTTTGGGATTCTTGTTACCACCAATATGCAGCAAAAGAACTGTTTGATGCAGGAATCACAAGCTGGAGAAAAATTATAGAATCTAAGAAACCTCTTAAACTTGCACCTGCAAAAAAAGGAACTAGTACAGAATATGTTGCTAGTCAGATTGTTAAGCATTATGGAACTAGCTACAAAGAACTTACAAAACGTGGATATAAATTAACATTCCCTGGTGCTGGTGGAATGTCCCGTGCTATTCGTGCACGTCAAATTGATTTTTATTTTCATAACTCCGGTGATCCTAACGGTGCAGGAATTCAAGCGGCACAAGGAAGAAACCTTGTCTTTTTAAATATGGACAATGACGTAAAAAAACTTCTTGCTGACTTAAACTTCAAACCTTGTGCAATTCCAGGAGGAATTTATAAAGGAAACCCAAAACCAACTTATTCCATGGGTCTTTCTGGAGTTCTTTTAACAACTACAAAAATGGATGCAAAAACAGTTTATTCTCTATTAAAAATTATGAGCGCAAACTTAAAAACATTGGGAAGCGTTCATAAAATTTATAAAAAATGGAAACCAAGTGTAGGTGCTGCGCACATGGGAGTTCCAATGCATCCAGGTGCAAAAAGGTTTTATAAAGAAGCAGGCGCACTATAAACTAAGCTAGAAAGAAGTTCTTTCGCAAAATAGAAATAGGAAACAATGGAAGACATTTGGGAAAATTTAAGAAAAAGAAGTCCTCTTGAACACGTAATTTTTTTTGTTGCGGTATTGATGTCAATTTTTCATGTTCAAGTTGCCTATAGTGGTGGATATGAGCCAATTTTTCAGAGGGCCCTATCGTATCTATTTGGAATGACTTTAATTTTCCTAGTCTTTCCTATCCGAAAATCTAAGGAGGGAGAGTCTGATTCGGCTTTTGGTCGAACAACCTCTCCCTTCTTTTATATTTCAATTGCGTTATTAGTTTTAGTTATACTTTCTATCGGGTATCCGATACTATTCACAGAATATTTCCTTGGTACTGATGAGCTTGAAAGAATTTATTACGTAACACCACTAACTTTCTTAGATATGTTTCTTGGCACAACCGTTCTTTTATTAACCCTAGAGGCTGCACGAAGAACTATCAATAATGCACTTCCTTTAATAGGCTTGTTCTTCTTAGTTTATTCATACTTTGGTCCTTATTTCCCTTGGTGGTTTGGCCACAAAGGGGCATCTTTCATGCACATTATAGACCATCAATACATGACTTATGACGGACTTTGGACAGCTCCCTTAAGTGTTTTTTCTGTTTATATTTTCCTATTTATTCTATTTGGAGCCTTTTTAGATCGGATGGGTGCTGCGACTTTTTATGTTGAATTATCGACTGCTGCAGCGGGTCGTTTAAGGGGAGGTCCCGCAAAATCAGCTATTTTTGCAAGTGCGATGACAGGGACTATTATGGGTAGTGCTAACGCAAATATAGTAACGACTGGATCTTTCACTATTCCAATGATGAAAAAAACTGGTTTTAAGCCAGAAATTGCGGCAGCAATAGAGACGGCCGCCTCCACTGGAGGTCAGATTATGCCCCCAGTTATGGGCGCCTCTGCCTTTCTAATTGTCGAATTCACTGGAATTTCCTACTGGGAAATTGTAAAAGTTTCTATTTTACCTGCAATTCTATATTTTTATTCTGTGTATGCCGTAGTTCATTTAGAAGCTCGTAAAGCAGGTCTAGTTCCTCTTAGTAAGGATCAAGTTGAACCGGTATGGCCGATATTAAAAAAAGGTTGGTACTTTCTACTCCCTCCGATTGTTATTATCGCTGTTTTAATGACGGGAAGACCTGTTCCTTACGCTGGCTTAGCAGGTATTCTATGCGTCATTTTATTAGCGGGCTTGAAAGGTGCTGCGCAACTTATTAGAACCAAAGCATCGATAGAACAAATTTTCAGAACGATTATTTATGGACTGTGGAATATTGTAGAAGCGATGGCCCAAGGAGCAAGACAATCTCTTGCAATCTGTGCAGCAGTGGGAGTAGTAGGAATAATCATTGGTGCCTTATTCCAAACTGGATTAGGACTAAAATTCTCAGAAATCGTTACTGCTCTTTCATATGGATATCTTTTTGCAGGAATTATTTTAGTTGGAATAGCCTCTTTTGTGCTAGGAATGGGACTACCCACAAGTGCCGCATATATTGTGCTCTCAGTCGTTGCAGTTCCAGCTCTGCTTGATCTTGGAGAAAGCTATGGAATGACTCTATTAGCTGCACATTTGATAGTTTTTTGGTACAGCCTCGATAGTTGCTTCACCCCACCAGTCTGTGTTCCAGCTTATACTGCTGCTGGAATTGCTGATGCTAACCCAAGCAAAGCGGCTTGGGCTTCTTTTAGAACAGCGAAGGGAATGTATGTAATTCCATTTATGTTTGCCTATACTCCAATTCTTTTAATTTCTGAACCAATTCCTCTACTTGAAACTTTTACTGCTGCAATGTTTGGTTTTACAAGTCTTGCAGCTGCAATAGTTGGGCATATGTATCTTAAATTAAAAGTTGCAGAAAGATTTTTCTTAGCTTTCGCAGCTGCACTAATGTTCTGGCCTGCAATGACAATCTTCGGCATCTATCTTCCTTCTATAGGCCTACATCTTGCAGGTCTACTTCTTCTTGGCTCTTTCTTCTTATACCAAAGAAATGCTTTTTTGAGATTAAACAGGCCTGTTTAAAAATACTAAGAGAAAAAGTTAGTTTACAAAATCTTCTGTCTGAAATTTTCTATGTGACTGAATACCAAGCTTCTTTATGCGACTATAAAGCGTAGTCGGTTTCATTCCGAGGATTCTGGCTGCTCCTCTTTCTCCCGAAACCACGCCTCCTGTTTTTTCTAAGACCTTTCTAATATATCTCCTCTCCATCTCATCAAGCGGGTAAAATATATCGCCATCTCGTGTAATATCATTATGATGTTCACCGATCATTTGCCTATCAAAACGGAGTATATCTCCTCTACCCAATACAAGACCTCTTTCTACTACATTTTCTAACTCTCTAATATTTCCTGGCCAATCGTAAAACATAAGACGTTCAAGAGCCTTTTTTCCAACTCTCTTTACATTTCTATTTAATCTTTTTCCATGTTTATTAATAAAATGTTGAATAAGCATGGGGATATCTTCTTTTCTTTCTCTAAGAGGAGGAACCTCGATAGGAATAACATTAAGTCTAAAGTACAAGTCACTTCTATATTTCCCCTTATTGACTTCTTCTTCAAGGTTTCTATTTGTAGCGGCGATAATTCTAGTGTCTATCTTTATTGTTTTATTTCCGCCCACTCTTTCGAATTCTCTTTCTTGCATAACTCTAAGGATTTTTACTTGGGCTTCTGTAGAAATTTCTCCAATTTCATCCAAAAAGATTGTGCCATTATGCGCAAGCTCAAAACGGCCTATTTTTTGACCAATAGCCCCAGTAAAAGATCCTTTCTCGTGACCAAAAAGTTCACTTAACAAAAGCGTATCCTGAAGTGCAGCACAATTTACCTTGACTAATGCACGATCTTTTCTAGTGCTTAAATTATGAATTGCACGTGCAATAAGTTCTTTACCTGTTCCAGTTTCACCACTAATCAAAACGGTTACTTCACTTTCTGCTACCTTGCTAATTAAATCTTTGACTCTTTCTATTTCTTTGCTGCTTCCTATTAGTTCTTCAAAATTATGAATTTCTCTTAATTCTGTTCTTAATGACAGTGTTTCATTTTTCAATTCTTCGCGATTAGCTTCTAATTGCGCAAAAGTTCTAGCATTAGAAACAGCTATTGAAACGGAAGGGGCAAGTTCAGCTAGGAATTCTGCCATTTCTGACGTAAAACGATTAGGAGAAAAGCTTGAAACTGATAAATTTCCAAAAATTTCTTTTCCAAATTGAAGCGGAACTCTAATGCCGCTTCGAATACCTCGTTTTAGAACAATTTCATCTTCTCCAAAACGAAGTTTCTTTTTTAAATCTTCATAAACAATATAGCGTATATTTTGATAATGTTTTTTAAACCAGCCAAGAGTGGCTCCTTCAATAGGAATATCATTGTGTGGATAACTTAGAGTTTTACTTCCCGAAGTAATGTTAGTCCAAGTACAAGTTTTACCATCAAGATTTTCAAGCGTTAATGAAGCATGATCCAATGGAAATATTTCTCTTAATTCGACAGCTAAACGTCCTAGTACTACGTCTAAATCAAGACTAGAATTTAGGATATGTCCTACCTTCTGAACAACACCATAACGATCGTTGGTTGAAAGAGTATGAATCGCCAAGCTTAACTACTCCTTTTAACTTGTATTAAAAAATTGATTAAACAATAATTTATAGTAATTCTATTTTTTTGTATCTATAATAATTTTTTACCATTTTAGGTTCAATCAATACAACAATATTAAACTAGAGGACTCGAGATTGCCAGAAAAAGAAAATCCAATTTCATTATATTTTCATATTCCATTCTGTACAGCAAAATGTGGATATTGTGATTTTAATTCTTATGAATTACAGAACCTTATAGAAAAAAAACAAGTACACAATAAAAATTGGGCTTCCGAATATACAGATGCATTGATTATGGAAATCAAAGGAAGAGTTAAAGAATTACAGCTAACTGGAAGAAAAGTTCAGTCTGTTTTTTTTGGTGGAGGAACACCTTCATTATTTCCACCACAAGAAATTAAAAAAATTTTACTAACATCTAGAAAGTTTTTTGATTTCATTCCTGAATCAGAAATTTCTCTTGAAGCAAATCCTAACTCTTCCGATTATGATTTATTTAAAAAACTAAAAAAGATAGGAATTAATCGTATAAGTTTTGGAATTCAATCATTTAACGACATACTTTTGAAAAATTTAGATAGAATTCATTCTGGAAAAGACGCAAAAAGAGCTTTTTATTTAGCAAGAAAAGCAGGGTTTGAAAATATTTCTATTGATTTAATGTTCGGAATACCCTTTCAGACGAAAGAAATTGCTAATGATGATTTACAAAACGCTATTGAGTTAAACCCCGAACATATTTCTGCATATGAACTCACTATAGAACCTGGCACTTCTTTCCACGCACTTCATATGAAAGGAGAATTGAATGGATTGATAAGTGAAAATCTTAGTTTAGAAATGTGGGAGATGAGAGATCAAATTCTTCATGATGCAGGTTATGAACAGTATGAAATAAGTAATTTTGCAAAATTAGGGTTCCGTTGCAAACATAATCTAAATTACTGGAATCGAGGTGATTATTTAGGATTTGGTGCAGGAGCACACTCTCTGATAGATAATCAACGTATTTGGAATCATCTTCGCCCAGATATATATATCAAAAACTCTCAAACTCCAACTGCCGGGGAAGAAAAGATGGAAAATGCAAAAAAAATTTTGGGAGAATCTTTAATGTTAGGACTACGATTAAAAGAAGGTGTTTCTTTACTGGAATTGAAAAAAAAGACTGGTTTTGATAGTGAAATTTTATTCAAAAATCACTTCAATGATTTTTATAAAAAAAATTTGCTAATTAAAGATCGAGGGAAACTGAAACTCACAAAAAAAGGAATGCTTTTATCTAATCAAATTTTCTCCTCTCTACTATAATTCATCAATTTTTTCTAAAAGATTTAACTAATTTTTCTCCTATTTCAGGAGATGCAAGTATAGTTTTATGTTGCCTGAAAACCACTTTCCCAAAATTATTACCTTTTGGTCTTCTTAGATTTTTGAAAGGCAGATAACTTACTCTAATTTTAATATTTTCTTTCGACTTGGAATAGTAAGCGGCAATAGACGCTGCCTGAATTATCATTTTCGATTTGTAATCTTTTTTTTTATGTTTTTGTTCTGCCCTTAATAAAACATGACTCCCCGGCATACCTCTGGCATGGAACCATAAATCATCTTTATTCCCTAAATTTCTAAGTATCATTTCATTTC
This sequence comes from Nitrospinaceae bacterium UBA3496, assembly GCA_002377645.1. Taxonomy (GTDB): domain Bacteria; phylum UBA8248; class UBA8248; order UBA8248; family UBA8248; genus UBA3496. The sequence goes on along the minus strand of DFQF01000079.1, from coordinate 8,712 downwards.
CAAGAGCATTCTTTCCTGCAAAAATTTCATAACCTTCTGAAAATTTAAAATAAAAAAACGGTTTTGTTTTTTCAATCTTTCTTCGAAATTTCGTTTTCTCTTCAGAATAGTTTAGCTTAAGAAATTCAGAACTATTTTCTAAATCAGAAAAATCGCCAATAGATTCAGTTTCTTCTATATCCAAAAGTATAGTTTTTAAATATATAATTTCTTCTTTAACCATCTCGAAACGTTTCTTTCCAATACTCCTCATACGTTTATATTTCTTATATTTTTTATAAAAGCGTTCAGCGTTCTCTGATAAAGAAAATCTTGGATTTATAACAATTTCAATTTTATCGTTTCCGTCTATTACTTGAAAAGAATTACTTTTGAGAGAGACATTCCCTAGATTTGAAATAATCAAATCTCCCTTTTTCTTGAATTTTTTATATGCTTTAGATTTCTCGAGATCTAAGTTTATCTGTTTTTTTGTCTTCTCTTTTCTTTTAATTTGAGAGAGCACAGAACTAGTCAATTTCTTCTTTTTGTAAGCTAAATTAAGATCGTATAGTTGACTTGAAAAATAGGTTTCAGCTGCATCATTCATTCTTTCAAACAACTGGTATTTATAAGGCGATTTTAATAACTTTCCATAAGCAAGTAAATTTTTTGGAATATCGTTTTCTGAAAAAATAATTGCAGGACTAAAAGAAGAAGAAAGATACGAATTTCTGATTTCTTCGAGTAAATACAATAAATCTTTATTATTAGTCGAAATAATTTCTGCAAAGACTGGACTTATACCTAAAATATTTTTAACTAATAAATCTTTAAATTGTTTTATGTCTAAATTGTCTTTTTTCTTTTCAAGTAAAATTCTTTTTAAAAAAATGTCATCTATCTCATCTAGAGATTTTTTCTTGCTTAAGGGTGGGAGTATATATTTAAAAGGCTTATTGTTAGATAGGTTTGAACTACTCCTTTGTCTCTTCATCGAATCTATTATCTCGCCAGTTTGTCCATCTAAAAGCAAGATATTATTTGAATGACCTAGCAGCTCAATTATCAATGCATACGATTTTTGGTCTTTAGATTTTGTAGTAAATGATATTTGAACAATTCGCTCCCAATTCCCAGAATGTATCTTGGTGATAAGCGAACCTTCTAAGTATTTTTTTAAATTTTGTATAAAATTCGTTTTTTTCTTTACAGATATCATTTTCTTGCTCGTTAAATGCAAACGAGACAATTTATTATCTGCTGAAATTAATAAATTATAATTATGACCTTTTTGGGAATAAAATTGCAGAATAAAACAAAATCGTCCAACCTCCCTAACTTGTGATAATTTACTCTGCTTTATCAATGGATATATTTCATCACAGATAGACTTAACAACAAATGCATCCATAATTTCTGCTCTTATAAATTATTAAAAAAATAAAAAACAGTACTTAAAAATTGTTCCTTAGTGTAAACTTTTTGTGATGATAACTATAACAAAGGAAATCTATGTCGTCTAAAAGCATGACAGGTTATGGGAATTCAGAATTTTTTTTAAAAAATGGTGATTCCATATGTATTGAAATACGATCTGTAAATCATCGATTTCTTGAAATTTCAGTTAAAGGACCAAGATGGATAATATCTTTAGAAAACGAAATAAGAGAAAAAATAAAAAAGAATTTTGCTAGAGGAAGATTTGACGTATATATAACCCATCTAAAAGGTTCTGATCAAAAAACCATTTTAAATTCTAAATCAACAGAAATTCTTCTTAAATCACTTCAAAAATTACAAAAAGAGCTCGATATAGATGGAAAAATAGATTTAAGCTTAATTTCTCAATTTCAAGACTTCCTAAAACCTTCTGAAGTAGAAATACTTCCAGAAAAAATAAGAGTTGATTTAATGAAGACACTTTCAAACTCTCTGTCAAATTTAAAAACTATGAGAATAAAAGAAGGCAACGAACTTCATAAAGATGTTGATAAAAATCTAAAAAAAATAACCATTAATATCAAAAAAATAGAAAATTTCTTTCCAAAAGCTAGGCAAAAAATGCAAAAAAGATCGGAATTAAGAATACTAAAACTATTTAATAAAATTGAAATTGACCCAAAGAGGCTCGAACAGGAATTAATCATAGCCGGAGAAAAAGGAGATATTAGTGAAGAGTTAAGTCGCTTCCATAGTCATATAAGTCAATTTCAAAAAACCCTGTCTTCAAACGGTCCAGCAGGAAGAAAATTAGACTTTCTCGTTCAAGAGATGAATAGAGAAATTAATACTACAGCCGCAAAATCTATAGATTCAAATCTTTCGAAACATGCAGTTGAAATAAAGATTCTTCTAGAAAAAATCAGAGAACAGGCACAAAATATAGAATGAATAAACAGACAAAAGGGCATATTTTTGTTTTGTCTTCACCTTCAGGTGGTGGGAAATCCACACTTATTCAACATGCATTGACTTGCTTTCCAAGATTAATTCATTCTATTAGCGCAACATCACGTCTCCCAAGAGAAACTGAATCAGAAGGAATTCATTATTTTTTCCTATCTGAAGAAGAGTTTAAAAAAAAGATAAAATCGGGTGGATTCGCTGAGTGGGAAAAAGTTTTTGGGAATTTTTACGGAACTCCCATAGAAAATATAGAAAAAGAATTTTCAAAAGGCAATAACTTGATTATGGATTTAGATGTGCAGGGAGCGATGCAATTAAAAAAGAATTTCCCAGAAGCTATATTAATTTTTATTTTGCCACCATCAATAAATGAATTAAAAAAAAGGCTAATTAGTCGGGGAACTGAGTCAGGTGAAGAAATAAATAAGCGTTTAGAAATTGCAAAAATTGAAATTGCACAAAAAAATAACTATGATTACATAGTTACAAACGAAAAAATTGAAGAAGCAACTAAGGAATTAATAGGAATAATAAAAAGAACAATTAATTCTTAATAAGGATGG
>DFQF01000079.1:0-5393 GCA_002377645.1 Nitrospinaceae bacterium UBA3496 | reverse complement strand
CTCGCAATATCCGGAGGAATTGCGGCTTATAAATCAATAGAACTTGCAAGACTTCTAACGCATGACGGCGCCGAAGTACAAACGGTTCTTACTCAAAATGCTCTCTCTTTTGTTCAACCACTTCCTTTTGAAGTTTTGACAGGCATTAGCCCTATAACAAAGCTTATGCCCATTGAAAAAAATTCTTCTTCAGGAAATATTCCTCATATAACATTAACGGAAAATGCAGATTTAATTATCATTGCTCCAGCAACTGCAAATTTAATTGGTAAATTTGCACAAGGAATTGGAGATGATTTCATTTCAACCTTGCTTTTTTCTGCAAAAAATAAAGTTTTAATAGCTCCCGCCATGAACCCTAGAATGTGGTCAAGCAAACCTGTTCAAAAAAATATCGAGACACTAAAAAATAATGGTCATACAATAATGAATCCAGGGGATGGTCCAATGGCAAGTTCTGAGGAAGATAGTGGAATTGGAAGAATGCCCGAGCCTTTGGAAATTCTTCATGCGACTCGAGAAATGCTAGGAAAAAAACAAGATTTAATAGGAAAAAGAATACTAGTTACTGCGGGTCCAACCCAAGAAAAGATAGACGCAGTTCGGTACTTATCTAATCGCTCTAGCGGAAAAATGGGATATAGCATAGCAAAGAATGCCTTTGATAGAGGTGCGGATGTTATCCTGATTTCTGGACCCGTCACAATCCCAAAATTGACTGGACCTAAAACTATACAAATTCAAACCGCCAAACAAATGCAAAATGCCATTTTTAAACATTGGTCTAATATAGATGTCGTAATTATGGCCGCAGCTGTGTCTGATCATAAACCTTCAAATCCGAGCGAGGAAAAAAGTAAAAAAAATGGTACAGATTTATCTATTGAATTAGAAGAAACAGAAGATATTTTAAACAAAATGGGGGAAATGAAAGAAAAACAGATTTTAATCGGTTTCGCAGCCGAGACTTCTAATTTATTAGAAAATGCCAAAATGAAACTAAAAAATAAAAATTTAGATCTTATAGTTGCAAACGAAGTTTCTGGCCCTGACGATGCAATGGGTTCAGATGAATCTAGTGCAATTTTAATCGATTCTAAAGAACAAGAGCACAAATTAAAGAGAACAAAAAAAATACTTTTAACAGATAAAATTCTAGATCATTTAGTAAAATATTTATTATAAAATATTTTAAAAGGGCCTTTTTTTGAACCTAGAAAAAAAAGTTGCGGATTCTCTAATTGCTTACCTAGAAGATTTAAAATCCTTCAACGTAAATTTTATAGCCCTAAAGAATGAGATAAATTCTAATAAAATTCAATTATCCAAAAAAGAAACAAAAGACATTAAAGGATTAGATATGAAAACTCCAAGCTTACCTTTCGATCCAGACGAAAAAATGGAATTAGAAGAGCTTTCAAATGCAATTGAAAATTGTATGCGTTGTAAATTAGGAGGAAAAAGAAACCATTTAGTCTTTGGAAGCGGGAGCAAAAACGCTAAATTAGTAATTATTGGAGAAGCTCCTGGTGCAGAGGAAGATAAACAAGGAATCCCTTTTGTTGGCAGGGCAGGACAAATGCTGACAAAAATGATCGAAAACGTCATTGAAGTTCCAAGACAAGAAGTGTTTATTTGCAATATTTTAAAATGTAGGCCCCCTGAAAACAGAAATCCAGAAGAAGACGAAATTTCATGTTGTGAACCATATTTAAAGAAACAACTAGAAATTATCAATCCTAAACTTATTCTGACTCTCGGGAAATTTGCATCTCAATGGTTGCTTCAATCTGACACACCTATAAGTAAACTAAGAGGAAGATTTTCTTCGTATCATGGTATTCCATGCCTTCCTACTTTCCACCCTGCATATTTATTAAGAAATCCAAAACAGAAAAAATTCGTACACGAAGATTTGTTAAAAGTGAAAGAGGTATACCACAGTAATGTAGTCCCAAAAATAGAATTAAATCTTTAGGAATGAAGATTTTCTATTTTTTCTTTTTTTTCACGGGCATAGCAGGATCTGATGATCTATGCCCAAATTCCGAAACTAAGTTTTTGCTTTGAATTTCTTCTTTCCGAAAGCCAGTTAAAATATTTTTTTTAATATTCATTCTGTTCTTCACTTCCTCTTCAAAGCCCCTATCCGTTGGATGATAAAACTGAAGAAAATTTATTTCTTCAGGAAGCCCTTCCATATCAACAAATGAAGAAACAGATGAATGTGCATGTTCGTAACCTTTTCCAAATCCGATCTCTTTGAGAAAATTCGTAGGAGCATTCCTAAGATGAAGAGGAACAGGTTTTGATGGGTATTTTTGTATTGCTTCCTGTACATTTAAATATGCTTTATATACCGAATCGCTCTTTGGAGCCTGCGCAAGATAAATAGTTGCTTGAGCAATAGCCAATTTCCCTTCAGGAAGTCCTATAAACTCAAAAGCTCTCTGTGCAGAAATCGCAATATGCAATGCATTTGGATCGGCCATACCCACATCTTCAGAAGCAAATCGAACAAGCCTTCTCAAGATATACATAGGATCTTCTCCAGCCTCTATCATTCTTCCCAGCCAATATAATGCTGCATCAGGATTTGAAGACCGTAAAGTTTTATGAAACGCACTTATTAAATTATAATGTTCATCGCCAGACTTATCATGAAGTAAAGTTTTTTGTTGAATAGCTTCTGAAATCTGATCTGCTGTAAGTTTCATAACTATTTTTTTATCTCTTTTTGGATTGGATTCATATAAAACAAAATTAGAAACTAATTCAAGTATATTCAAAGATGCTCTTGCATCACCGTTTGAGAAATTGGCTATATTCTCAAAAAATTTATCCTCTACTTCAAAATTCCATTCGCCTAACCCACAAGCTCTATTTATTAAAGCTCTTTTAAGAACGTCAATAATATCTTGTTCTTCTAATTGTTTTAAAATGAAAACCTGAGACCGAGACAGAAGAGGAGAAATTACCTCGAACGATGGATTCTCTGTTGTAGCGCCAATCAAAATAATTGTACCGTCCTCAACAGATGGGAGAAGTGCATCCTGCTGAGCTTTATTATATCGATGAATTTCATCTATAAATAAAATACAGCGTGTTCCACTTTTTTTTAGCTTTTCTGCATCTGACAACGCTGTTCGTAATTCTTTAAGTCCATGCAAAACAGCACTTATTTCAATAAAAAGAGAGTTTGTATTTTTTGCAATAATTCGCGCAATTGTAGTTTTACCCGTACCTGGCGGTCCCCATAATATCAAACTGCTATAATTATCGTTCTCAATTTCATTACGTAAAATTTTTCCTTTTCCCAATAAATGTTCTTGTCCAACAATCTCTTCTAAATTTTCAGGTCGCATTTTTTCAGCTAAAGGAGTTAAGTAACTCTCATTTAACGTTCTTTTTTCTGAAAAATTAGAATCGTTTTTTTTCTTTCTTGGGGGGTCAAATAATTCATCCATCTATTTTTCCTAAAAAAACTCTTTTTAAAAATTTGGATTAACCTTTACTAAATTTTACACCATTATAGAATGAATGTTCTTTTTTTTTGAATTACTTAAGTTTTTTAAATTTTCAAAACTTACATTAAAGGATCGGAATCGAATGGATAATATTTTAGTCGGGATTCTAATGGGTAGCGAGAGCGATGCTGAAGTTATGTTAAAGGGGAAAGAAATTCTGGATGAATTAGAAATCGGTTCAGAAGTAAGAATCTTATCTGCACACCGAACTCCTCAAGAATTACATGAATATGTTGAAAAAGCACCAAAAAGGGGTGTGAAAATTTTTATTGCGGGTGCTGGAATGTCTGCTCATTTAGCTGGAGTAGTAGGAGCATCAACTAATTTGCCAGTAATTGGAGTACCTATAAACAGCTCATCTTTAGGTGGGGTAGACGCACTTCTTTCTACAATTCAAATGCCTCCTGGAATTCCTGTTGCAACAATGGGAATTGGTTCTCCAGGTGCTAGAAACGCTGCTCTTTTTGCAGCTAGAATTTTAGCTTTAGAAAATTCAAAAATTTCAGAAAATTATAATATTTTTGTAGAAAAACAAAAACAAAGAGTTTTAGACTCAGATCGCTCTATACAAAACAAATAAAAAAAAATTATCATGCGCGAAATTATTAAAGTTTCTAAAAATAATCCAGATCAAAAAATTATAGAAAAGACCTCAGAACTTTTAAAGGCAGGTAAAATTGTTGTACTTCCAACCGACACTGTTTATGGTCTTTGTATTAAAGCAGAAATCGAAAATTCAATAGAAAAACTCTCTGAAATTAAAGGGAGACCTCCAAAAAAAGGCGTCCCCTTAATTATCGGAAAAATCGATCAGCTTTTTGATTATACAAATCAAATTTCTGCAAAAAAATTAGAATTTCTTAAATGTTTTTGGCCTGGTCCAGTAACTTTCGTTTTTGAAAGAAAAAAAAATTTCAAACCTATAGAAGATGGAATTGCTATCAGATTTCCAGAACAAAAATTATGCAGAAAAATTGCAGAACATGCGGGGCCATTTTTAGCAACCAGTGCGAATAAAACAGGTGAGCCAATATTAGACAATATCAAAGAAATTTCCTTACAATTAAGAAATGTTCAGTTTTTCCTTGACGCTGGCACGACAAAAGAGAACATAGCCTCCACAATTGTAAGTTTACAAAAAGACTCTCCTAAGCTGATTAGGGAGGGAAAAGTTCCTTTTAAAAAAATTGTCCAATCCTGGAATAAAATATAAGATTATTTACTCGGGGTCAGGAAGATTCAAAACAATATCACCATCTTCTTCAACAAAACATTGGCAAGCTAACCTGTATTCGTCAGCGTTCCATCCATAAGCTTCTAAAATATCTCTCTCTTCCTCTTCTTGATCAGACAGATTTTCACTACCAGAAATGACTACAATTTTACATGTGGAACAAGCACAATTACCTCCACAATCATTAGTATGATCAACATCATTTTCTAAATTCAGATCAAGAATTGAATTTCCTTCTTCCGCTTTATAAACAATATCTAAGTTTTCAATTCGAATTTCTCCCACTCCCACTCTCCTTTATAAAAACAGGACTCATTAAATTTATTTATATCTACATAAGTCAACTAATGAAATCAAATGAAAAAAAAATTTTTCTATAAGTTTCCTTCTGGAGGAAGTATTTCAAGAGTTTCTGTCCAAGCTAATGAAGATTGTAATAATAAATATTCCATTGATTCGGCTACTTTTTCAGGGGTTAACATTTTAGAGAAATCAAATTCTCCTGGTATAGACTTCCATAAAGGAGTTTCAGTCGCTCCAGGTCTTAAAACGCAAACCTTTATGCCCTTAGGACGACATTCTTCAACCATAGCCCTAGACATACCCTCTAGTCCGGCTTTAGCCGCACAATA
>DFQF01000065.1 GCA_002377645.1 Nitrospinaceae bacterium UBA3496 | reverse complement strand
AAGATGGCGATAATAAAAATATCCAAACACTTTATAGTCAATTAATTAAAACTTTCGAAGCTATTGAGATAGTAGAAGTTCCCGGTGTTGGGAGTGATTTTGACCCCAATTTACATGAGGCAATGGAACATACGGGAGAAGGCGCTAATGAAAAAATTTCTGAAGTTCTCAGGAAGGGCTTTATATTTAGAGACAAATTGATACGTCCTGCTTTAGTGAAAGTAAGTAGTGAATAGAGACTGGTTAGAAAAAGACTTCTATGCATCTTTAGGTGTTGGAGAGCAAGCATCTGTCGAAGATATAAAGAAAGCATACAAGGGAATGGCCAGAGATAACCATCCAGACTTAAATCCAGGAGATGCTGAAGCAGAAAAAAAATTCAAAGAAATCTCTGAAGCATATGCAGTCCTTTCTGATCCAAACAAACGACAAGAATACGACCAGGTAAGAGCTATGGGGGCTGGTGGTTTTGGAGGTTTTGGTGGACAGGGTTTTAGGGTAGATGATTTCGGAGATTTATTTGGGAGTATCGGAGATATATTCGGAGGTTTTGGTGGACAAAGAAGCACAAAAGGGCAGACATACCAAACAGACCTTACTATAGCTTTTAATGAAGCTGCTATGGGCGTGGAAACGTCAGTTGGTATAAGTAAGGAAATTTTCTGTGAAAAATGTAGGGGTAATGGTGCAGACAAAGGGACAGCTCTTCATAAATGTAATATATGTAACGGGTCAGGTCAAGTAGCCTCAAATCAAGGATTCTTTTCTTTTTCTCAACCTTGTAATGCATGCAAAGGACAAGGTAGTGTTGTAGATAAAAAATGTTCTAGCTGCAAAGGGTATGGTAAAAAAATAAAGAATGAGAGTATAAAAGTTAAAATTCCTTCTGGAGTTGATACAGGTACAGTTATTAGATTACGGGGTCAGGGTGGAGAAGGAAGATCAGGAGCTCCAGATGGAGACTTATTAGTAAATATCAATGTAGAGAGACATAGGTTCTTCAAAAGAAGCGGTGCAGATTTATTACTTGATGTTCCGATTACATTTATAGAAGCAGCACTTGGAACAACTATTTCAGTTCCCACACTTAATGAAGATATTTCACTCAAAATTCCTCCTGGTACTCCAAGTGGAAAAACTTTTAGGGTAAAAGGAAAGGGAATAACTCCAAAGGGAAGAAGGACTGGTGATTTTTATGTAAAAGTAGGGATTGTTGTTCCTGAATACACAAGAGCAGCTAAAAGAGAACTACAAAAGTTCAAAGATAAAGGTTATGAGGGAGACTCGCCAAGGGAGTATTTAAATGAATAAAGAGAAATCAGAAGCTGTATATTTTATCTCTGTAGCTTCAGATATGTCAGGAATTCATCCTCAAACAATAAGAATCTATGAACAGAAAGGTCTCGTAAAGCCTTATCGAACAAAAGGGGGTACAAGAAGATATTCTCAAGAAAATATAAATAGACTCATCCAAATTCAAGAGCTAACTAATAAAGGAATGAACCTTGAGGGAATTAAGGTGATCTATGAACTAAAATCTACAATCGATAGTCTGCAAGAAAAAATTGAATCTCTGCAGAAAGAAGTCGAAGAAGTTAAGAATATTTCAAAAAGAAGAGAGGATAATATACATAAAAGCTATAAGCATGAAATTGTAATTAGAGAGAGTAGTGGTCCCCCCGCAAAGAAAAGTGAAGTTTAGTTCAGGCTGAAGCTACGAATTCTTCTATTTTTTTTCTTAGTATTGGGATAGTTATTCCTCCGTCTTTTAGAACCTCATCATGAAATAGTTTTATATCAAAACTTTCTCCTAAGTCTTCTTCTGCATTTTTTCTTAGTTCCATTATGGCTAGCTGTCCCATTTTATACGCACAAGCTTGGCCAGGCCAAGCGATATAACGGTCGGTTTCTATATTTGCATTAGTATTTTCTATTGGGGAGTTCTCGAGAAAAAAGTTGATTGCTTGGTCTCTTGACCAACCCATACCATGCATCCCGGTATCAAGTACCAACCTGCAGGCTCTCCAGGCATCATTCCCCAGTCTTCCTAGTTGCTGTACATCGTTTGAGTAAAGGCCCATTTCGTTTGCTAATTGCTCTGAATACAAACCCCATCCTTCAACAAATGCAGTGGAAGCTGCATATTTTTGAAACTCAGGAACATCTTTGAGTTCAGAAGCAATAGTTCTATCCATATGGTGTCCGGGAATAGCTTCATGGAATGCTACAGACTCGGCTTCAAAAATACTCTTTGAAGAAGCGTCATAGGTATTCAAAAAATATGTTCCTGGTCTAGAACCATCTTGTGAGGGTGGCCAGTAGTATGCTGGAGGAGCATGTTCAGCTGACTCAGGAGGGACTGGTAAAACAATGCAAGGGGCTTCTGGATAAACAGTAAACCACTCTCCAAGTGGCTCATAGGCTCTCTTGACTGCTTCCTCTGCTAGCTGGAGCATTTGTTCCTCGTTCTCGTACCTCATGCTAGGCTCAGTCTGCATTTTAGAGATAATTGATTGAAAATCTAAACCAGAACCAAATACCTTTTCACCATATACAAGAAACTCATTTTTCAATCTCTCTATTTCTTCCAAACCAACCTTATGAACATCTTCTGGTGTTGCATCTTCATGATCTGTATATCTCCTCAGTTGTCTAGAGTAAAACTCTTCTCCCCCTGGGTTCCACATAATTCCACTATGTTCGTCGTCTCTACTTTGATCTAGAACTTCACCCTTCAAAAGATCCAGATAGTTTTGAACAGAAGGTCGAACATATTTTTCAATCTTCTCTATCGCTGTTTCTTTCCATGATGAAACAAATTCTTTTGAAACTTCTGGGAAAAAGTTAACCTTTAACAAAAGATCTTCCTCAATATTTATAGATAAATAATTTTCAATCTGTTCTATAGTCCTACTTACATTTCTTGCAGTAGCTGTTCTGCCCTCTTTAAGAGCTTTTTTCTGCAAATGAGAAACTTGGTCATACAAATTTTTATACTTCTCTATCCTTCCATGCAGATTATTAGCACTTTCTTCATTAGGGATGTAAAACATTGAATGATAATCTAACAGAAGCCTTTGCCATCCTGCAACGCCTGCATCATACTCAAAAGTTCTATCTAGCAGACCTTGTCTTGAATTCTCTAATGTAAATTGAAGCATTCCATAGGTAATAAGGTGCTTAGAGTCAAGCTTCTCTTTGTCTAATGACTCTAATAATTCAATAAACTTATCCACTTTTGTTGACTTTTCTTCTAAAGATTCTTCTGAATAATC
>DFQF01000046.1 GCA_002377645.1 Nitrospinaceae bacterium UBA3496 | reverse complement strand
TTATCATTCTTTAGAAGACAGAATAGTAAAAAATTTCTTTAAGAAGGAATCAAAATATTGTATTTGCCCACCAAATATACCAAAATGTGATTGTGGGCATTTTCCAAAATTAAAGATCATAACAAAAAAGCCAGTTTCTCCATCTCAAAGTGAAATTGAAGCTAACAAACGAAGTAGAAGTGCAAAATTGAGAGTTGTTGAAAGAATTTAATATGACTAAATTATTATCTATAGACATAGGATCTTATTCAAGTAAATTATTGTTGACAGAAAAAATTTCAAATACTATTGAAGTTCTATTTTTTTCTGAAAAAAATTATGCCGAACCTTTACGAGAAAAAATAACCTCAGAAAATTCTGAAATTGTAATAAATCAAATAAATAACTTGGTAAGAGATTTCAAAAATGTAGATAACGAAATTGTGTCATGTAATATCTCCTTTGGAGGATCTGCAGTAAACTCTGCAATAATTGATTCTTCTTTAGAAAATATGGATTCTAGTGAAATAATCACACAAGATCAATTAAACCTTCTTACAAAAAACAACCCTAAAATAAACTCATTTATATCAAAAAGCACAGCACATATTATACCTTTGGAGTACTCATTAGATGGAATGATAGGAATTAGACATCCTCTAGGAATGCATTCAAAAAAGCTTAGCGTTAGTAATCTTTATGTAAATATTGATGAAGATGATATTTTAAAATCTCAAGAAATTCTTTCATCGGCTGGATTGGGAACTAATATTATTACATCAGAATCTATCGTAGCTTCTAATTATTTGCTTAATTCAGATGAAAAAGAAATAGGGTCTTTGATAATAGATATTGGAGCTGGGAGCACAGATTATTGCTATTCTAGGAAAGGAAAACCTGTTCTTATTGGTTCGCTGCCAGTAGGAGGCAATCAATTTACATCCGACCTATCAATAGCTTTCTCAACTAATATTGATTTTGCAAATCAATTAAAGTTGGAAACTAGTTGCACTCCAGAAAATGAAAGAATTGCAGAAAAAGTAATAGTAAAACAAAATGATTCTAGTAAAACATTTGAAATCACAAAAAGACAGATTTCGCAGGTTCTTAAAGAAAGAGCCATAGAGTTATTTAATTTAATAAGGCAAGAAATAATTGATAAATTAGGAACTGAAAATTTACCTGAAAGAATAGTGCTATGTGGAGGAGGAAGCAAGCTTGAAGGCATAGTTCCTTTATCCAGATATATTTTTCAAGCTAAATCAAGACTTATAGATTCAAAAAATATAAAATTTCTAGGTGAAAATTTACCTATCGAGTCTATGGGAGTAATGGCGTTAGCAAGTTATTGTCATAATATAAATTCAAGTACAGATTATGTTCTTATGGGCTCAACAAAAAATACCCCAAAAACAACAAAGGTGTCCTCCGTTAATGGTCTAACTTTAGGCAAAATTGGTTCTAACTTTCAATTTAGTGTTAAAATGTTAAGTGAAAAAGTAAATATAATATCTACAAAAATAAAAAATATTCTTAAATAAAGGAAAATAGTTTGGTACAAGATTCTGATCAAAATATAGGTCAAGCTAGAGTAGCTGTTGTAGGAGTTGGTGGTGGTGGTTCTAATGCAGTCAATAGAATGTATAAGAATAAAATCTCTCATATTGAATATGCAACTATTAATACAGACGCACAAGCTCTTTCAAACTCAGATGTTCCTAGCAAACTGAGGGTTGGTGATAGACTTGCCAGAGGAATGGGTGTTGGTGGAAATCCAGAAAAAGGTAGACTTTGTCATGAAGAAGACAGGGATCATATTTTAGAACTAGTTCAAAATCAAGATATGGTTTTTATTGCTGCTGGAATGGGCGGAGGAACAGGAACTGGTGGAGCCCCGGTAGTCGCTAGCGTAGCTAAAGACTCAGGAGCACTTACAGTTGGAGTAGTAACAAAACCATTTTCTTTTGAAGGCTCTCAAAGAATAAAACAAGCAGAAGAAGGTGTGTCAAGGCTGGAAGAACAATGCGACACATTGATTGTTGTTCCTAATGATAGACTTTTACTTGCTTCAGATACAAACATTTCGATGGATATGGCATTTAGAAGAGCTGATGATGTTCTAAGACAAGGAGTTCAATCAATAGCCGAATTAATACTTACTCCTGGTGAAATAAACCTAGACTTTGCTGATGTTACAACAATAATGAAAAATGCTGGTCCGGCCTGGATGGCTATAGGTACAGGAAAAGGTGAAGATAAAGCTATAGAAGCTGCAGAAATGGCATTATCATCTCCACTACTAGAGCAGACTATTGATGGAGCTAAAGGAGTCTTGTTCAATATAACAGGCGGTTCGGACCTATCAATAAATGAAATAGAGCAAGCATCTCAAACTATATCATCAGTTGTGGATCCTGATGCAAATATTATTTTTGGAACTGTAACAGATGAAAGATTAAATAACGAGATGAGAATTACGCTTATTGGTACAGGTTTCCCTTCTCTAAATCAAACATCCCAACAATCAAGAAACGAAAGAACAACTACTCGTCCAGAGATAAGATCAAGTGATAATAGTTCAAACCAAAATAATGACAAAAACAACTTAGATCTTCCACCATTTCTTAGAAAATAGATAACCTGAATTTTTATTTTTATTACTTATTTCTTTACTTTTAGATTATTTTAGATAAAAAGCACCACACAATATGTAGTGCATGAAGCTTGACAAAGCCACAATGAATAGTAGATAGTTAATTATACCCGAAAAAAAAGCGGAACATTTTTTTGATTTAAAGCTATGAATTGCCCATATTGTGACAACCAAGAATCTAAGGTAGTAGACTCTAGATATATACAGGATGGTATAAGAAGACGTCGTGAGTGTTTGATGTGCTCTCTAAGATTTACCACCTATGAAAAAATTCATTCACAGTTACTAAACGTTATTAAGCGGGACAATTCAAAAGAAACTTTTTCTGTTGAAAAACTAACCAAAAGTATTTCTACTGCTTGTAAAAAAAGACCAATCTCAAATGAAAAGATTGAAAAAATAGCTATAGACATAGAAACTAATTTACTTCAAAACCATGGGGCTGAAATCTCATCAAACGTAATAGGACAAATGGTTTTGAACGAACTTCTTAAGTTAGATAAGGTTAGTTATATAAGATTTTCTAGTGTTTATAGAGACTTTCAAAATGAAGATAGTTTTGTTGACGAGATAGATAAGCTCAAAACAGAAAAAATTATTAATGCAAAAGATCAAATGGAAATGTTTCCCATAACAAAAAAAGTAAAAAAAGAAAAGGAGTAAAACTAATGGTAGAAACCAATAAAACAAATCTTGAATTTAGTAGATACGGAGAAACAAATCAAGATTTTGAACCTGCACCTATTAGTGATAACGCTAAGGTTGTTTTAGATAAAAGATATTTATTGAAAGACGACAATGATGAGATTATTGAAACTCCCAATCAAATGTTTATTAGGGTAGCTAAGGCATTAGCTAAGCCCGAGAAAGATTATGGCCTTAAGGATTCAGAAGTAAAACAAATAGAGAACTTATTTTACCAATCCATGGCAAGCTTAGAATTTCTTCCGAACTCTCCAACTCTTATGAATGCAGGAACAGGGGCAGGAACATTATCTGCATGTTTTGTTCTGCCACTAACTGATTCAATGGAAGGAATAATGAAAGCCGCGCATGATGCCGCAATGGTTCAAAAATTTGGAGGAGGAACCGGTTTCTCTTTATCAGAGATCAGGCCAACAGGGACACCAATTGCTACTACTCATGGTAAAGCATGTGGACCCATTGCCGTCTTAAAGCATTTATCCTCTGTTTCTACACTTGTAACCCAAGGTGGAAAACGAGATGGTGCGAATATGGCAGTAATGGACGTGCATCATCCAAATATACTTGATTTTATTGAATGTAAAAAAATAGAAGGTGAAATTCATAATTTCAATATTTCTGTTGGAGCATCTGATGAATTCATGCAAGCAGTCAAAGATGGTACAGAATATCCTTTATATGTTAAATCAAATCCTGCTGATTCAGAAAGTGAATTAATAGAAGCAGGGAAGTTAGATGCAAGAGAAGTATTTAATAAAATTGTTCATGGAGCTTGGTCAAATGGTGAGCCAGGGATGGTCTTTTTAGACGAGGTAAATAGGAATAGCCCTGTTAGACACGTAGGAAGAATAACAGCAACAAATCCATGTGGAGAGCAACCTTTACTACCAAATGAATCATGTAACTTAGGTTCAATTGACGTAGGAAAATTTGTTATAGAATCTGAAAATGAAAATTCCATAGACTGGGATAGATTAGCAAAAATAATAAGATTAACAACAAGGTTTCTAGATAACGTAATTGACGCAAACAAGTATGCAATCCCTGAAATTGAAGAAATGAATCTTGGTACTAGAAAACTAGGACTAGGAGTTATGGG
>DFQF01000006.1:3528-19055 GCA_002377645.1 Nitrospinaceae bacterium UBA3496 | reverse complement strand
CAGAAACTCTGAGTCCACAAATACCGTCCACTACTTTTAGTATGATGAATGAAAGAACCCCGGCGTAAATTAAAGTTGCAACAACACTTATGAATTGAATATAAAGTTGTCCGCCCATTGTTACATCTTTCCCTAAGCCAGCTCCACCTAAATTTGAAGCAACAAAAACACCAGTCAAAAGCGCACCTACTATTCCACCCACTCCGTGTACAGTGAAGACATCTAAAGAATCATCTATTTTTAAAACCTCTTTCATAATGTGGGTTGCATAATAGCAGAGAAATCCAGCGGCAATACCAAGTGCCAATCCACCCATTGGACCCACAGAACCTGAAGCAGGGGTGATACATACAAGGCCAGCAACTGCACCAGTTACAATTCCAAGGACACTTGCTTTCCCGTATTTCATCCATTCACAAGTCATCCAAGCCAAAGCGGCAGCAGCAGCGGAAATATGTGTGACCAGCATTGCCATTCCAGCATCTGTTCCAGCTGAAACTGCGCTACCCGCGTTAAATCCAAACCAACCTACCCATAGCATAGAAGCACCTGTTACGGTCATAGTAAGGTTATGAGGTGTCATTGGTTGTTCTGGAAATCCTCTGCGTTTCCCTATAATAAGTGCAGCGACAAGTGCACTTATCCCTGAGTTGATATGGACTACAGTTCCACCAGCAAAATCTAAAGCTCCCATTTTGAAGAGCCATCCATTTTCATTCCATACCCAATGACAGACAGGAGCATATACAATTGTAAACCAAAGTGCACTGAAGAGGAGCATTGCAGAAAATTTCATTCTTTCTGCAAACGCACCCACTATAAGAGCCGGTGTAATAATAGCAAAGGTTAACTGGAACATAACAAAAACGGTTTCAGGTAATGTTCCATTTAATGAATCTCTTGTGACTCCTGATAAGAATGCTTTGTCAAGATTCCCTACAAAGTTGCCACCTCCTGAAAACGCAAGGCTGTAACCATAGATTATCCAAAGAACAGTTACTAGACATGCAATTGCAAAGCACTGCATAAGTACGGATAAAATGTTTTTTGAACGAACCAATCCGCCGTAAAACAATGCTAATCCAGGGATGGTCATAAATAATACTAGGCAAGTAGAAGTTAGAATCCAGGCGGTATCTCCTGAATCTAGTTTGTCCGCCGCAAAAACATTCGATTCGAACAATAAGGTTGATATTAAAACTGTTGCTCCATAAAAAACAGCATTTACCATGTTTACTTCCTCCTTGGTATACTAGAATTTTTTTCGCTTTTCGTCCGAGACTCTGTGAAGAAAAACGATGGATTCAATATTCAATTTTATTGCGGGTGAAATATAAAAATTGGAATAATGAACCATACTCAAAAAGATATGGTTTAAATATATTATGTGTTTATTTCGGCAATGTTACAGTTTTTTTGACGTTATGTTTCGATTTTTATCAAAAGGAGTTTCAATTTTTTATTTTTAACCTATAAAGTACTTTTTTTGGTGAGAAACTTACAATTTTTAGAAAATCAGGCATTATGACATCTCGTGATGATATTTTATAAGAATTTTCTCCCGGTTCAGAATTCTTTAAATTCAACCTGATCATTAATTTTTCTTCATCTAAAAAATTCAGAATATTTTTTCTTCCGCTTACTTGTAGTTCAATGACTTTGAAATTATCTAATTCTAATTCAAGGTTTTTAGGGATATTATAAAAAGAAATAGGAACCTTATATCTAGCAGTTTCGCTTTCAGAAAAATTTGAAAGTATATTTGAAGGAGTCACTTTTTCATCTATCCCAAAATTAGAAAGAAGGATTAAACATGCGAGTATGAAAAATTTTGATTTCCAATTGTTTGTTAAATTATTTAACGTAAATTGGTTTTTAAAATCTATTGAGTTTTCATTTGATTTTGTTCTTAACATTATCCATTCCGTGAGTTGTTCTTTGGTATCTATTTTAGTGATTTCTCCATTTTCTATTACTGCTATTTCTCTGCGTTCTTCTGAAACTATAATAGCTAGTGCATCTGAACTCTCTGTTATTCCCAGGGCAGCTCTATGACGTGTTCCATAGGAAGCAGGAATATCTTGCCTTTCAGATAAGGGTAAGATACATCCAACTCTAAGAATCTTTCCATTTTGTATATGAATAGCTCCATCATGATATGGAGACGTGGAATTGAAGATTGATTCCATGAGTGCAGTTCTGATTTCTGCATCAATTTTTTCTCCGGGACTACGAAAAATGGAATCTAAATCTTCTTTTCTTTCAATAATAACAATTGCCCCGAGACCTTTTTCAAGGAGTTGAAAAGTTGAATCCCCAAGAATAGAAAGTGTATTGTTTGTCGGCGTAAATTTAAAAACTTTTCTGATCATTGCAATAATTCGTACTAGTGGATTAATTTCTGAGGATATTTTACGAATGTCATTTTGGAATGAGATTAGAAAAAGTATAAGAAAAGTAATACAAACTATCCAAAGGAGAAAAGAAGTTAGATGCAAACCAAAGTGTTTGGATATGAAATAACATATCCAAATAGAGACTATTCGTATCAATAATTGCATGGCATGTGAATTATTGAATCTTTTGTATACCTGATAAATCAGATACCACATTATCAAAATATCTATGAGATAATTAAGATTATTCCACATGTAGAGTTCCTATACTTTAATGTAAATTGTCTACTTTCTAAAAAAATCTTCATCTTTTGAACGATAAAGTTCAGAAGATGAGATATTGTTTTTTCTGTAATTTAATCCCCTTATAATTACAGCAGGGATGCTTTCTCCTGCCTGTCCCATTGCCATGCTTGCCGCGGCTGCAATTTCATCTGCTTGCGCTAAAATAGTGATAAGTAAAGGTTTTCCAGAACGGTCTTTTTCTCCTCTCAGGTCAGATAAAGATTCTAACCCAGATGAGCCAATTGAAACTCCGACTACACCACGACGAAATGCGCGGCCTTGAGTATCCACGACAATAACTGCTATTTCTACGTGTTCTTTTTTTAAAACTTCTTCTCTAATCTTTCTTGCTGATAAATCTGCATCTTTGGGTAAAAGTAAAATCGTATCTTCTTCACCAGGAAGATTTGACCTGTCGATTCCTGCATGAGCACATACCATACCAGTTCGATGTTCAACAATTAAAGCTTTTTCTGTGGCAATTATTATTTCGTTTGATTCTCTTATAACTGCTTCAACTAATCTTGGATCTCTACCATCTCTTTGTGCAATTTTTATGGCATCTTCTGTGGGAACAATTTCTTTAAGATTTGCATATTGATTTTCTGATTTGCTAACTATTTTTTGAGCGATACACAAGATGTCGTTTTTTATGTAAGAAACTCCGAGCTTTTCCATCTGATTAGAAATTTTTTCGAAGATACTATCGTTCGGGTGTATTTCTGGAATTCCCGTTATTGGAATTATTTCTATACTATTCATAATTAGTCTTCTAATGCTAAAAATTTAAATAGATCGGGCTTATATTCTATTAACTTCTTAAGATTATCAGGTGTGTCAAGGTCAAAGCTTAGACTTTTATTTTCATAGCATTCTATTCCAATCTTCTTTTTGACGAATTCTTTCCAATGTTTTTTGAAACTATTTTTCCCATAAGAAAGTTTAGGGATTTCTTTTGACAGAAAAAAAAGACTATTAGTTCCTCCATCCGAAGAAGGTGTAATTACAACAGACGAAAGTTTCATTCCTCTTTCTATAATTTTTCTTACGCTATCTTTTTCTATCAGGGGTAAGTCTGAAGGGATTATAAGAAAAGATTTTGCATTACGTTTTTTTGCCCATTCCATTCCTTTTGTCAAATCTATATTTAGATCATTCGAATCACTATTGATTGTTCCCGTATTAAATTGGTTTGCTATCTTTAAAACATCAACTGAATCGCTAACCACAACTGTTTTATTGATCAGGTTACAATTGGTAACGGACACTAAAACATTTTGCAACATCCATTTCTGCAAGTTGATCCTAAGTTTCTCTTCTAATACTCCAGCAAGGCGAGACTTGCCTTTTTGAAAATCTTTTGCAGGAATTATTGCAATACAGGGTTTGAAAGTTTT
This sequence comes from Nitrospinaceae bacterium UBA3496, assembly GCA_002377645.1. GTDB lineage: Bacteria > UBA8248 > UBA8248 > UBA8248 > UBA8248 > UBA3496. The sequence continues at coordinate 14,977 of DFQF01000006.1, read as the reverse complement.
CATTGTCTTTTGTCAAATTTTGTAAGGTAAAAATCTAATTTATTTTAGTGAATCTGAAAATTCAAGAGTCTGTCTAGCAAGATTTCGTTTTGTTTGCAAATTAGACATTATAGTAGGAAGGGTTTTGATTTTTAACCCAATTTTTTCTATTTGATTTTTTAATTGTTTATCTACAGTATCCATGACAAATCCGTCAATAAATTCTCTGAGAAACTTTGCTACTCCTACAGCAGACACTTCGTAATTTAAACTTTTTAGCATTTCTGCAGCAGGTCCTCTCAAAGCCTTGCCTCCAATAATTGGGCTTACTGCAACCCTTGTGCAATGAGGATTTAGTAATTTCTCTCTTATTTCGCTTACTTCTAATATTGGCCCAATACTTACGATTGGATTTGAAGGGCAAAAAATTATATGTGATGCCTCTTCAATAGCTGAAAGTACCTCTTTGGTCGCACTGGCATTCTCAATGCCATGAAAATTTACTCCAATTACCTTGGGTAGGGTTTTTCTGGCAACAAAATAATCTTGAAATTCTAATTCTCCTTCTGGAGTTATTATTCTTGTAGCAACTTCATTATTTGTCATAGGTAAGATTGTTGTTTTAATTCCTAAGGCAGAAGATAGTTCTGATGTTACTTCCGTGAGATTCTTCCCTTCATTCAGTCTTTGGGTTCTTCTAATATGTGTTGCAATATCCTTGTCTCCAAGTTTAAACCAAGATGCTCCTCCATAAATATCCAAAATTTTCAGAGCTTCATTTGTATCACCTTTTATACCCCAACCTTGTTTTGGATCCGAAAGACCTGCAAGGTTATACATAACAGTATCTACATCTGGACTAATATGTAGCCCATGTAAAGTGAAATCGTCAGCGGTATTCACTACAACACTAAGAGTTCCATCTTCTAGAATTGAGTGAAGTCCAGTAGCAAGTTTCGCCCCACCTACTCCTCCTGCGAATGCAACTACCTTTCCGTAATTACTCATCTTATTAAAACTCTAGGTTTAATGAATTTTTTTTCAGTAGGTTTTATTTTTGGAAATCCTGCAAGAATCATAGCACGTGGAATCCATTTCTTAGGTAAGTTTAAAGCATCTCTTGCAATCTCAGGACAAAATAAAGGTGCGCATCTCCATACAGAACCTATGCCTTGTGCAGCAAGAGCAATCATTAGATTCTGTAACGCTGCGCCGAGACTATGTTCTGCCATCATATTTTCGTTGTGTTGTTTACTTCTTTCTTCATAAAAATCCATCTTAGAGTAATCAAGAGAAACTAGAATTATGAGAGGAGAATTTTGAATTAAAAGTAAACTTTTTTGATATCTATTTTCTCTTGTTTTCTTTGAGATTCCTTCAAATTTCATATCTTCAAGGAATTTTTCGCCCATTGATTTTCCTAATTTCGTTTTTGATTTTTTCTTATTTATAATGCAAAAACGCCATGGAAATGTTCCATGTGGGCTAGGAGCTAAAAGTGCAGCATAAATTGCAGTATCAACTAACTTTTTCGGAATAGGAGATTGTTTAAAGATTCTGATTGACCTTCTTTGGATTAATGCATCTGCAAGTCTGAAATTACCAAGATTTTCATTAAATGTCTGTTTGTCCATTGAAAATTTGGCCCTTTATACAGGTGGTGCCCCGCCTTGTTCAGGTGTAGGAGGTGGAGGAAGTTTTCTTTTCTCTCCATCGGGTGGTGGACCAGGGTCCCCAGGAATTGGTTGTCCTGCCATGAATCCGTCAATTTGTTTTGGAAGATTCTCTTCTCCATATGCTGCAACTAAACATTCTTTGATTTCTTCATCAGTTTTTGGACTATCTTCTATTTTTTTAAGTGAAAAAACAGAACCGTCTTTAGGGTTATATTGCGGAAGATTATCAGTAGTTCCACTTCTTCCTTCAACTTTAGGAACTCTGTTTCTTTGACGTCTAGCTAAGATTTGCAGGATATTCCAAGCTCTCTTATTCTCTTGAATTGGCATAGTTTCAATCGTCCCTGATTTCTGAAAATTCTTCCAAATTTCCTCACCCCTTTTAGTGCGAATTACTATTATTGTCCAGCCGCGTGTCCCAACACCTCCACATGAAATATCTGCTAATTCTGCAGAGAAATCTCCGCAATGTTGACACTCTGGTCTTTGATAATTTTCCATGGCTTCTTTAAGAGGTAGGGTAACTAATTCGCCGTCTTTTTTATGTATAAGAACATCACCTTTCACGTTGAATTTAGCTACATCTTCAAGTGGAATGTTCATTTCTCCTTCAATTTTTTCTTTCATTAGATCAAAAGTGAAAACTTCTGTACAAAAAAGTCCTATCTGAAGAGAAGTCCTATTAGAAAATCCTCTTAAAAATCCTCTTTGTTTTTCTATATGCTGAGGTCTCTTTTTTGCAGAAAGTAGAAAAGCAGGGTCTATGTGGGACATTTTTCTGATTGGTGTTATCTGACAAGGAACACCTACAAACGCAACTTTCTTTAGATTTTTTTCTTCAACTTCTTGTAATGCTAAATTATTTGGGCAGTATGTATACCAACTTCCTGCGCTAGCCAGTATCTCTTTTTGTGTGGTAACTACCTTTGGACTCGGACTACATGGAGGGTCGTTTTCTCCTACAGCAGATACAACTGCACCATCAATTATCTTTTTTTCTAATCCCCATGAAAGAAGTGCAGTGACAATTCCACCGTCCTGTGCATTTTCCATTATTTCATTTTTCTTTGTTCTAGCTGCAAAGATATTTTTGTATACACCAAAAATATCTTCATAAGGTCTAGAGTCTTTGAAAACTACATCTTTAAGATGGTCTTCCCTTGGCCAGAGCCTTGGACAAACCGATGCGCATACGTCACATCCCACGCCTTCGCTAATTCCACAAAAGTCAAATTCGGCAGAGGCTTTTGCTGTTTGTTTTGGTTTACTGTCAACATATTCAATTACATTATGGGGACAGACCAAAACGCAACTTCCACATTCACAACAACTTCCTGCGTCCACAACATCATGCATCATGTTTTTAAAAGATGGGTGGTGTAGATTATTCATGTAAATTTTCTTTCTTTCAGGTATAAGTATTTTAATTAAGCATTGTTAACGGGTTGAAATTTTTTGTGCCGGATTGTGCACCTTTTCCTAAAATTAGAAAGTCATTTTCTTTAGGGTGTCTAAAATCAGGGTCATCTTGTTCAATAATTTGATAGTTTGTGGTTCTTTGTACTGGAATTTTTCCAACCGAAAGAATTGCTTCATTAAATTCTTGAGGTGTCAAACTTTGACCATATTCTGACCCAGACTCACGACTTATGTTCTCCTCTATTAAGGTTCCTCCTAAATCATTAACTCCTAAATTTAAAGAAACCTTTGCCGCATCAAGACCAATTTTTGGCCAGGAAACTTGAATATTCTTAATATGATTCCTGAAAAATAGTCTTGCGATAGAATGTAGTTTGAAAACGTAATCCATACTTGCCATTTCGGTTATGCCAAATTCTTGTCCCATTTTATTGTCATAAGGAATAAAAGGTAGTGGAACAAATTCGGTGAATCCGGTTTTTAAGTTATTCTTTATATTCTGTGACTGTATATCTCTTAAAATATTCATATGTTCAACAAGATCCTGTGTTTCTTCAATATGACCATACATTATAGTAGAAGTTGTAGGGATTCCGACTTCATGTGCAGTTTTGATTATTTCACACCATCTTTGAACCGATATTCTTCCAGGGCTGATTTTCTTTTTTACTTTTTCCACTAGTATTTCAGCTGCAGTACCAGGAATAGAACTAAGACCGGCTTCTTTTAATCTCCTGAGTATTTTTTCAAGAGGCAGTCTTGTTTTTCGTTGTACATGATCTATCTCTGCAGGGGAGTAAGCATGAAGGTGTACATTAGGAATAATTTTATTCGCCAGACGAAGGACTTCTTCATAACGGTCTAAAGAAATTTGAGGATTTAATCCTCCTTGCATACAAATTTCAGTAACTCCGAAATCTCTTGCTCTCTCAAATTTTTCGATTAGTATCTCATCGTTATGAGTGTATGCGTCTTTGTCACTTGGTTTTCTCCAGAACCCACAATATTTACAGTCTGTATAGCAAATATTCGTGAAATTTACGTTTGCGTTAATTATATAACTAACTTTTTCTCCTACGGATTTTTTTCTTTCTAAATCAGCAAGATGATATATTCTTTCAGTAACTGACTGATTTTTATCATCAAACAATATAACGGCATTTTTACAAGTTAGTTCCTCACCTGCTTCAATTTCGTCCAATATTTGATTTGTTTGATTATCCATATTTTTTCTCTTAATTTAGGACTTTTGAACTATTTTTTGAAAGCATATTGTTTAATGCTTCGATTGTAGGTTCTGGGCACCAATCCCCTTTAATGTATTCGTCATATACGGGCATTCGTAATTTTAATTCTACTTCTCGATTTTTGAGTTCGTTTTTAAGTGAACTCAAATTAGGCCAATCTTTATTTGGATTTATATGGTCCGGTTCTGGCGCTATACCTCCTAAGTCATCGGCACCAGCTTCTATTAATGAAAAAAGATTGTCAACTAAATTAGGTGGTATTTGAATATGGACATCTGGCATCATTTCTTTAACGAAAGGGATTAGTTCCTCTATTTTTTCATCATTCGGTTTTTCCCAATTGGCCATAGGGGTTTCTTCTTGTGGATTTAATGGTTGCAAAATAATTTCTTGTATATGTCCAAATTGAGAATGTATTTCTCCTATGGATTCTAGAGTTTTTATTCTATCTTCGTAACTTTCACCAATACCTATCAAGATGCCGGTAGTGAAAGGAATTTTTAGTTTTCCAGCTTCTTTCAAAGAGGATAATCTGAACGATGGTTTTTTTGTTGGAGCAGCAGAGTGTGCAATTTTTGTTGCTTCCTCGCTCGTTGTTTCAACCATCATTCCCATTGAAACATTATAGGGTTTAAGTATTTCTAGCTCTCTTTCTTCTAAAGTTCCAATATTTGTGTGAGGTAAAAGACCTATATCTAGGTATCTTTTGCATACTTCAGCTGTATAAGATGCATAGGAATCAAAACCCCAATCATTCAACTGTTTTTTCATTATGGGGTGTTTGTCTATTCCTTCGCCTGTCATAATCAAAGCTTCTATGACACCTTTTTCAAAAGCTTTTTTCCCTAATTCTTCGCACTCGACCAATGATAGTAAAGTAGGTGCGTCTGTTCTAAAAGCGCAGTAAGCACAACGATTTATACACCAACTTGTTATTGGAAGTGTGAAATTATAGGAGTAGGTTACGGATCTCAGTTTTTATGAACCTCCAAGAATATTTTTTCGAAATTATACAATCAAATTTTATTCAGATGCATAATTAAGAACTTCTATTGTAATTATATTATTTTTTCCTCTCTGAGAGAATCTATGTCCGATTTAGTATATTTTATAATTTCTGTAAGAATTTCATCTGTATGTTCTCCTAAAAGAGGAGGTGGCAACAAAACTTTTCCTGGGGTTTTTGATAATTTGACAGGTATCCCCATCATTTTTAGGACCCCTGTTTTTGCATGTTCTATTTCTACAATCATATCACGGTGTTTTATTTGTGGATCTTTGGTAAGTTCTTGTATATTTCTAATCGGTCCGCAAGGAACTCCAGCTTCTGAAATAATTTTACACCATTCTGCACGTGATTTTTGTTTCATCGTTTTTTCGATCTCTTTGTCTAAAACTTTACGATTTTTTACTCTGGCTGCGTTTTTTCCCCATGCATTGTCATTGGCAAGATCTTCTCTGCCAATTGCCTTCGCAAAACGTTGCCAAAGACTGTCATTTGCAGCCGCAACTATTAGTTGACCATCAGAACAACAAAAATCTCGATAAGGTGCAATACTTGGATGTTCATTCCCAAGTCTTCCAGGTGGGACAGAGGTAGCAAAAAAATTCCCAGCAGCGTGACTCATTAATGCAGCTTGTCCATCTTGAATAGAGACATCAATTTCTTGTCCAAGTCCTGTTTTTTCTCTTGAAATTATTGCAAGTAGAATGCCCTGGATTGTAAAGAGTGCAGTTGTAAGATCTGCAATTGCAATTCCTGTTTTATATCCTGAACCATCAGAAGGTCCAGTGATACTCATAAGCCCACCTTCTGCTTGTAAAAGAATGTCGTATGCAGGTCTCTCTCTATAGGGGCCATTTTGTCCGTATCCAGAAACAGAGGAATAGATTAGTTTAGGATTGATTTTTTTGCATACATCCCATCCAAAACCTAATCTTTCGATCGCACCGGGTCTAAAATTTTGGATCAGAACGTCAGATTTCTTTATTAACTCTTTAAGAATTTTTTTCCCTTCTTCGGATTTCAGATCCAGAGTTAGGCTTTTTTTGTTTCGGTTTACAGATTGGAAGTAACTGCTTTCACCTCCTTCATAAAATGGAGGCCACCCTCTGGTATCATCGCCTCCATCAGGATTTTCTATTTTTATAATTTCTGCTCCCATGTCCCCTAGCATCATCGTACAAAAAGGGCCTGCAAGAACTCTTGATAAATCAATCACGCGTATATGATCTAAGGGCATTACCATTTGTTTGCTCCTGAGTACTTATTTATCGAAAAAAATTTATTTTTTAGTAAGTTCTTTTATTAGGGCATGCCTTACAGCATTAATTGGCATGTCAATGCCGGTCCATAGTTTCCATGCAAACGCACCTTGATGGATTAACCAACCCAAACCACTGAGAGTTTTTGCCCCTTTTCGTTCAGCATTTTGAAGAAAAACAGTTTCTAATGGATTGTAGACAGCATCTGAACAAATACTTTTCTCTGAAATCCAATTTTCATCAATTAGAGAAGATGATTCTCTAGTTTTTTCTCCTAACATTCCAACACTTGTAGTATTGACTATAAGATCGAAATTTTTGGTTTCTTGTTCCAAAGATTGAAGTCCGCCAGCATCAATTTTTGATTCGATAATTCTACTGCTAATATATTCAGAAAGTTTTTCTGCTTTTTCTATTGAACGGTTTCTTATTGATATTTGTTGAGCTTCAGCTTGCGCTAATTTTACAGCAATGGCTCTTGCAGCACCCCCTGCTCCTAAAACTAAACATCTCTTCCCTTTTGGACTCTCTCCAATTTCTTCAAGTGATTTTATCCATCCAATACCATCTGTATTGTGACCTGTCATTCTGCCGTTCTTTGAGAATGTCACCACATTAACGGCACCAATTAATTCCGCATCTTCAGTGATTTCATCGACAAGTTTGAAGACTTCTACTTTATGCGGGATAGTTATACATAACCCTGCAAAACCCATAGCTTTTGTTCCTAATAAAGCCTCTTTGAGATTTTCAGGTTTAACATCAAAAGCCAGGAATCGATAGGGAAGACCTAATTCTCTCGCAGTAGTATTATGCATTACTGGAGACATTGTATGTGATAATGGATGACCAAAAATACCAAGACACTTTTCGAGCAATATCCAAATCCTTTATTTTTATGAATTAAACTGTCCCAAAACATATAGATAGGTTAGATTACTTTTATCGAAAATATATCGCAAGACAGTGATTTTTTTTTGTTTATATCGATTTTTTGAGAGGTTTGGAAATGTCAAAAATTGTAGCTGCAGAAATGCTTAAACCCGGAGAAATTGTTTTGAAAGATTTTTCTATTCCTCAAATAGAAGATGATGCCATTCTGATGAAAGTGGCGGCCGTTGGAATTTGTGGTTCCGATAAACACATGTTTACAGGAAAGATGAATGTTACCTGGCCTTTGATCCCTGGTCATGAGTTGAGTGGAATTGTCGAAAAAATTGGAAAGAATGCGAACAATACGATGAAAATTGTTGGCGGAAACCTTAAAGAAGGTGATGCTATAACAGTGACTCCTGGTAGTCAGTCTTGTTCAAAGTGCTGGTATTGTGTCCATGTTCCGCATAGACCACAACTTTGTCCAAATCGAACTGTTTTTGGATTTAGAACATCGAAAGATTTTCCTCATCTTTTTGGCGCATTTTCAGAGTATATGTATCTTCCTGGGAATTCCTTCGTTTTGAAGTTGCCAGAAGGTTTGTCTTTGCAAAGGGCTACTTTATGTGAGCCACTTTCTGTTGCTCAAAGAGCGATTAGTAGAGGTTTGTCTCCTGGAATTCCGAATGCAGGCGAAGGAATCGGAATTGGAGTTCGGTGTCTTGTAATGGGAGTTGGTCCTATAGGACTCCTTGTAGTAGCAACTCTTAGAAGTATGGGAGTAGGTGAAATTATAGTGGTTGATGCATCAAAAGAGAGACTTGATTTTTCGAAAAAATTTGGCGCAACACAACTTATAGATATTTCAGAAGTAGGGGTCGAAGATAGAAAAGATAAAATTTTATCTCTTACGGATAACGTTGGCCCAGATGTAGTAATTGAATGTGCGGGAGCGCCTTCTGCTTTTTCTGAAGGATTAGATTTGGTGAGACGTGGTGGAAAATTAATTGAAGTCGGTCACTATGGAGATCCAGGAAGTGTAGACATTAGACCTCATCAAGTTTGCAATAAAGATGTCGATATTCTCGGTTCTTGGGCATATCCGCAAGTTCAGTTTGAACCTGCAATTGAAATGCTTCTAAGAACAGATCTGCCAATTGATGATATTTTTACGCACAAGATGTCTCTAGAAAATATTCAACAAGGAATTGAAATTACTGGAACAAGTGAATGTCTGAAGGTAATCGTATCACCCTAATTTTTTTGTCATATGGATAGCTAATGAAAATGTATCGTTCTATTCTTTTTGCTCCGGGTAATCGAATACGAATGTTAGAAAAAGTGGGGAAGAGTGGGGCTGATGCTGTAGTTTTGGATTTAGAGGATGCGGTTCCATCCGATCAAAAGATTGCTGCAAGGAAGATTGTCAGAGAAATTTCAGAAAAAATAGCAAAAGAAAATAATGTTGATATTTTTGTTAGGTCGAATCCATTTAGGGATGAAACTGGATTAGTTGTCCCATGTGGCGAGGATGATCTCAATGCAATAGTTAGTGAGAATATTAAAGGAGTAATTATTCCTAAAGTTGAAAAGAAAGAAGACATTCTGAGGTGTCATAAGATACTTGTTGAATTAGAAGAATCTTTTGGCCTTGTGAGAGGTCAAGTCAGTTTAATTGGAATTGTAGAAAGCGTTTTAGGTGTAGAAAATGTTTTTCGTATTAGTACCGCTGAAACTGAAAATAGGGATTTTACTTTGGCATTTGGAGCAGGTGATTATACAAATGATCTTAATATAGAATGGCCAGAAGAAGAATTTAATTTGGATTATCCAAGAACAAGAATTGCGAGTGCCTGTAGAATTTCAAATTTATCTAAGCCTATTGATACAGTTTGGATCAATCTTGAGAATGAAAAAGGATTAAGACAAAGTTGCAAGAGAGCAAAATCTTTAGGTTTTTTTGGTAAATTATGTATCCATCCAAAGCAGATAGAGACTGTAAACGAAGTTTTTACACCTTCTCTTGAAGAATACGAAAGAGCATTAAAAATCAAGAAAGTTTTTGATGAAGTTAAAGAAAAAGGAGAAGGTACTGCTTCCGTAGATGGGAAGATGATCGATTACCCGATAGTTTACGCTGCGGAGAGAGTTATAGAACTAAAAAATCTTTTTGGATTTAAGGATTGAACTTAGTAAAGTTGGTCCTTGTATTTGCTTTTAATATCTTTGTTTACATCTTCTGCATTAAGACCTCCTCCGATTTGATCTGCAAAAATTTCTCCAAGAGAAGGAAATGTTTTTCTGTCAATTTGACTTTCGTTATCCCAAAGCTTTGAACGTATAATAGACTTGGCACAATGCATATATACTTCATCTATATCAACAAGAATTCCGCATTTTGGAATTTTCCCCTTTACTGAACAAGAGGATAAAAGGTTATCGTCAGTAACGATTCTTGCTCTTCCGTTAACTCTTAAAGTTTCGCTCATCCCAGGAACAAGAAAAATAACCCCTATGTGTGGATTAATCAGTAGATTTCTCATTGTATCCACTCTGTTATTGCCGGGTCTATCTGGAATGAATATCTGATTTTCTCCAAGAACTTTAACAAAACCAGGGGGGTCTCCTTTTGGAGAAGCATCAGCGCCCGATTCTGTAGCAGTTGCGATAATTATGAAAGGTGATAATTCTATAAAAGCGATTGCGTGTTTGTCTAAAGAAGACATTTCTTTTTGTGCAGCTCTTCCTGAAGGGAAGCCAAAAGAATCTCTTAATGCTTCTACGGAATCTATTATTTTTTCGCTCACTTTTTTTCCTTTTCTTTTTTGAGGAGAAAAAACATTTTTTATATTGTTCATAATCCCATATAACTTATAAAAAGGCTATATTGCTTAATCACTGATTCTATTTGGGATCTTTTCCCCTTTCATCCATAAAGTTATATTTTTAACGACTTTTTTATTTATCCCGATAAATCCATGTTCTGCTAATGCGCCGCAAGATCTTCCCAAAGGAGAGTCTCCACCTCCAACAGTTAGGAAATGTTTCGAAGAGGAAGGTATTGTTTCATAATTAGATGTTGCCGAACCATGTGTTGTAACATGACATTCGTCATCTTCGTGATGAACAAATAAAAAAGGTTTTTTGATTTTAGATAAGTCGATAATATCTATGTCATCCATACTTGCTGTTGAAATAAACCCTTTAACCGAAGGATCGGTAATCTGAGTTGCGAGGTAGGTTACCGAATAAGAGCCTCTACTAGTGCCAGCCAAAAAAAATTCTTTAACACCATTCTTCTTGTGGAAATTGATTATATTCTGGACATCTTTTAAATGTTTCTTGCTTGTCCTGTAATCTGTTCCAACACCGTATGCGTCATTTCCTGTAAATGGGTCTTCGGAAATGGGAATTGGAACGTCTACATTGCTCGCAATAAATCCTTCGTTTGCAAAAAGATGAGCAGATCTAGAAAGCGAATTATTTTTTGGTCTAACTGATTTTTTATATCTATATTTGTGGTTGGAAGATTCGAGATCTTGTATGTCAAAACTTGCAGTTCCATCGCCACCAGAAAAAAGAAGAACTACTTTCGTAGTCTTTTTTTTTGGATATGCACTGAGTATACGGATAAAAAAATTCTTTCTTGTTTTGATAAAATTCATAGTCCAGTTAGATCTGTTTTTGTTTCTGTACCAACGTAAGATTAATTTCAGATCTGCTTTTTTATTCGGAGATAGTGTCATCTTTTTGAAATTTATTTCCTGAGATTCTACATTAGGATTTAATCCGAACCATGGTATTAAAATGAAGAGGAAAGTAATAAGAATCTTTCTAGTATGAGACACAATATACCCTTTTGAAAAAATATTTAATCTTAATTATTTCGAAAAACATTCGAAACAAAATTGTAATATTTAGGAAACTGCTTTTTAACAATTTGGAAACAGAAAAGAAACTATTTTCTTTTATTTTATTCTTAATTTTTTT
>DFQF01000006.1:0-3171 GCA_002377645.1 Nitrospinaceae bacterium UBA3496 | reverse complement strand
TAATTTTTTTTCAAAGCATTTAGATGTTTAAGAGTTAATTCGCCCTTGTGTTGCGTAGTAATTCCTTCTTGCCAGTCCTCCTTGCGCATCATAGGGGCGTCCTTTTGTGGTATTTGAATTGGGCGCTTCTTTTTTTTCTGTTAGTCTATTCAAAATTAATAATTCAAAAATTAGTGTTTATGAGGAGACGATTAGATGCGTGATAGATATATACCGTATATGAATTGGGTAGATATAAAGGATAAGATTGATTCTGGAATCAATACTATTGTATTGCCTATGGGAGCTACAGAGCAACATGGAAGACATGCCCCTCTTGGGACAGATTCTTTTATTGCGTTAGAAATGAGTGTAAGGATTGCTCGAATCATCAATGCCTTAGTAGCACCTACTCTTACAATTGGATATTCTCCTCAACATATGAGTTTTTCTGGAAGCATGACATTGAGCGTTGATACATTTAGGAGACTCGTATCTGAAATGGTTGAGTCGCTTATGAAACACGGGCTGAAAAAATTTGTTTTTTTGAATGCACACGGAGGAAATAGCTCTCCAACAGATATTACTGCCAAAGATCTGAAGCATAAATATGAAGAAGATATACAACTGATGGTAGTGGATATGATTGGAATTCAGAATAGTCCAGAACTAAAGGAAAAAGTTGAAAAAGAACTTGGAGAAAAACTTTCAGATCCCTGGGGTGCTCATGCAGGAGAACAAGAATCTTCCGCAGTAATGTTTTTTGATGAAGAACTTGTTGATAAAGATAGGGTTAGCAATCCATTTGTTCCGGAAGAGTATTTGAATATTTCTCGTGACCCTGATGTTCATACAATTATTTTTAATTTGTCAAAATATACAGAGACTGGAACTTGGGGCGATGCTTCAAACGCTTCTGCGAAACAGGGAGATCTCTTTTATAAATATTTAAGCCATAAACTTGCTGAGAAAATTAATCTGGGTTGGGAAAAAACTTAAAAATTTCTAGTCTTACAATAAAGAGTTAAGAGAGGGTAGATCCTTTAAAGGAGAAAAATTTTGGATAAGTTAACTGAACATTTATATGCAGAAACTAAATATGATTGGGCAAATGTTGGTGCGGCTGTTACAGACGAAGGTATTGTTCTTCTTGACTGTCCAGTGCGTCCTAGTGATTCAAAACACTGGCAAAATGAAATTCGTAAACTGAGTCAGGAAGGAATTAAATTTTTGATTGCTACAGATTATCATGGAGATCATACTACAGGTGCCCATTTTATTGAGGAAAACGTTACTTTTTTTGCCCCTGAGTTTGTATATCAGGAAGCATCAAAAGGAGATAATGCTTTTTCAAAAGAGATTTTTGTAGAAACTTTAAAAGATCTTGGTCATGTTGAAGAAGCAGACGCTATAATTAATGCCCCACCTTGTCTTCCTCATGTTTGTTTCAAAGAATCTATTATTCTTCATTTATCTCCACTTACTTTTGAAATATACAGAAAAGGAGGTCATTCTCCTGCTTGTTCCTCAGTTTTTGTTCCAGAAGAAGGAGTTCTTTTTTCTGGAGATGTTGTCATTAATGGAGCTTCCGCAGGGATGAGAGATGCAAATGTTGGAGAGTGGATTAGAGCCTTAGAGTGGGTAGAAAGTTTATCTATTGATACTATTGTTCCAGGACATGGCGAGATTTGCGGAAAAGAAGTGGCTACTGAATTAAGAGAACGTCTTTCAGAAATTAAGGGAGGAATGGAAAAAATTATAGAAGAAGGTATCGAGAAGGAAAATGCGATTGTTCATACTTCTTTTGATAAATTCTTTCATGCAGATACCACTCGTGGAGAGTATTGGCTGCAACAAAGAAAAGAGACGTTCCAAGCAGGATTAGAGAGAGTTTATGATGAAATAATTCAAGATGGGGATTAATGTTTCTTTAGCTTTTTATAAGAGCTAAATTTCCAAAAAAAGGATATTGCAATGTCTTCTCTTATTGAAATGAAAAAAGAATTAAATTCTCATGAACTTGAAATTTTAAAAAGTGAATTAGATAGAAAAAGAAAGTCTACTGGTATTGCATATGCCCTATGGTTTTTTCTTTCATTTTTTGAAATTCATAAATTTTATCAAGGGAAATTTTTGCAGGGCATTTTGTATATAATTGCACCAACTCTGGCTTTTTTAACTATGGGAATTGGTCTTTTGAGTTCTCTGACAGGTGACTTGGAAACGGGTGGTGATATAGCAGGTTTTGGTCTTTTTGCCCTTATTGTGTATTTTGTGTGGTGGATTATTGATTTGTTCACCCTTCATAGACAAGTAGAAAAAGTGAATCAAAAGATTGAGAGAAAAATTCTTAATAAGTTAAAAAAGTGAAAGTTAGTATTAAAGTTTTAAATGTCCGAATTCCTACCCCAAGATATATTATTCCATATACGCTCGTGCACGTAATAAAAAAAAGATGGGATTACTGAACCTAGACCAAAAATTCCTGCGTTTTTGATACTACCTGTAGCTATATAGCCAAAAACTGCCCAATAGAGAAAAACAAAAGAACGCCAAGTTAAGGTTTTTATAAACGATCTTTTTTGAGTTTCCATTACTGTTCCTTTTTTTTATTCTATAAAAGTATTGAACAAACATAGCAGTTTAAAGCGATTAATTGAATTTGCTTTTTTTCGAAAATTGAAGGAAAAGTATTTCCTTAGAAGGGATTCCTTTGGAGGCGCCACCCAGATTTGAACTGGGGATCGGGGATTTGCAGTCCCCTGCCTTACCACTTGGCCATGGCGCCTAGGAAATTAATACAAGACAACTATTACATTAAGAATCAACTAAATGTCTAGCACACTTATAAATCAATTTACGTAAAACTTAAAGTCTATGTTATTCTTCGTTTCCTATTGTAGATAATTTCTTCTTTTTTGAAATTTTTTAGAAAGGTAAATCAATCGAGATGGAAGAAAAAGTTGATTGTAAAAATCAAAACACAGATATTTCAGAAAATTCATGTTTCCTCAGAGCATGTAAAGGATTGCACACAAATTTTACTCCAATTTGGTTGATGCGTCAGGCTGGTAGGTATATGAAGGAATATCGAGACTTGAGGGCGAAGGTCTCTTTTATAGATTTATGTAAGAATTCAGATCTGGCTTGTGAAGTTACTGTCACGGCAGCTAGAGAAATTGGAGTGGATGC
>DFQF01000034.1:2274-6480 GCA_002377645.1 Nitrospinaceae bacterium UBA3496 | reverse complement strand
TTGATTGTTGGACAATCAATAGCTGTAATGGATGAGCAGTTGTTTAGGGTTTTCGGATCATTTCTAAGTGCTGGGTCTGTTGCTTCTTTTAGATATGCAAGACGAATTGCTCTACTTCCAGTAGGTATAGTTGCTCAAGCTGTGGGTGTTGCAAGCTACCCAACTTTATCAAAATTGTTTGTAGAAAAAAAATTTGAGGAGCTTAAGACGATAATCAGAACCCAACTCTCGTCACTGCTTCTATTTAATGCTGTTATGGTATTAATTCTTATAATAAATTCAGAAGAAATAATAAGCATAGTTTATGAAAGAGGAAAATTTTCTAATGCTGATGTAATGAGGGTCTCTTCAATACTGAAAATAGTGGCATTGGGAGTAATTCCTTGGTCACTTAATCAAATTGTCAATAGGTCTTATTATGTTCAAAAAAGCTATTGGTTCCCAGTAGGAATTGGAACTCTTGCAACTATGGCTACAACTATTACTCTTTTTCTTACTAATAGCCCTAGTGAGACTAATTACTCAATTATCATTATTTCTTTTTTATGGGCTTATACAGCTTTTATGTTATTTTCATTAAAAATAGGTGGTGAATCTGTACTTAATAGAGATTTAATTTATGATATATTTTTATGTTTACTGTTTTCAGGAATTATTTATTTAGTCTTAGTTAATATAAATCTAAATTTTCAAAATACTATTTATAACTTGGTTGTCACTTCAATTATTGTTATTATTTCTTTTTTTGTGTCCATGAATATTATTAGAATGAGATATGTCCAATTTAAAAGGAGAAAATAGTGCAGAAATTTCCACTTAAGAAAGGACTGTCTGACGCTAAAGATCTTCATGAGGAAATAAATGAATATATAGATGTTCTTATGGGGCATATAAACCCACCTATTTCTGATGGAGTTGATACATTGTTTGAAGTTAGTAGCACCTATTTAGCTAGAGCTAAAGAAATTGAAATTAAGCTACTAGAAAGAGAAAGAAACGGTTCTATTCAAAATGGTGATGAACTCAAGAAATTTAGAACTGGAGAGTTAAGAAGTTTTATAGAGCTTTGTAAAAGTGCACAAAATCAAGGTTCAAGAAGAATCACTATGGCATTAAGCGAGTTGAATTTAAAGGATAGTTAATTTAAATCTTCTACTTCGAACACTTCCTGAGCTGCATCTAGGCCTTTCGACTCTCCTAATGTAGATTTCTCACTTAACAAAATTTTTATACCTATTTCTATTCCCATTTTTTTTGCAACTTCAGAAATTACTAAATCAATCACTTCCTCTGATTTCTTAAGTTCTTGTAAAAGAAACTCATTATCTTTATCTACAAATAAGTTAATAGTATCATTACTTTCAACTTCTGGTTTTACAGCAGTGAGGTAGGAAAATTTTCTTGAAGATAGTTTTTCTTTTAATTCTTCTAAAATCTTTGGCCAATACACATCAAAATTCTCTAGTGACTCTGGGCTTGTTTTGCTTACATTTTTTTTTGGTTTCTTTAGTTCTTTTTTTTCTTTTTTATCTTCTAAGTCAGGTTTTGCATCATTTACCGACCCAACAGATCCAGCTATTTTACCTTCTAATAGATCAACCCTGTATCCTATAGATTTAACATCTGACCCTAGTTCTGGTTTTATTATTTTCATCATAAATATTTCCAACTTTAGGTGTGCAGAAGATGTTGTCGAAATAACGGTATTTATTTCATCTATTAAGTCAAGTATTCTAACTAATTGCTTAGCAGATATTTTCTTATTAGCTTCTTCAAGAAGCTTTTTTAAATTTGGCGTAAGTGAACTTAGCTTGTTGTCATCAGGAAGATATTTAAGATAAAATAGATTTCTAAAAAATTCAGAAACAGAATCAACAATATCACCTGGCTGCAACCCTTTTCCATAAGCTTCTCTTATTACTTTAAGAACAGCTCCTGTGTTCTGGGTTTCTACAGCATTGATTATAATCTCAAAATCTTTACTGCTTAACTGACCAAGTAAGCTAAAAAGGTCATCTACAGATGCTTTATCACCAAATGTATTATGTGTTTGCTCAAAAAGATTTATTGCATCCCTCAGGGATCCTTCCGATGAATTTGCAATCATTTTTATTATTTCATCATCTAAAGTAATTTTTTCTTTTTTCCCTATTTTTTTTAGTGTTTTAATAATTCCATCTTCTGTTATTTTCTTAAAAACTACTTGGGTTGTTCTGCTTTTTATTGTTTCTAAAACTCTTTCTGGTTCAGTGGTCGCAAGTATAAAGATTATATGTTCTGGTGGTTCTTCTAACGTTTTAAGAAAAGCATTTGATGCTGCATTCGAAAGCATGTGGACTTCGTCTAAAATGAACACCCTCTTTTTGCCTGGGCTGCTTGCAATAAAATTTACGCTTTCATTCATTTCTCTTATGTCGTCAACTTTATTGTGAGATGCTGCATCTATCTCTGATATGTCAAAAATTGGATCACAACCTAGCTGTAAAGCAATGATTCTAGCTAAAGACGTTTTACCAACTCCTCTAGGGCCGGAGAAAAGATATGCGTGACCTAAATTTTCTTTATCAATTTGATTTTGAATTAAAGATACTGCCTCTTCTTGACCAACTAATTCAGATAACTTTATTGGTCTATATTTTCTATATAATGCTTGTTTCATATTATTAAATGTTAATAGTCTCCTTCTCTATAGTGCACCTAAGAATTAAACTTAGTCAAATGAGAATAGGAGTAGATTTAGACGGAGTTGTTGCAAACTTCACTAAAGGGTGGACAAAATATTACGAAGAAGAGTTTGGCAAAAAAATACTAGAAGATAATATCACTAGCTGGGGCCTATCAAAGCCTTTAACCCACTTTAAAGAGGACGTAGATTTTTGGAAATGGGCAAAAGATATTAACGGTTCTTCTATTTTTCGAAACTTAGAAGTTTATGATGGTTCGGTTGAAACATTGAATGAGCTTTCAAAATCAGGTCATGAAATTGTCATTCTTTCTTCTAAGCCCTGGTGGTCAATTCATGATACTTTAATTTGGCTTGGTGAAAATAAAATTCCAACCAAAGAAATACATTTTATAGAAGATAAATGGACTGTAGATTGTGATGTATATATAGATGATGCTCCTTATCAATTAGAAAATTTCATGAAGAAAGTACCTAACAAAAAAATAATTAGGTATGTTAGAAGCTACAACAAACCAATTGACGGTGTTTTTGATATAAGTAATTGGAATGAATTAATCCCTTTATTAAATAGTTTTTAGTGTTTAAGGTAAAAATATGAATGATTCATTTATATTAAGAGACCGTAACTGGAGAGAAGCTAACGAAAGAGTTACCTTGTCTTCTAATGCAACATTTGCAAGCAACTCAAAAGGCAGAGAAATTGAAGAAGAGCATGATTTATTTAGAACTGTTTTTGAAAGGGATAGGGACAGGATTATTCACTCAAAAGCATTTCGTAGATTAAAACACAAGACTCAAGTTTTCATAAATCCTGATGGTGATCATTTTATTACAAGAATGACCCACACGTTACAAGTAACACAAATTGGAAGGTCGATAGCAAAAACTCTCGGTCTCAATCCTGATCTTACTGAAGCTATATGTTTAGGTCATGATGTAGGACACTCTCCTTTTGGTCACACTGGAGAAGATGCACTAGCTGAAATATTGGAAGATGGGTGGAGCCACTCTGAAAATTCAGTCAAAATATTTAAGAAGATAGAGCCTTTAAATCTTTCTTATGAAACTTTAAATGGAATAAAATTTCATCCTTGGAAATATGATGAATCACCAAAAACACCCGAGGGTATGATTTGCCGTTTTTCTGATAGAATTGCTTATCTAACTCATGACGTAGAGGATGCAATTAGAGCAGGTGTTTTAAAAGAAAAGGAAATACCTGAAAAAATAATTAAGCTTCTTGGCTCTCCTGGAAAAGAGTGGATCAATAATCTAATTTCTGGAGTTTTTAAAGCATCAACAAATAAAGGAATTGACATGGATAATGAAATTTTAGAATGCATGAATGAATTAAGGGATTTTATGTTTGAAAAGGTTTACCTACGAGAAGAAACAATGGAAGAAAGAATTAAAGCTAAAGAAATTGTTGAAAAACTTGTTATAAATTTTGAAAAAAATCCCGCTTTACTTCCTAAACAATATAAAACAAAACAAACAGACTTAGAAAATGCTGTAGATTA
>DFQF01000034.1:1210-1871 GCA_002377645.1 Nitrospinaceae bacterium UBA3496 | reverse complement strand
TCCATCATGGCAAAAATACCTTCTTTTAAGTCTTCGGAAGTGAGGAAAGAAGTGCTCCACATTCTTACTAAATCTAATGACTGATCTGCAGTTAATTCCTCTCCTTTATCAAGAATCATTTTTACTCCTTTTAAAACTATTGGTGAGTTCGAAGCTATCTCTTTAGCAAGGTCCATTGCTCCTTCTATTAACTCTTCATATGTGTCATAAATATGGTTTACAAATCCAATTTCCTTTGCATATTCTGCATCAAAAGTTCTTCCAGTATAAGCAAGTTCTCTCAGCAAACCTTTTGAAATAATTTTTGGCATTCTTTGCAAGGCCCCTACGTCTGCAACTAAACCAAGTTTCGATTCTCCAATTGAAAATTTGGCATCTTTTGTTGAGAGCCTAATGTCACATGAGGCAACCAAATTTGTTGCTCCACCAATACTAAAACCCTGAATAGCAGCAATTGTTGGCTTATTGGTTTTTGCAACAGTGGTAAATGCATCTTGGAATTTTTTTGTTATTTCCATTATTTCTAGTCTTTCTTCTGCATTAGTTCTTAAGTCTTCATTTAGGTCAAAAGCTTGTACAAGTAAATTTATATCTATACCAGCAGAAAAGGTATCTCCTTTTGCTGCCAATATAATTACCAAGACATCCTCGTTCTCGTCTA
>DFQF01000034.1:0-880 GCA_002377645.1 Nitrospinaceae bacterium UBA3496 | reverse complement strand
TTCTGGTAAGCCAAACCATAATTCATCATTTAAAGCATTTTTTTTCTCTGGACGATTTAGCCAAATCATTCCTATATTGTCTTTTACTTCTGAAAATATTTTTTTATTCATGACTACCTAAATTCTATCTTACTAAAATAACAAAATGGATGTTTTTGAAGCTCTTTATACAACGAGATCTATGCGAAGGGTTAAAGAAGATCCTATACCTGAAGAAATAATTAAAACTATGCTCGATGCTGCAATAAGAGCGCCTAGCGGATCTAACAGACAAGGTTGGAAGTTTCTTGTTGTCACCGATCAAGAAACAAGAAAAAAATTAGGTGATGTATATAGGGAAACCTGGGAATACTATATGAAAGAATTCTATGGAGGTAAACCCGATCTTGGTGCCTCAGAGGTTGGGGACAATAAAAAAGCAAATCAGGTTATACGGATAAGTAAGTCTGCAGGATGGTTAGCAGAAAATTTTCATAAAGTTCCTGCACATTTTCTTGTTTTTTCGAGAAATGATCCTACTGGTTCATCAATATTTCCAGCTATATGGAGTCTAATGTTATCTGGGAGAGCACATGGTATAGGGACTTGCTTAACAACTGTCATGTCTTTTAAACAAAAAGAAGCTTTTGAAATACTCGGGGTTCCAGAAGATAAAGGCTGGACTCTTAATGCCGTTGTAACTGCAGGATATCCATTAGGAAAATGGGGGGTAGCTGAAAGAAATCCTGTTGACGAAGTCACATATTTAAATAGATGGGGAAATTCACCAGACTGGAGTCTAGAAGAACCTCTTTGGAGCTACTAGTAATAAAAGCGCGCCCGGAGGGAGTCGAACCCCCAACCTTCTGATCCGTAATCAGATGCTCTATCCAGTTAAGCT